>JAYVSE010000055.1:0-2960 GCA_043775635.1 Planctomycetaceae bacterium | reverse complement strand
AAAATCTTAAATACGAGTCCACAAAACGGCTCATTGTCACTTGGTGATCGCGTCAATACCGTATCGCGATTTTTAGGGTCAACGCCGATGACGGCTGGACGGTCCAAGGGGCTCGGCAAAAAATCGCTGACACCTGTCAGCAGCGGTTGCACGCCCATTCCATGAAGCGCTGACCCACAAAACACCGCTTGGATTTCTCGGGCAAGCGTGCCTTTGCGTAACGCTGCGATGATCATTTCCCGTGGTACGGGTTGCTCATCAAATGCCAGCGCCATGGCAGCTTCATCTAGTTCGTACACGACATCCAGCATCTGTTCACGCCACAACATAGCGTCGTCGATGAACTCGCTGGGAATCTCTTCGATATTAACCAGTTTGCCGTCGGACTGTGGATCGAACTGCATCCACTTCATATCGATCAAGTCAATCACGCCCCGAAACGGATTGCTGGTATGCGCTGGTCCGCATCCGCCGGGCAACTGAACTGCGACAGGGCGGCCGCCTAGTCGAGGTCCAATATCGTTGAATACAGATTCAAAATTGGCGCCTTCGCGGTCCATTTTGTTGATGAACACGATTCTCGGTACACCATACTTGTCGGCCTGACGCCAAACCGTCTCGCTCTGCGCCTCGACACCTTCTCGAGCCGAAAATACGACCACGGCTCCATCGAGAACTCGCAAACAACGTTCGACTTCAGCCGTAAAGTCAACATGGCCAGGCGTGTCGAGCAAATTGACGTTGCACTTACCCCAGCGGAACTTTACGCAGGCTGCAAAAATTGTAATCCCGCGTTCTTGCTCTTCGGGGTCATCGTCGGTGTCGGTTGTCCCATGGTCGACACGCCCGACGCGATGCTTGGCACCACTTAAGAACAGCATCCGCTCAGTCACCGTCGTCTTACCCGCATCAATATGAGCGATGATGCCTATGTTACGAATCAGGGCTATGTCGGAGGCCATGAGCAGTAAATTCCAAAAACGAAACGTGGGCGGCGCACAAAAAAGTATAGGTAAGTTTGGGATCGCAATTTTGGCGATCTGGTGCGATCCACAACAGTGGTGATCGACAGCGAAAACATAACCTAGGTGCAAACAAAAACCGCGACTCGAAAAATCGAACCGCGGTTTCGTGTGTTGTTTCTAAGCGATGAGCGGTAAATAAGCGTTACCAAGCGAAGTGTGCAAACGCCTTGTTGGCGTCGGCCATTCGGTGTGTGTTTTCTCGCTTGGTGTAAGCAACGCCTTCTTTTTTATAAGCAGCCATAAGTTCATCAGCCAGCTTCAGATGCATCGGACGGCCTTTCTTTTCACGAACGGCACCAAGCAGCCAGCGAATGGCAAGGCTTTGTTGACGATTGCGATTGACTTGCATCGGAACCTGATAGCTCGCACCACCCACTCGCTTACTGCGAACTTCGATGTACGGCTTAACGTTTTCGATGGCCGCTTCAAAAACTTGGATTGGCTCAGCGTCCTTGATCTTCTTCGAGATCTCCTCAAGGGCGTCGTAGAACACAATTTGTGCGGTGGTCTTTTTGCCGTCGTACATCAAACAATTGATGAACTTGCTGGCCAGCATCGAATTGTGACGCGGGTCAGGTTTGATGTGAGTTCGGCTCGCAGTGATCTTTCCCATCGGGATTTTTCTAATTCGAAAACGGGGTAACAGACTTGGGACTTGCAATCGCAACCGACTAGTCAGAGTTGCGATGCATCAAACAAAAAAAGGAAATTTAACGGCTACTTCTTCTTCACCGGTGCATTCTTCTTGGCACCGTATCGGCTACGTGCCTGCTTACGGCCTTCAACACCCAGCGCGTCACGCGATCCGCGAACGACTTGGTATCGAACACCCGGCAAATCGCGTACACGACCGCCTCGGATCAGGACGATCGAGTGTTCCTGGAGGTTATGGCCTTCACCAGGAATGTAAACAGTGACTTCCTTGCCGTTGCTAAGCCGTACACGCGTGATCTTGCGAAGTGCCGAATTCGGCTTCTTCGGTGTCATGGTGCGAACTTGCAAGCAAACGCCCTGCTTTTGAGGGCATTTTTCGAGAACCGGTGCTCCGCTAAACGTGCGCGGCTTGCGACGCGGTTTGCGAACAAGTTGATTGATTGTGGGCATCAGCAGGTGCAAAGAATCGAAGTGTTTTTAAATGAAAGGGAGACCCCACCGAACGATCGAAACCAAGTATCGTCGTCGTTGATGACGGAATCCTGATCTCGAAGGCCAGTTTTGAGGAGTCGCAAGTATCCGTATCTCCAGATCCCTGTCAAGTCCTGTAAAGAGCGCTGGCCTGTTAAAAATTTGTTATTTGGAGTCAAAATTGACCGGCTTTTTCAAAGCCGGTTTTGTTCCGCATCGATTCAGGCGATTGGTAGCTGAAAACCTAGGCTTCCGCAGCTTCCGCCGGGTTCACCCATTGGCATTTACACAACTATCCTGATTGAATAAATCCCGCTGGCTCGCCCAGCGGATCGTTCGGTTTTGGCCCTACTGCACCAGAAAGCTGCGTCGACCAATCCCTTTAGGGCCAAAGCCGAAACTTCCGCTGGGCGAGCCAGCGGGATTCCATGCGGGGAAGCGTCGCTTGGTAGGGCCAAAGCCGAAACTTCCGCTGGGCGAGCCAGCGGGATTCCATGCGGGGAAGCGTGGCTTGGTAGGGCCAAAGCCGAAACTTCCGCTGGGCGAGCCAGCGGGATTCACTTGCGGGGAAGCGTGGCTTGGTAGCGCCAATGCCGAAACTTCCGCTGGGGTTGCTGAGACATTTGCATGCTTGGGCAGCCGAAATGAAATGTTATTCAGTTGGTTTTTGCTAGTAGTCGATTTGGTGTCCGCCTTCTACACTTGAGCGGGTTCGCAGAATGCTGCGAATCCGCTACTGCGAAACGCCTAATGCCAAATTGCAATGCCACGCGAAGAAGATATTTACGAAGAACATGTCTTGGATCATTA
>JAYVSE010000054.1:0-6350 GCA_043775635.1 Planctomycetaceae bacterium | reverse complement strand
AATGTTCAGGCGGATTCAAACAAAGCATTATTGAACACCTGAGTCATGCCTAGAAAATCCCGGTTTGGGCGTCCGCCTGAACTCACGCACCCTCAACTCAAAAAGGAATTCAAAAAATATTTTGAATCAGGACTTGCCAATATTTAAGACCGTCGCTGACACCTTTTCCTGACGCCTCCTTCAGCCAAGCCGCCCCATCGCCGGACCATCAATCGGGCAAAAGAACTAAACTGTTACCGATTCAACGCCTCAACCCAGGATGTATCATGAGTTGTAACGGAGTTAGAGGTTGACTTAGCAATTTATCTATCACATCTCGGTTGCCAAAAAACGCATCAACTAGCTTGCCTTGAATGTCCAAGGGAAGCTTAGCGAATTCGGCGTCGTCTCGGCGACTTAGATCGTCCAAGGTTTCATCAACCAAACGTGCAAGCTCTTCGTAACGCCGTCCGTCCGATGAATCGAGCCAACGCCTAGCCTCATCTGTACTCCATTCGGGCCTGAATTTATCGAGTAATTGATCTTTCTCCCGCATTCGTCGCAGCAGCTCGTCGATGTCCTTACTCGTAATTGGTTTTCGGCAGGTTTGTCCGGACCAACCGGTAGGGTCGGTCCTTCCAATTGGAAGATTTCCGACGTAGTCATACAGATTGCTCTGACCGCCGGCGAATCCGATCGGGTCTTCACTCAGGAACCGGCCCGTCGCCGCGTCATAGTAGCGGGCGCGATAGAAGTACAACCCCGTCTCCAAGTCCAACTCCCGTCCCGTGTACAGATACCGGCTGCTCTTGGTCGCGTCGCTTTGGTTGATCACGTTTCCGTACGAATCGTACTTCACGTGGTTGACCACGGTCCCACTGTTGTTGACGAGGTCGGTCGTCGAGCCGAGTTGATCGGTCAGCAGCCAGAGCGGGTTGCCGTCGCCTGCGTCCTGAGCGAAGACCTGATCGACCGCTGGGCCGTGGAGGAGTCGAGAGTTGAGAGTTGAGGGTTGAGGGCCAGAGCCATCGGGGTCGCGGAAGTCGAGTAGCACGTCGGCACCGTCGTAGACGAACTCGGACAGCGTCGTGGTGCCGCCGGTAACGACGTTCTTGCTGATGCGGCGGTTGAAGACGTCGTATGTGAATTCGACTCGCTGGGTTTCCACGTTGGCCGCCGTCTTGTCGCTGACGGCGATGAGGCGATTGCGGTAGTCCCAGGTGAAATCGCGGTGCTTGCCGGTGGCGATTTCGATGCGGCGGAGAAGATTGCCTTCGGGGTTATACGTGTAGTTGTAAGTGCCGTCCGAGAGCAGACGGTTATTCGGGCCGGTGACGTAGGCGTTGCCGTGGCGGCTGGAAGTACGTCGGTTGCCGTTGGCGTCGTACGAATAGGTTTCGTCTGGATTACTCGCGTCCGCATGGTTTGCTGCGGTTAGTTCGTCGCGGTTGTCGTAGGTGTAATCCGTGGTGCCGTCAACGTCGGTGATTTGGATAATGCGGCTGTGCGTGTCGTAGGTAAAGTCGAAGAACGACACGTCGGCGTTCGCGGCGTTGCGGTGGTGCAGGCCGGTCAGACGGTTCAGCGCGTCGTATGCGTAGTTCGAACCGATGACGAGTTGCGTGCCGGCAATGTCTTGAAAACGTTGTATCGAACTGAATTGGCCGAGCGCGTTGTAGGCGAGGTCGACGCGCTTATTCGACACGCTCGCGCCGGACTGCGTGATGCGGGTGACTCGATCCAAGCCGTCGTACGCGTACGAATTCAGTCCGCCCGCCGCGCCGCCGATCGTGTCCGCAGTGGAAAGCCGGTTGCCGGCCGGGTCGTAGGCATAGGTCAGCACCACGTTGGGCACTCCGGGCGTGCCGGCGTTGTCCACGGTGCGCACGCGGTCGCGAGCATCGTACGTCATTGCCAAACGGCTGAACGTATCCGAAGCAGAGAGCAGATTGCTCGCTTTGTCATAGGCATACGTGATCGTGTTGCCGCCGCCAACCCAAATCTCGCCCGTACGGCGATCGACGTCGTCGTATGTGTATTCCGTGCGGCGCCCATTGCGGTCGGTCAACGAAATCAGGTTGTCCACGGCGTCATAGGTGAAGACTCGCGACTGGCGGTCGAAGACCGCGGAGACCTGCACGTTATCCAGGCCCCAACTTTCATTACTGATCGGCGAGTCTTGTCCCCCGGTAAAGTCGAGCCGCAGGGCGCTCGCGGTGTGCGGGAATGTAAACGTCAGGTGGTACACGGAGTCGCCTTGAAAGCTGGTCCCGTAGCCGAGCGTGTCGTTCTCGACAGCACTTGTTCGCGCGGGGTGATTCGTAGGCGGATTGGTGAATTGGTCCGGGAAAGCTTGATCGAAGGAGGTGCCGAATTGCTCGCGCGGATGGTTCGAGAAGGTGGTGCGCAACAGGGTCGGACCGCCATCTCCCACGCCGAGCGTCCAGATGTCGGGGCCGAATTGGGTGTTGCTGCCGTCCATCGTCCGGATCATAAACAGGTCGAACGAAACTGTGACGAAATCGTGGGTTGGCAGGCCGCCGGGGAGGATGACGCTGCCGGTGCCGATCGACAGCGATGTGGTTTCCGGGCCAAACTGCCCCAAGAAGTGCCGATTTCCTTGCGGCGTGACTTCGGTCTTGTTGCTAGACCACTCGGTACCGGCCGCGGCTTCGAAATCGTTGGCGTAGAGAGGGGCCTCGACCTGGATGGTTTCTCGGGCGAGTCGGCTGCGAGTGTCGTAGTCGAACTCCGTCCGGTTGCCCACCGGATCGGTCACGGAGGTGGTGTTGTCGTCGGCGTCGTAACCGAACTTCGTCCGGCCGCTGTCCGGGTCGGTCGTTTCGACGAGCCGATTGCGGGCGTCGTAGCGATACCGTGTTGCGTGGCCCAGCGGGTCCGTGACGGATGTCAGATTGCCTGCGAGGTCGTAGCGATAACCGGTTTCGCCCGCATTGGGGTCGGTGGTCTTGGACGGCCGGTCGAGCGGGTCGTATTCGGACCGGGTGATGTTTCCGCGCGCGTCCGTCGTGGTCGTCAAGTTGCCGGCCGGGTCGTAGGTAAACGCGGTTACGTTACGGGTGAGCGGCCCCCCAGCATCCGGGTCGGATTCGGTGATCCGGGTCACACGGTTCAGCACATCGTAGGCGTAATCTGTGCGATGGCCGTTCTCGTCGATGGCGACCGTCAGATTGCCGGCCGTGTCGTAAACGAATTGGCGTTTGCTTTCGTTCGAAGTACCTTTGGCCAGCGTGACAGTGACAAGACGCCCTCGCGCGTCGTAGTCATAGTCGGTAATGCGGCCGAGCGGATCGGTTTCTGTGTTGACCAAGCCTTGTGACGTGTAAGTAAACTGCGTGACAAGGTCATCGGGGCCGCCGACTGCGCCGATGACTTGAGTGCTCGACCGGGTGTTGCCGTTGGCCGGGTCGATGTCGAGCAGCGTTTGATGTCCCAGATCGTCGGTCTGACTGGTAAGTTGGTTGAAGGCGGGATCATAGGTGAAGCGGCGCGGCTGCGCGGGGCCACCTTCCACGCGCCGGAGCTTCACATCGTCAATCACTGGGCCGTAAGATTCATTATCAGTGTGTTCAAATATCAAGCTGGCCTGGGTTGAGGTGGTGACCACGATTGTCCGCGTCACGGCTTGCAGCGGAACGGCTCCGGTCACGGTAAACGTCTCGTCAAACGCACTGCCCAGTGCGACCTGCAGCGAGTTCGTGGTGGTGAAGGAAGCTGCCGAGGTGTTTCCCAGCAAGAAGCTCAATTCGTAGGTACCGGGTGTCAAGGCAAAGGACTTCTTGGACTCCAGTCGACCGGATGTGCCGAATGTGCCCGCCATGTCTACGTAAATTCCTTGATTGGGATAGAAGGTTCCCAGCCCATTGCCCAGTAGGTCCACGCCATTGCGAGTGACGTTCCAGTTGGCAAACCCCGTGTAGTCATAGACGCCCTGACCGCCGTTCTCGGTGTCAAAGTTGTCAGCCAGGAGGGTCCCATCCAAGCCAGCGGTTATCGCATCGCTAATGGTTAACACGTTGCCTTGGGTGTCGTAGGTGAAATCTGTCAAATTTCCCCGCGCGTCGGATGATCGCGTCACGAGGTTTTGGTCATTGCGTTTCACGGTTGGGAGCGTCCCAATTGCGTCGGTCGAAGTAACTTCCTGGCCGGCGGCGTCGAGGACCGTGCGGATTACTTGGCCGTTGCCGTCGACGTAAGTGGCGTCTCCCGACGCGGAGCGGAACGCGATGGGGGCGTTGGTCGGATCGATCGTCTGATCGGACGGGTAAAGCCCCTGGACCTGCCCAGGCGCTACCTGGATGACCGAGCCATCAAAGCGGATCGCTCGTGTGGCTCGGCCGAACTGGTCGTAGAAATCCTGGCCGCGAATTCCGCGTTTGTCAGTTTCGGCCGTGAGGTTGTGGTCGCCGTTGTATTCCCAACTGCGAGTTGAGCCATCCGAGTCCGTGATCCGCATCAGGTTGCCGGCGGAGTCGAATGCGAGTTGGGTCACGCGGCCGGCTGGGTCTGTAATCGTGGTCGCCTTGCCGTTGGTGTACGCGAACGTAGTTTCAAGCCCCGCCGGGTCCGTGATCTTCACGAGATTGCCGGCAACGTTGTATTCGTAACGCGTGGTGTTGCCGTGGCGATCGCGCATGGTCGACAGCCGGTTCTGGACGTCGAACTGGAAGACCGTTTGGTCTTTCGTGGTGCGGCGGAATGTGCCGTCGAGGAGTTGCACAAGTGTCGAGAAATCCCCAGGGGGCGAGACAAACCCAGTGACGTTGGCGTTCGGTTTGAACAAAAGCTCCGTGCCGCCTCCATCCACGATGAGCGCCGAGCCGTTCGCAGCGACGACCAGTTGCATAAGGCCATCGATTCCCCACCCGCTGCCAAACGGGCTGGAAAGCGAATTGACATGCACGAGCTGGTCGCGCGAGATATCGGCAGAGCCGATGAAGCGACTGCCGGTGAATCCCCGCAAACCGACCATGAGCTGATATGGATAGACACCCGTTGGTTGGTCGCGCAGGTCTAATTGCATTGCGGCATCGAGCGGGCCGCTACCGGCGGGAATCGACCAAAAATGTTCACCACCAATCAACCCAAACTGGCCTGGGTTTGCAAAGCCCGGCGCGACGTACTCGACCCCGTTCAAATTCACCGAGAGTCGAGCCACCAACTTGAGCGCATCGGGAACCGAGAAGATGTTCGGGTCCACGTCGCTGTAGCCGAAGTGGATGATCTCTCGTGGGTCGGCGCGCAGTGAGTCGTAGTGCAGTAACACCCCACGGGTTTCGCCGAGTGACTGGTACGTCGCAAGTTGGTGGTCTTCAGTGATTGCGCCGGAGTTCAGACTCACCACGCCCTTCGCCGGCCCTTGGGGCTCGCAGTTATCGCAGCCGGGGTCGTCTTTTTTGGGTGGTTTGAGCGGGTTGGGAGTGGGCGAGTAGAAATGCCAACTGCTGTTGCGGACGCCGCCGGAAATCGTTTCGACCGTCGATCCATCGGCACTGACTTGCATGTCGCCCACGTCATCGAATTGGCCGCTCACCGGATTGATTGACCATAGGTCCATCAGCGTCCCAGGCGCGAAACCCGAACCATTCGGAAACGTCATCGGTGCCGGTGCGGTAAACACCATATCGCCAGGCTGGATCGTAACGACCAAGTCGGGAAACAGGTTTGGTGGCAGCGCCGCAGGGGTGAGACTGACCGGGACTTCGGTGATTGATAGTTTGCCCGTGAACGGCGTGCCTTGCAGGTTCATCAGTGTGCCGGCATTTACGAATACCGACGCGCCAGGAATAGCGGCGGTGGTAACGATCGTGTCCTTCGTGGGATCGATGGTCTTCCCATTCGCAACATCCAATTTCGGCAGGAAGATTGGGCGGCTGATCATGTTGTTCGCCCCTGAGAACATATCATGGTCCATGAGCAGCGGTAGCTTTTCCGCAATGAATGGATAGACCACCTTGGGCTGCTTTGGATCGACAAATGTCTCGCCACGAATTTTTAGTGTGTTCGTCACCAATGGGCCACTACCCACCTCAAGTTGGAACGAGCCATCGGCTTTCGTCAGCCCTTTCACTCCACCGAGTTCAACCTGGATGCCGACGATTGGTGTTTGATCCACATCGAGTACGCGGCCGCTAACTCGCGTCGTCTTGATCGGATCTGCAATCACGTTCAACGTAAAGGTGCGCGAGGTCGTTAGTGCTCCATCACTGGCAGACACTTTGATTTGATAAGTTCCTAGATCAGCGGGTGTGGGCGTGAACACGAGCAGACCCGATCCGGATTGCAGGCTGCCTTGAGGTAGATCATCGCCAGTCAACGTATAAGTCAGGCGATCGTTGTCCGGGTCGGTG
>JAYVSE010000053.1:0-12147 GCA_043775635.1 Planctomycetaceae bacterium | reverse complement strand
GGTGGAATCGGTGCGGCCATGCACCCATTGGTGCCGAAACTGGCACTTCGTGTCCAGATCGATTTCTCGAATCCTTAGTCCAGCCCGTGAACGGTTACCTGATCAAGTTCTCTAAGTCGTTCACTGATGGCATCAGGCCCGGCAGATGCGTAACCGATCACACTTCGACTCGTTTGTTCACGGATCTGTCGGTTGACCGAATCGGACGTAGTCATCGCGACGCGATGATTGGTTGCTGGCAGCATAAAGATCATCTAAATGTTTGATTGAGCGGATGGACGAAACTGGCCAAGACGCAAATGTCGCGCCCAGTTGAATTGTTAACTTCAAAAGCTGCCGGTCCACGAAATGCATCGCATCAACGACGCTCAATATGCAATGGGTTACACCAGAGAAGGGGCCAGAAATGATGCGTGCGCTAATCGAGCAAGCTGGTTCCAAAACTGCCACCATTATCGCTGAAGCCAAGGGAGGTTCAATGGTCCGGTTGCGTTCTCAATCGTCTTGTGCAATTGGCCTTAAGTTGATCTCGCACCACCTTGGGACCCGCCTCAGAAGCAAACGGTTGCTTTCAAGTGAACCTCAGGCGCTAGCCGTGGGCCTTACCTAGGCCTCTCAAGCCAGCGATTTATTTTAATATGTTCACGGCAATATAAATGACATAGTCATTGTCAAACAACTGGGTTAGTCATCGAACGAAGTAGATGTTGGAAGAGTGTCAATTTTACGAATCGAACAAGACGTGACCGCCGTCGTGGGAAAACGGAATTATTGTGGTTTTGACCCCTGCGACGCGTGGAGGTGGCAAATTGGTAATGGCGACTGAGGCCCACGGCTAGCGCCTGAGGTTCACGCGTGCTTGCTTGCTGATTACGCCAACTTCCATTCAGTTGGTCGGTAAGCGACCGCCGTAGCTAAGAATCATCCACTAGCGAAGCTCCAATATGACGATTGGCATCTCCAGTGAAAAAAAAACCGCGAACAAACTGGTTGCTCGCGGAAGTTTGAAAAACACAGAAGTTGAAAACTTCTTCGTTCTACCGTCTCGACTGCTTCGGCTATGTGGCGTGCTCGACGCTCTTGACTGAAATGTGGCCGGCACCAGCATCCTTGAAAATCTTCTTAGCGCGAGTCACTTCTTCGCTGTTCTCAACTCGCACGGATATCAGAGCTCGCCCATCCTTCAAATGGCCTTCGTACTCCTTTGCTTCATATTCAGAAAAACCGAGGCCGACCAAGCCTCCGGTAACGCCACCTGCTGCCGAGCCGATCGCCGCGCCCCCGAGCGCAGCCATGATCGGTCCTGCCGCTATGAACGGTCCAAGCCCAGGAATTGCCAGCGCACCGATGCCGACCGCCCAGCCTAATGCCCCGCCCAGCAGCATTCCACTGCCCGCGCCCGTTGCTGCACCCTCGGGCGCTTTCGAATTGCCCTCTACAACGATCTCGCCCCCGTTATCGCCATCGGCCATAACGAAGGAGATTTCGGATTCGCGAAAGCCCGCTGTGCGCAAATTCTCGGTAACTCGGACTGCTTCGTTGCGGTTCTTTGCGATGCAGAAAACTGCTTGATCGTGTTCGTGTTCGTGGTTCATTGTATGTTTCCTTGTTTGATGGTTTGATTGATACTTAACTGTTTAACTAAATGATAAGCCGGATCAGTTGGGTTCGATTTCCAGCTCATTGACTATCTTGTTGCTTCCAGCGAACTTCGCTGCGGCTTTTTCGATCGCCTCTCGCTCCGCTTGCGAGGCCACGGGCCCACGCAATACAACGCTGCCATTACCGGTGATGATCTTGACGTTTTGACCGTTGACCGAGAGGTCATTAATGTCCATCACAGCCTTACGAATCGCCGCCACTTGATCGATATCCGCTGAACCGTTGGACTGATCCATCGGCGTCAACGTAGAATCATTGGCATCCCTCCGATTCACCGCTGTGTTATCGCGTTCCGTGGGCTGAACTGCTGACTGGTTTTCACAGCCAGTAACCAACACGCAAGCCAGGACGACATCTACATATCTTTTCACTGTTAATACTCCTCTTAAAACTGGGAACGTTCACGAACATCGTTTTGTGGCAGAATGATGTACTGGTCAGTCTTGCCCGGTTCGCGGACGCTGCCGAAACGCAGCACCGGTTCCGTGCATCGCACATACTGCGCCAAAATCGCGAGGCTCCGTTTATCAAGGACGTTTCTCTCACGCAGTGGGCCGTTAAAAATTTGCGATTGTAGGCAAGAACCCATTGCGCCGATTTAATTCCATAATCTCGCCGCGAGCGGGCTGTTGATTTAGTGAGCCGTACGCGCTAGCGTCGGGCCCTACGGCAGGACGCATACCGTTGACGGCCCGTGGCTAGCGTCATCGGCTCACTAAAACGATGGAAACCCACTATAACAACAGCCCGCGAGCCATCCGGTGACTCGGGCGTCAGCGAGGCGGGACGGCTCACGCCGAACCGCTAAAACCGAGGCGTAGGAGTCGATTTGGCTAAGATCCTGACTCTTACGTTCCGATAAACGGATGTAGCGGTTATAGCGACGAGGTGTGCATGGGCTCGCCGATGCCATAAAACCGCCTGCCTGTGTCGTCAATCTAACTGCCGTCCTTCCACCTGCGCGATGCCATGACGCCGAACGTTTATCTTTGCTTGGTTTTGCACAACCATCAACCAGTTGGCAACTTCGACGGTGTTTTTGAGCAAGCGTACCAAGATAGCTATTTACCTTTTCTGGATGTGTTCGAGCCGTTTGATCGAATTGCCATTTCGCTACACACCAGCGGTCCATTGATGCTTTGGCTGGCTGAACGGCATCCAGAATACCTTGATCGACTTCGCTTGTTGGTCGAATCGGGGCGAGTTGAAATCATCGGCGGGCCGCAGTACGAGCCGATCCTGACGATGTTGCCTCGACGGGATCGTGTGGGCCAAATTCGCACCTATACAACTTGGCTAGAGCGAAACCTGGGTGCAACGATCGGCGGGATCTGGACGCCTGAGCGAGTTTGGGAGTCAAACTTGACCAGCGACTTGGCTGCCGCAGGAATTAGCTATACCGTGCTGGATGACTTCCACTTCCGCGCCGCTGGGCTGACCGATAACGAGTTGACCGGATATTACTTGACCGAGGATGATGGTCGCCTGCTGCGGATTTTTCCAGGTGCGGAGCGGCTTCGCTATACCATTCCCTTTGCTCCGGTTGCTGAGACGATCGACTATTGCCGTCAAATTGCCAACGTGCATCCCGGTGCAGTCCTTACGTTTGGTGATGATGGCGAGAAATTCGGTACTTGGCCTGATACGAATGTGCATGTTTACGAACGAGGTTGGCTTCGTTCATTCTTGACCGCGTTGACAGACAATATTAGTTGGTTACGGACGGCAACGCTGGCTGACGCGATTCGCGAAACATCGCCCGTTGGAAAAGTCTATTTGCCAGATTGCAGTTACCGGGAAATGACGGAATGGTCATTGCCGACTGAGCAGCAGAAGCGTTACGAAGACGCAACGCATGCGATTGACGATGACGATCGCTGGCCGCAATTGAAGACATTTGTTCGCGGTGGTTTTTGGCGCAATTTCAAAATGAAGTACGCGGAAGCCAACGAGATGTATGCCCGTATGCTGGACGTTTCTCGCCGCTTACAAAAGGCTGAATCGATCGGTGCTGATGCTGGTGAATTATCGATCGCACGAGACCATCTCTATCGCGGGCAATGCAATTGTCCTTATTGGCATGGAGCGTTTGGTGGGATTTATCTGCCTCACCTTCGTAATGCCATCTACCATCACTTGATCCAAGCCGACAATATTCTGCAGCGATTGATCGATCAACCGGCAGGCTCCGACCACACACCGACAATGACGGCCAATGCGACGGTTGGGGACTTTGATTTGGACGCGATGCAAGAAGTGCGTTTGTCAAACGATCACCTATGTCTCTGGGTTGCGCCAGGACGCGGCGGGCGGATTTACGAATTCGATGTTCGCGGAATCGGACACAATCTGCTCGCAACGATGCAACGTCGGCCTGAAGCGTATCATCGCAAAGTGCTCGCTGGCCCATCATCGGCTGGCGCTGACGTAACGAGTATTCATAATCGCGTGGTCTTCAAGCAGGCCGACCTGGATAAGCGACTCGGTTACGATCGCTTTGCACGCAAGTCGATGATGGATCATTTTTTTGACAATGAAACAACCCTGGATGCCGTCGCCGCCGGTCGATCGCATGAGCGTGGTGACTTTATGGAGCTTCCCTTTGATGCCAAGATTCGGCGGGGTGCCGATCGTGTGCAGTTGCAAATGAGGCGTGATGGAAACGCCTGGGGACATCCTCTCACGATCACCAAAGCGATCACCATGATTGGTGGCTCCAGTGAACTGTCGATCACTTACTTGCTGGAAAATCTTCCCAAAGATCGCTCCTTGCATTTCGGGAT
This sequence comes from Planctomycetaceae bacterium, assembly GCA_043775635.1. Lineage (GTDB taxonomy): Bacteria > Planctomycetota > Planctomycetia > Pirellulales > Pirellulaceae > UBA6163. Next base: position 7,702 of record JAYVSE010000053.1, on the reverse strand, counting down.
CGAAATGAATTTTGCGGGCCTGCCGGCGGGTGCGGACGATCGATTCTTTAGCGATCTCGACGGTAATCGCCTGGGGCAACTCGGTGATCGGTTGGACCTCCATCACAGCGACGGGCTGTCGCTCAGTGACCAGTGGCTCGGAATTGATATCGATTTAGAAATCGATCGCCAAAGCTCAATCTGGGCCACTCCCGTTGAAACCGTAAGCCAGAGTGAGGCGGGTTTTGAACTTGTACACCAAAGCGTTTGCGTCATTCCACATTGGATCATTGAACCAACGGAAGCAGGCATTTGGTCAGTGCAAGTGCGCCTACGAACTCGTTGTCGTCAGCCATTGGACATCCAAGTCGATTCTCGGCATGTTGCTGAAACGATTGAGCAGCGAGCTTAACAACACTGCCCTAAAGGCAATTTACGGTTTTAGCGGTAAGGCGCGAGCCGTCCGGTCTCGCTGAGGCCCGAGTCACCGGATGGCTCGCGCCATACCGCTAAATTAAGGTTCACGGCGTCCGGCTTGTCCCCGTCGGGCCACGAGCAACCAGATCGCGAAGACGCAATGACGTCGGCCACCAAGCGACGCTTCCCCGCAAGAAATCCCGCTGGCTTGCCCAGCGGAAGTTTCGGCTTTGGCCCTAAAGGGATTTGTCGACGTAGCTTTCTCGTTGCCAGCATCAATGTCTCAAAATTGCGCACTACATTTATGCTTGTTTTGTAGCCTTCGAGCAAACGCGAGGTATGCTGAAGCAGTCTGTCTGTCAAGATTAAATTTGACTTTTCTTAAACAAGAAATAAGACAACGCTATACCTTAAACATTCCTTGGTGAATGCAATGCACGAAACACTTGGGTTTATTTTAATTTGCGGCCTCATCATTGTTACGCGAGTGATACTTGGCAAGCTGTCAGTGCTGCGTGGTGAGCAGGCGGAACAAACCCGTAAAATTCTTTTTGAGATTTTCGAACTGCGACAAGCCGTTCGCAAATTGGGCCAGCAGCCAGACAACGCCCTGCACGATGTTCTGGTACAAACATCGGCACCGGAGCCCACGGTTGTCGCGGCAAGCCAAGCGGTCCTGTTCCCCGACATTGCAAATCAACCTCTGGATGTCGACACCCCGCATTTTTCGCCTGGAATTGAATCGAGCGGCCTAGTGCCAGCCCTGCTTTCGACTGACACATTGACAAGCGATGCTTCGTCCCGAAAGCCAATCGATCCCCCAGTGCCTCGCGAGCCGAATCGATTTGAATTGGCAGCCAAAGAGACGCTCCGAAAGATTTGGAACTGGATCATTGTTGGTGAAGACCACCTCGCTCCAGGCACGTCGATGGAGTTTGCCGTTGCAAGCCAGTGGCTGCTCCGCGTCGGCATATTGCTGCTGGTAGTTGGCGTTGGGTTTTTCCTGAAGTACTCAGTCGAACATGAAATGATCAGCCCTTTGGGACGCGTCGGATTGGCGACGACAACGGGGCTCGCCTTTCTCATTGCGGGCACTCGCTTGCTTGGCGGAAAGTATCAACTGATCGGCCATGGTCTGATGGGCGCGGGAATCGCCACTTTATATTTTTCCGCGTTCGCATCATCGAATTTCTATCATCTGATCAGTACCCAAGCCGCCTTCGCCGCGATGATTGCGGTCACACTTTTGTGTGGTGGAATTGCCATTCGCTTCAATACCGTACTTGTCGCAGTGCTCGGTGTGCTGGGCGGATATCTAACACCAGTCATGCTTTCGACCGGCAACGTCGATTTCCTTGGTCTCAATGGGTACATGCTGGTCATCGGATTAGGTGTGTTGTGGATGTGTAGCCGCAAGGGATGGCCGCTGCTGAATTACTTGAGCATGACTTGTAACTATCTGCTGCTCGCAGCATCGTTAAGGTCATATACGGTCGAATACTTTTGGCACGTCCAGCCATTTGTCATCGCTTTTTTCGTGCTCTATTCGACCATGGTTTTCGTTTATAACTTGCGTTCTCGCACCAAGTCCAACTTGCTCGATGTACTGGTCTTGTTTTTAAATGCAGGCATTTTCTTTTGTATTAGTTTTGGGCTGGTCGAAGAAGCGTTCTCGCGCCACTGGATTGCTGCGGTAACCTTGGGACTAACCGTGTTTTATGTTGGCCATGTTTACTATTGCTTGGTGCGACGAGTGCTGGATCGCGAGCTGATGTTGTCCTTCTTGGGACTCGCATCCCTCTTTCTCGCCCTCACCATTCCGCTGTTGCTGTCCAACGCGTGGATTACCGTCAGTTGGTCGCTTCAGGCTCTCGTCTTATTGTGGATCGCTAAGAAGCTGGACAGCCAGTTTCTTCGCCAATTGTCTTATCTGTTGTACGGCATCGTGATTTTCCGATTTGGCTTGATCGATCTGCCGGGACAATACGGGCGTGAACGGATGACAGACATTACGACTTATCAATATCTCGCGCAGTTAGTTGAGAGAATTGTGATGTTCGGTGTTCCCATCGGTTCTTTGGCTCTGGCCTGGCGATTTATTCAACCGCAATCAACACCTGAGCAAGGCGTCATGGACCGCGCCAATGATGTCGCAGGATGGGTAGACGAGAACCGAGCCGTGAAAGTGGCTAGCATCGCGGTTTTGGGCATGTTGTTCGTTTACCTAAACTTGGAATTGAATCGTACGTTGGGATTCATGTTTAACCCACTGCGACTACCAATGCTCACGTTGCTATGGTTGGGCGCGTGCTTCATGGTCCTGAACGAGTTTAGGCGATCCAGTGGCACTTTCATGAAGGGGCTGCTGATGTTTGTCATTGCGGCCACAATTCTTAAGCTGTTTATAATTGATATCTCATCATGGGGACTCACTCCACAGTTTGTTTATGGTGGCGAGTACCGACCCGTGGAAGCGTTGATGCGTTTGATAGACTTCGGTGCCATCATCCTGTTCCTTGTTGTCGCTTGGCTGGGTGCGAAAGTCGGAGCAACAGAGCTTGCGGTCGCTAAGCTGCTAGGCAGCTTGGCACTAGCACTGCTATTCATCTTTACGACACTGGAAACGAACACCTTTCTGTTCCATTTTATTCCTGGACTACAGGCAGGCGGGATCTCCATTTTGTGGACCGTCTTCGCACTTTCGTTGCTGATCTACGGCATCCGCAATCGTGTTAAAAAGCTCCGTTATGTTGGATTGATGCTGTTCACGATCGTGGTCTTCAAGGTATTTTTCAATGACCTCGCAAGCCTCGATCAGCTCTATCGAATCGTTGCCTTCATTATTCTCGGTATCATGGTACTATGCGGTTCGTTCGTCTATTTGAAGTATCGTCAATCCTTCGATGACGAAAGCAAGAACAAAAGTGGGGACTCGCTTCCGGAGTCATTGTCATAAGGTGCAAGGCATGCAAGGGTTATTTACTCGCGGTTCTCTACGATCTCAGTTGAGCTGGATAAACGTCACATTGCTACTTGCAGGCCTTTGCATTGCCAGTAAGGGCGTCGGCGCTAAGGACTTGACGATCGAGAATCAACAGTCGAAGCGGTTCGAGCGGATGATTCACTTTGATGGAATTCTGGATCAAGAGATTGTGCGCGTACCGTTCGATGCTGCGGTCTATGAGCATGTTAGTGCCGCTGGACACGATGTAAGAATTGTCAATCGCGCCGGCGATGAGATTCCGTTCCTGATGCGACGTCAGGTCAGCAACACCACACGTGTGGGGAGAAAATTGTGGACCGTCAAGAACCCACAGCTTAAGCCAACGCAAGACGTGGGGCTTGTCATCCGTTTTAAGCTTGACGCGCAAGATCCCCAGCCTGTCGGACTTCGGATCATTACGCCACTGTCTGATTTTGAGCAAACGATTCAGTTGTTCGCCGTCAATGAGACAGGCGAAGTCCCGTTGGTCGATTCGGGAATATTGTTCGACTACACAAAGTATATGAATGTTCGTCGAACGGAAATCAACATTCCCACAACATCAGCGCGTGAGTTTCGGCTCGTGATCAGCTCGCCCACAGTGGATCAACAATCCACGTTTTTGGAATTGACCAAAGAACTGCAATCCGAACGCGAGACAATTCGACAAGAAGCGATCACGATCGAACGCAGACCGTTTCGCATCGATCGATTGGAATTATTTGTTGAAGTGGAAGAAGTGAGTGCAACGGTCCCAGTGACGGTGGAGTATCCACTGTCAATACTCGAAACTCGACAAGACCTTGAGCGTAAGGAAACGCAGATTCAATTGACGGTTCGAAAATCGCCGCTGGAACGAATTGAAATGGTAACGAACAATAAGAACTTCAGTCGCCAAGCGAGGGTGCTGGCTCCCGATGCGCGCGATAAGTTCACACAGGTTGCAGGAACGGCGCAACTGCATCGACTGGCGTTTCGGGAACTTCAACAAGAGCAACTAGCGATCCCCTTAACGGCGTCGACTCAATACACGGAGTTAAAATTGGTGATCGAAAACCGCGACAGCCCTGCGCTTGAAGTCACCAATGTTCGTGGATTTGGGTACGTTGATGAAGCTGTTTTCTTTGCCTCACCTGACGAAGTATATCGATTAATTTACGCGAGCGGCGCAACGTCTTTTCCGGACTACGACACCGCAGCATTGAATGCCGTCCTCGCCAAAGGTGCGTCACCGAAACTTGCGATCCTTGGACCTGTGGTTGAAGGCACAGTGAGTCGCGAAGTCGCCCCGCGAAACATCATGGACATCATCAACCAGCCATGGATCATTGGTACGGTGATCACTGTGTTGGTCGTAATTCTTGGTTGGGGTCTGTTCCGCGCGGCCAAACGCATTGACGTGGAAGCATGATTTCCGGTCGATGTGCACAATCACGTTGCCGGTCCACCGGCACGACCTGTGGAGCCAGACGAGAGAACCTGATTTTTGCCTAAAGTGCAGTTTTTAAAGGAGTTGTTGGAAACTGACCAGCGCGGTCGGAAAGCGACCAATACAATCCGAGTCTAGTTCCATTCTGCTCGGTTCTTAACGAGTTTTCGCTTTTGGTACGCCGAATGCATTTATGCGTTTTATATTCAAAGAATTCCACCACCGAAACGCCAAATTGAAGATCGAACCATGATCACTCGCGAAGACCTCAAAAACCATTGGAATGTCGTCAAGAATCGTTTGCAACAAAACTGGCGTGAGCTTTCTGAAACGGATCTCGCGCAATTCAATGGCACGCCGAACGATCTGATTAGTGCAATTCAACGGACTACAGGTGCGTCATGGAATGAAGTTGAAGCGTTTCTTACCAGCGTGATGCGAGATGGCAGAGCTGCCTCGCAACGTGCCGGCGGTTTTGCGGAACAGTATGGCGAAGAAGCGAGTCAGTTTGCACGTGCAGGTTACGACCAACTTGCCGCTTCGACGGCCGAGTATTCCAAAAAAGTTGCTCGAACCGTTCAGCGTCGCCCTATGGAGTCGATCGCAATTGCGTTTGGCGTCGGACTTGTCGCTGGTGCGGTTGTGTTGCTCAGCAAGCGTCGTAGCTAACTGACATTTAAAACGACACGTTGGAATTTAATCCTACACCACTTGAAGAGTGCCGCACGATGACAAACGTCCTCGAAACGAAGCAACGGTCGACGCAAATCCGTCAGCGAATGCAGGCGATCCGTAACGAATTGCCGAGCAGCATGGAGGCAGCACGCGAGAATGTCAGCAACCTGACGGATTGGAAGTACTACGTGCGCTCCTATCCCCACCTGATTTTGCCTGCGGTTGCCGCAGCGGCCTTCGTTTTGGTGCCCCAAGCGAAGAAACCGGCCGCCAGTCAAGTCGCGTTTCTCGACGGTGATCAAGGGATTCGTCGTGTGCGACTTGTCGAAGATACCGTTCCAAAGAAGTCGATCACCGCAGGGATTGTCAGCTCACTACTGACGCTCGCGCTCCGCTCAGGCAGCGCAATGGCGGCGAGACACTTGTCTCAAATGCTGCACGGACCACGAAATCAAGAGTAATGTTCTCATCATGATTGCTCCCATCGAATCAATCTCCAAAACAACGCGCCGTCGTAGCGCTGCCGTCGTAAATGTTGCGTCCGTTGAAGCTGGCTTCAACGAACCGAACGCCAGAGACAAGGCTTTGCAAGCAACAAAGCAATGGATCGCTCAGCATCCAACCTCCGCAATTGTTACCAGTATCGTGCTGGGACTAGTGGTCGGCTATGTCGTCAAACGCCACCGGCGCTGACGAAGAACATGTGTTGCTAAATCTGTCGCTTTATGAGCGTAGGGCGGCAATTGTACACTCCTTCAACATCCACTGACAATCATTCGAAAAATAACGCCATGCACCAACCTTCTGGATTCCGCCGAGTTGTTCGGGATGTCGCTGACCTATGCGAATTGCAATTCGAGTTACTTGCTGTGGATGGCAAAATTGCAGTTCAGCGCAGTGCGACTGCTGCAGTAATTTTATTGATTGGGGCAATCTTCGGATTGTCCGCAGTCGTAGCAATCTTGTTGGCTTTGGCATCGTTATTGCATGAGCAAGCGGAGTGGACAATCAGCAGCTCGCTGCTGGCTGCCGCAACCATCGCAGCGGTCTTAGGCGTATTGCTTGCGATCATTGGCTCAGTGATCTTGAAGAAAGCCTTGTCGGCTTTGGACGAGACGCGAAGCGAATTCGCAGAAAACCTCCGCTGGATCAAAGCGGCGGTCGTTGCACCGGAGGTCTCACCGCAGTCCAAAGTGAGCGAAACCAGTTTTAGAACGCGTTCAGTCGTAGGCGCCGCTATGAATGGCAATTTTGGCCAAACCCGCTAAGAGAACCAGAGACGATCAATTTACTTTCTAACCACCCCCTTAAAAGGAATCGAGACTAATGGCTAACAACACTACCTCCAAAGAATCGACGACAAGCCAAGTTCGTGACGCGGCACGTGAGAAGTTTGCAGATGTCGCCGACTCGGCAGCGTCAACGATGCGCAACGCCGGTTCGCATTATGTTGCGGAACCTGCTAGCGACGTTTTCGGCTTGCTACGAGACTACGCAAAAGACAAACCGGATGTCGCAGCAATGTGGGCATTCGGACTTGGGATCATGGTCGGCTGGAAACTACGCCGCTAATGGATAGATGCTTCCTGCCTACCTGTAGTCTCGATAGGTTGAAAGCATGTTCAGAGAAGAGATTAAATTACATAGCTGACGCAATTGCGCCAACTTTTCAGACTCCGCACCCAGACCCCGCACCCAGACGCCGAAATTCGGATCTGGAAACCTTGGAGATAAAATGAAGATTGTTAGTACATGCGCGATCGCGTTGATTTCGCTCGCCTTCGTTGGTTGTGAAAAGTCCGCAGTGGATAAGCAAGCCGATGCGATTCGCGATCAGACTCAACGTGAAGCCGATCAGATTCGCAATGCCTCGCAAATGGATGCTGATAACACTCGCGATGCTGCCCAGAATGCCGCGAAGGACCTACGGGACAACGCAAATAAGTCCGCCGACGTCAATAAACGGAAAGCGGATCAAATCGAAAATGTCGGCGAAGCTGTGGCTGATCGCAGCGAAGTACAGGGCGAAAAGAAAGCGGACGCCGTCGAAGAACTTGGTGAAGCCAAGGCTGACGCACTCGAAGAACAAGGCAAATAACGCTTTATTTGATCGCTGTTCTTAGTTCCAGTTTAGCACTTTTCAAGGGTCATCCCGCGAGCGTTGCCAGGTAGATAAGCAGGTCCGATTTATTATCGCGACCCGTGGTGCTGAGCGACAC
>JAYVSE010000052.1:0-12728 GCA_043775635.1 Planctomycetaceae bacterium | reverse complement strand
GCTGACCAGCGGCCTTCTGCAGTCCCACGCTTCGGCCCCTCCAACACCGCCTGGCCATCAATCGGCCAGCAACGCATCATCTAACCCTTAATATGTTATGTTCCGGTAAGAATTCTCCATCCTGAATCGCAGTTGTTTTCAACACGCCCCAAATGTTGATTTTCTGGCTAGGAAACTGCTCGCACTTTGGGCTCCAGCCTTGATGCAAATAGCGACCATCGTCCAACGGGGCAAGTAGATCTACTAATTTCGCAACGTCCCAACCGCTCGGAAGCTCGCTCATAGCTCCACCTCTTCACCTAGCTCGGCAAGGATAACACGCAATTCGTCAAGTGCACCTTCGAGTTCTACCATCGCGTCTTGAGCAAGACTCGCCGGCTCAGGAAGATCGCTGGAGTTTTCGTCGTCGTCATCCTTAAGCCATGAAATGTCAAGGCTATCACCTCGCGCTGCAATCCATCCTCGATCAAAGCAACGGAAGCGACCTTCTTCGCCCGTGTCCTTGCGTTTCTTGAGTGCATTGGCTGATCCTAGCGGGTCTTTCCCGAACGCCTTTTCAAACTCCGCAAAATGCTCGCGTTTCAGCTCGGTTCGTTTTCCGAACTGCGGCGTGTTGGCTCGCATGTCGTATACCCAAACCTGTTTGGTATTTCCTTTCTCGATCTCCCCTCGTGTGAAAAACAACACGTTTGTTTTGACACCTTGCGCGTAAAAGATGCCAGTCGGTAGTCGTAGGATCGTGTGTAGGTTGCACTTGTTCATAAGGTCGATGCGAATCTGCTTTCCGACATTGCCTTCAAAGAGAACGTTATCAGGAAGTACGACTGCGGCACGTCCACCATGTTTCAAGCCGCGATAGATATGTTGCATGAAACAGAACTGCTTGTTGCTGGTTGGATATGTGAAGTCGGTGCGTGTTGGAAGTCCGCCACCTTTCTTTGTCCCAAAGGGTGGATTGGAGAGGATCAGTGTCGCGCCTCGTTTGCCCATCGCGGCGCCCTCTTCTCCCAGTGTGTCGCCATAGTGAACACCTCCCGACTCTGGATCGGAGTCAATCCCATGCAACATGAGATTCATCAACGCAAGTTTATGCGTATCTTGCACATGTTCCATGCCGTAGAAGGTATTTCGCGAGTATTTCTTGTACTGCTCGTTGGTCAATGCGTCGATGTCGTAATGCGTTCGCAAATAGTGGTTGGTAGCGATAAGGAATCCGGCGGTACCTGCGGCTGGGTCTTGAATGATGTCTTCAAGTGTGGGCTGCATGACTTCGACCATGCTGTCGATCAACGGACGCGGCGTAAAGTACTGGCCAGCACCCGACTTTTTTTCGTTCGCATTTTTTTGTAAGAGCCCTTCGTAGAGATCCCCCATGCCTTCCTTGCGGGCGTTGTACCAATCCAGCTTGTCGATCTCCGTGACCAACGTTGATAACGTGGCTGGCTTACGAATAAATGAGCTGGCGTTTGCGAAAATCTGATTGACGAGTTTCGAACCGTGGGTACCCAGATGGATGAGTGTTTTCTTGTAAGCTTCTAGTCGCTCGGGAGCGGTGAGTGATTCAAGGTCGTGCCAACGATGGCCTTCGGGAAGTTGCTTTTCCTGATTGGTTTCCTCGGCCATCTTCAAGAACAACAAATATGTCAGTTCCGTGACGTATTGATGATAGGTAACTCCGTCGTCTTTTAAGACGTTACAGAGACCCCAGAGTTTTCCGACGATGTCGTGTGTGACGTTGCTCATGCGTTCTGCAATCTTCCGTTATTGTTAAGCAGCAGCCTGCCAAATGGATTCGTTAAAATTGTTGAGGATGTCTTGAAGCTCACCACCGAACATTCGGTCAAGACGAATAAAACCACCGCCTTCTCGCGAGAAGATGAGGTCGGGATCATCGAGGGCGTCACGATCGACGATGACATTGGCTTTGGTTTGTGCGGCGATCTTTTGCAGCCATTGACGTTGTGGCATCGTCCACGAACGCGACGCAAGCATCCGTTGTAGAGCACCATCAACGCGTTGTTCATAAGGCAAGAGTGGGTCGCCAATGGCGGCTTGGCGAATGAAGCCCACGATACGAGCGGCAATGTCTTGGTTTGTCATTTCACGCCAAGCTGTCGCCAAGTTTGTTTCGCTGAAACCAGCACGGTCAAGTTCCAAGGCAAGCGCCCGTAATTGCTTACGGGTCAACTCTCGCGGTCGAGTCATTACGGTGATAAGTGCGGGGATCTCGTCGGTGTGGGTTTTGATAAATTCGGTGAACCCTTTGAGATAATCATCGGGTCTCATCGCCATTCCGTATCCACGCTCGACGCTAATCAGCCGATCGGGGTGCTGCGAGATGAAGACAGCGGCAGGGACACTGTCTGATTTTCGATCAAGGATTTCTCCAATAGGCTGATTCTGCTTGAACCACGTTGCTACCTCAGGCAATAACATCGCCTTGAGTTGCCGAATCAATCCGTCTGGTGTCGTACCAACTTGAGTTTCAAAATCCGCAGCGGCGGAATCGCTGAGGTGTCGCTTTTTACGTTGTAACTTTGCGATGAACTGGTCGCGAACGAGCTTTCGTTCTGCTTCACCTTCTACCCGAGCAAGTTCGCCTGCAAGCTGTGTAAATGAGATTTTGGGATCAATGACCACGGGACGCATGGCGGTGAAGTTTTGGAGAGCCTCGTAAATGCGAACCGCATCAAAAATTCGAAAAGTTTCTTTGCCGATCTCTTCACAAAGCCGAGTAGCTCGCCCGAGCATCTGGTCATAAAGAATTCGACTGTTCATCCGTCGAAGGAATACGATGTTACAGATTTCAGGAACATCGATACCAGTGGTGAGGAGGTCAACCGTAACGGCCACGTTGGGATGTCGTTCATTTTTGAACTTACGAATCAACTCCAGCGGTTTATCTGCCGCCCCCGTAATCTTGATAACTGCATCATCGTCCACACTGCCATAAACGTTTTCGAACGCTTTCTTGAGCAGAGTTACGACGATGTCACAGTGAGCGTTGTCGACACAAAAGATCAGCGTCTTTTCGCGCGAAGATGGATCGAGTTCCTGTGCGAGAACTTCGCAGACGACCTGGTTGAATGGTTCGGTGACAACTTTCTTGTTGAATTCGTCGACGTCGATTCGGATTTCATCAGGAGTTGTAAACAGATCGATTTTGTCATTCTGAGCATCGTAGACCGACACATCCTCGCCGATTTTCCAGACAATTCCCTCGTTAGATAGTTGAGTTGTAATTCGTATCGGCGGCTCATGATCGATCAAAAACCCATCGATCACGGCTTCTCGATAGCTGTAGGTAAAGATCGGAGCGTTGAAGATTTGGGTCGTGTGCAGGGCCGGTGTCGCGGTCAATCCGACCTTGTAGGCGTCGTAGTAGTCGAGGATCCGACGGTATTTGGAGATATAGTCCTCGTAGCTGCGAAACCCGAGCTCCGTTTCGGACATCTCACGATCAAGGAGGTAACCACGGTGGCATTCGTCGACGATGATGCAGTCGTATTGATCGACCGCTGGGGGTGTGGCGTCTTCGGCTGGATACAACGTGCGAAGCACCATTCCTTGGACCGTGGCAAGATGAACTGCGGTGTCGGTATCAGGACTCTGTTCGTCGAGTTCTTTGATGCCAAAAACATCCGCGAAAGTTTGCAGGCTTTCCATTCGAGTGTCTTTGAAGGCATTGGCTGCTTGTTCGCCGAGCGCAGATCGATCGACAAGAAAAAGAATACGACGAAATCGCTTGGTTTTCAGTAATCGATAAATCAAGGCGATGCAGGTCTTGGTTTTACCCGTTCCAGTTGCCATCGCCAGCAACATTTCACGTTGCCCATTTTCGATTGCCGACTCAGCGGCACGGATCGCTTCTTTTTGGTACTCACGTAATGTGAATCCGTAGTTAAAGCTTTCCTTTTTGAGTTGCTGATGAGCTGCTCCATCATCACGTTTAAGTGCAGCAGTCAGGCCTTCGGGAGTGTACCAACCGTCCAGTGCGTAACTGAGATTGCTAGGTCTGCGAACATCGCAAAACCAAATGCCGCTCTTGTTTGCAAGCTGTCGCAGGTAGGGGCGCCCATTCGCAGAAAACGTGAATGGTAAACGATATTCCAGTTCCTCGCCCCAGTTTTGCGCATGAAGTGAGGTTTCACTACTTGGTTGAAAGCCACGACTGTATCGTTTTGCTTGCTGTAAACACGCCGATACGTCTTTGTTCTTGCGCTTCGCCTCGACGGAGGCCATCGGTGCTAATCCAACGAACAGCACATAGTCAGCAGGACCGCTTTCGGTTGGCCATTCCGCGATCGCTTTGTTCTTACCTTTCTCGGGACGACAGCCTGTGCCATATCGCATCTTCGCCGAGTCAACTTCCCAGCCTGCCTGACGCAATTGTTCGTCAATAAGCTTTCGTGTCTCCGCCTCGTCGAGATGAATCGAAGCTGCTGCGGTATTTGCCGCTTTGACGATTTCGGTTGTGACCGATTTCGCCTGCGTTTCAGCGACAAGTTGAACGGATTCTAACCGGTGTGCTAACTCAACCCGGGCGGTATCCGCTTCAACGGCGATCTCTTCCCAAAACGCTTGCTCGCTTTCGGCTTTACGAAGTTTGTCTTCGGCGGAACTCAGTTGGTGCACAACTTCTTTGTGCTCTGATAGAAATCGATCGCGTTCTTCGTTTAACCTTGCCAGGTCAACTTTGAGGTCTTCTGTTTCATCTTTCGGCGGCTTCGGCGGTATAAAGGCCCCGGCTTTGTACGCAGCGTTCTTGAAGGTTCGATGAAACCAGACTCCAAGTTGCCAAGTGATTTTCAGAATCGCTAACGCGGTGCGATGGTCACCGGTCATTTCATGGTTGGCGACATTGCCTGCACGACGCACTTCGCCAAACAATTGAGCGATCTCGCGTGAGAAGACGGATTTGTCCTGAAGGCGGCGAATTAAATCGTATTGGTTTTCGTCAGCGGATTTGTAAACGCCAATTCGAGCAGCAACCTGCTGAGCGAGCAGTTCGGCAAGCTGACGTAGCTTTAGAATCGAAGTGTTCGCGTCCTCAGGGAAATATCGCTCCGCCAACAATCCCAGCCGAAGCAGTTGCTCGTCATGCTCCGCAAGTTGTGCGAAGTTGCTTTGGATGGGGTGAGTTTTTGTCATGATTCCGCTTAGCTTTGCACACTCTCTACCGGTCCTATACCATGGCCAACACGATCATCACTTTGCCTTTCGTTTGGCAGCAGCGGAAACGACTGGCTGGCTTGCTCGCTTTAGGAGTCGTTCAAGCTCATTGCGTTTGTAAAGCCGATAGTTATTCGCAGTGTGGCGATATTCGGTAATTTTTCCCAACGCTCCCCAAGCTCGGGTCGAATTCGGTGCCACGTCAAGAATACTTGACGCTTCTTTCACGGTCACAAAGCCATCACGAACCATCATCGCTAGCTCCGCCGAAATTTGGCTACAATTGATAGCTGCAAACCTTACCAACCCGTGCAGCGGTAAACAACTAGGCAAGCTTCGCCAACGCACAAAAGCACCGAACGTCGCTAAATCAAGGGCTTCGCATCCGCTAGAAGCTTTCGTTGTAATCGGTCCAGCTCAGATTCGAGAGAAATGCCTGAACCATTGCTTGATTGAAGGTCGTTTCTGGGACAGCAACTCAGGCGACCCGATGTCTTTCCTTACTCATAGTTGATTAAATGAGTTTCAACTGAGCGGCTTCGCTTCCGATAGCAATTGCTCAATATATTCTTTCCAGGAGAGCCCAGACAAATAAGCTTGTGCCTTCGCATGATTGAATACTTTTTCGGAGACCGTAACATGAACTACCCGACGATTTAAGTTCGTGATTTCCAATCGACTTCGATGGGTAATGTTTCCATTTACCATTCCCTCGACGTTGATTTCGTTACTCATTTGATTTCCTTGATTTAGAACATTGATGGGAATTGGTTGAACTTGCCGAAATACTCCAATCACTCAAACAAAAAACAACGCGTTCCGAAAGAACTCACGGGGAGCGATAGTGCCTGCAAATTTGAAACAAACTACACCGCGTTGCCTACAGAAGTCGCTTAGAGAAAGAGCAACAAGTGACCAGCCTAGTCCCTTAAAAGTTCACTCTCGTCAGCTTTGCCGTCAGCTATCTCATGTCGAGTCTGTCGCGTTCTTCTGGCACTCATCTTTGGACTAAACGCATTCCCGTGTTCCCAGCGATTCCATTCGTGAGCCGGTACAAAGTTACCGTTGGCGTACAAAGATCCGGTGAAGAGAATGGATCGAGTGCCCAACCTTTCCAGCTTGGTCTCCTCACCCAGTGGTGTTAACCACTTGGATACCCGCTTCCGCATTGACCTCGGGAAAAGTGTTCTCGCTTGTTTGCACCACTCAGCTTGCCGCTGTCGAACGAGCTTGAAAAACTCGGGGGTCGGTTGTTCGCATTGCACTGTTACGAGTGGATTTATGAAGACAAATCCTAGTGCGTTTGCCTCGGGAGCCCGTGCAAAAACTTGTTCAAAGAGGTCATCAAAGTCGGGTCGGTGACGATCAGTTTTTACCCTTGAATGATTTGTTGATCCGCTACCGTTCATCATAGTACACTCCAGAATTTCAAATCACGAATGTTTGCATAGACCAAAGGTTTTAGGAAATAAGGAAAAGAAAGCCGCTTCCTATTAGGCCGCCTAAGCAGAAGTGCAATCTGCTTGTTGAAAAGGCTCGACATTTTTTAGTCCAACCGAAGACTTCCCAAACTGCCTCCGATTGAGCGATCAACGTAACGGCTTGGAATCCGTCAGTAGCTTCTCTACAAACTTCGTCCACGAAAGTCCCGAGAGGTAGGCTTGGGCTTTTGCGTGATTGAAAACACTCTTAGGAACTGCCACATACACTACGCGACAGTTTGGATTCAGAGTGCCCGTTCTTCCTCGGTTGTTAGGGTTGGCATGGGTATTGGACTTGGATTCACTTTCGCTAATCGTCATTTGGAACTCCTAATTTGGATAGTTTTACGGGAGTTGATTGACGGAGTTGACTCAGTTGAGTTAGCCCGTTCGCGTTTGTAGGTGCCGGTAGAACTCAGTGGGCCAACGGAAGCACTTTCCATTTTGGAAAGCGATTGCTCGGTTGATCGTTTCCTCGCCATAGGTTGCACCGCTAGAAAAATGTCTTTCATCCCATTTCGGGCGGTAGCGTTTACTGAGTCTGAAAATCTGATCTATCAGGTCGTGGTTTGGGCCGGTCCAGAAAGCCAAAATGCTGCACAGGGCAAGATCGCCTTCACTGGCTGAGCCCGACTTTGGATCATCTTTGGCAAGGATGAGACTCATAAATTTGTCTCCGTTCCTCGCCCCCCTGGCACGATGTTGCACCTGGCTCCAGGAGACGTTCGGGAGTGCCGCCTTTACCGGGTTGGGCGTTAAAGCCTTCAGAGTGTCGGGGAATAATTCACGAATCAAAGAGGGAAGCGAGACCGTGCAGTCATTTATGTCGGGGTGGCATCCTATGGCGTTACCGGTGATCGTGAAGAATCGATCGGAACCGTAGATCTCGATTCCTCGGGATGAATCTCGTCTTGAAGACACGGGGATAAGTGATTTGGCGATGACCTTCACGCCTTTACCTGATGGTGACACTTCCGTGTAGGAACCAACTTCCGTAATCACTTGTTGTGCGAGTGTGGACAGATTCCCTTGCTCGTCTAAACAATCGTCCAGGTCGATCCCGACAAAGGGATCATCGCGGGAGAACACAAATCCGATGCCGTCCAGGTTGGATTCCTCGTTGTCGTAGCCAGCGAGGGAATGCTTGAAACTGGTCCAGGTCGATGGATCATTGACCTTCGCGTAGCGACCTGTCTTTGTTGAGACGGGGACCTTTATTCTACGGGGACCGGTTGGGCTTTCACGATCCTGAAATTGCCATCCGACCCACTGGTCCAGGCTTTGCAATTGCTCGGGTATGTTTCTTATCCTCGATAGCTTTGTACACTTGTCTGTTGCACTTTTGGTGAAGGAATCGGATTGGTAACCTGTAAATTGTGTTTTCATAATGTGCCTAATGTTAACTGTGTTTTAATACTCGTTGATCTTGTAGTTCTAAGTCTTATTCTGTGTTTTAAGCTTTGAATTTGTATTTGTTGTAACTTTTGATTTTATTCAACCTGTGGTTTTGCATCTCACTTTGTTTCATCTTCAAGTTTTTCGATTTCTGTTTCTTCTGCTTCTATAGTTTTGGTGACATTTGCCACCTTCACCTTGCTGGAGGTGAAACCGTGCCGCGGTGCGGAATCGCATAGGTAGCAAGTGACCAGTAACTAGCGATTAGAATCACTGATATAAACTAATACTTATGAGTCAAATGACTCACTCGTTCATTTCAGTACAAAAGAGAACCTTGATGCCCGTCTGTGGGTATCAAGGTTTGAACGGCTTGGACTTGAGATGAAAACTGGTAACTATTCAGCCTGCTGCCAGGGCTTTGGGTGGCAGAGGCGGCAGAATCCCTGTTCTTGAGTAGTCGGCAGGGGAAGACAAGATTGTATCCAGTGGCTGGTGGCCTCGCACTCGCAGCGTGCGAAGCACTGACATCAACACCGACTGCGTCAAAGCACCTCGGTCGCTATGGTTACAGTAGCTGTTTTGCGAATCATTACGGCGGGACGAATCGCTCGCTCACCAGCGTTGTTGTCCGATGGCACATCAGCGTGCCACAAAAACGTTAGCAGCTCGTTACCGTGGTTACTCAATCGCTTGGCCAATCGATTGGCATCTGGGTGTTCCTAGTTCTCGTTGGCCAAGGCACCGATCCGCGACTCCAGACGCGCTACCGACATGTCATAAACGGACGCCGTCATCTGCGCTCGCTGTGGATGCAGCTTCTTGGCATCGCGATACACGCCGACCAAGCGACGAGAAAACGATTGCCATTCCTGGTGATCGGCATGTGCCTCGTCGATGGCGACCACATCACAAAGCAAATGCGGCCAGCATTTCTGTTTGTCGGCGCAAATGACAGCCTCAGACGGTAACCAAAAATCGGTGATTAACGTACCCTCAAAAGCGCGTGTAAAAAGCTTCGCCAGCGCCGGCGACCCACGACTTCGATCGATTATATAAAACACGTTCTCAGCGTTGGCAAAGCACCATAACCAGTATGTCTTGCCGCTCACTCGCCAACCGGTCTCATCGGCGTGGAGTTTTGTTGAATCTAGGCTTTCCTGATTAATCTGTTCATACCAAGCAAATAACAAATCCGCTAATCGATGCCACATCTGGACCAAACCGCCGGGCGTCACCTTCATCCGCAAATGAAAGTTGAAAGTGTCAACGATTTGGCCAATCGACAAACCTTGAAGAAAGTGCTATAGCGTTGCCAACACCAGCGTCCGGTTGCCTAACGTGCAATTGGGAAGCACATCGGGCAGCTTAGGTTTGACTCGCTTCTTGCACTTTGGGCAGTAGTCTCGATGAACCACGTCTTCCGTGATGACCGGCTTAAGATCTTCAGGAATGTCTTCGCTGCGGCGAGATCGTGTCTTGCCCGTACGTGTCAGTTCACCGTTGCATTCGCGACAACACTTGCACCGATGTTCGCGCGTACGATCAGGCGTCGACAAGTGATCACGCGTCCTGCCGGCGTGCCCCGGCTGTCCGCCGCGTTTCTTTCTGCCCGTTTTCGGCGGCTTGGGTTTGACCGGCGGCTTTTCGTACGGCGGAATGACAGAGGACGGCGTGTTGGCGCCGGTAGACTGCTGTGAGCATGCCAGCCGCTGCTGCAAGGCGAGCAGAGTAAAGGTGATGCACTCGGGATTCTCGCTGGCAAACTGCCGTGCCTCGCTTTCGCTCAGCCGATTATGGAGCAGCTTTTCCAGCAGACTGTTATCGACTGGCGGTTCGGCGAAGGCTGTGGACTGCGATTCATCCATGATCGCATCAACAGAACCAATTTCCCCGTTTCAGCCAAGATCGATTTAAACAGGTTGAATAGTTACGAAAACTGAAGAACGTGACCTATTCGTCTATGTCATAAATGTGTCCATCGACCAATGCTCGGGTCAGAGTTCTTTTGCGAGATTTATGTGCCTTATTGAGAACATGTAAAGCCATTCCAGGCAAATACTTTGATTGCACGGCAAGCTCATTAAGAGTTGATTTTTGGTCAACGACGATTCCAAACTGTTCGCAGCGATCGATGAGCCACAGCATCATTTGGTCAAGGGAAGGCTTTTTGGTGTTTAGTCGATATGAGAATCGGTTTTGAAACATCTTGTCCAACTTACTGTAATCTTGGCTCCCGGTTCGCTTTATCATTGCAGTTGTTGCTATCCAGATCGCTGGAAAAGTTTCCATGGGCTTCAAAAATTTCTCGTCCATTGACCTCTTTACTAAGTGATGAGTCTCGTCGAGGTGAACGACCTGAAGCATGTCCGTGCCATACCGCAATCTTCCAATGCATTCCTCTATGTCACTTTCAGTTAGACGGGAGCAGTCGATCACCTGGTAGTTCACAGGAACGGCTGTCCCTTTGTTTCCAAGCAGGTCGATATAATTCGACCATTCACCATGTCCATACAAATGAAAGGCCTGCTTGCAGTTTTCGCAATCATGGCATGGATTGAAAGTCTCAAAGTCAAAATTGACACACCCGATAGCTTTTATAAGCAGTGAAATCGCTGATGTTTTCCCACTTCTCGAAGGCCCGGTAATTAGCGAATTGTAACCACTTCGATCTTTACGCTTGCGTACCCCGTGCAGAAGATCGAAACAATAATCCTTAATTTCATCATTCCCCACGATGTCCTCCCAGCGTTCTGGCTGATATCGCTCGACGTCATACATTACCGGTACATTTTTTGGTTCATTCATATGATCTCCTTGGCTTGAATTGCTCTAAATCGTTTGCTAATTGCATCGTCACCATCGTCACCGCCGTCACACGCGGCTGAAATATCACTTGACGAGGTCCTTGAGGGCGACGCAGCTTGTGACGCTGTGACGGCATCGTCGCCACTATTGGCAAGTGTAAGTTTTAAGAACCTTGCTCCGCCCGACCGTCTACCTCTCGTGCATGTGATGCCGACGGCCGAAAGGACTAACTTAAGCTCGCGTAGACGACGACTCAACTGTGCTGCACTTGATGGCCAACTCGGTACGTCTGTATTTAATCGATGTTTTAGTGCAATCATCTCCAACTGGTTTAGCACTGTTGAGCTGCTCTCGTTCAGGCTCCCATGCACTTCACTTTCATTAAGAAGCAAGTACACCGCCTCGACCAGCGGCACTTCATCGATTGCCTGATCGCGGGTGAGATTTGTACGATGTTCCCGCCATGCGAGGGCTTTTAGGATTCGAATTATTGCGGAAATCTTTGGGCCATACGCCTGTACCCCAAAGTTGATGTAGGCCATCAGTGCAATCTCCTCACTAACTCGCTCATGGCAAATTTGCAGTATTCGTGTTGGACTCGATTCGCATCGGAGTAGTGGAACACCTATACATGGTTGATCTGCCGCGTTGACAAACAGTTCGGTAGTTGATCGAATCTGTTCAATCAAACTCGATTCCCAGCTTTCTTCTTGATTGTTTTTGGGTTCTGCATTTTCAGCCGTTTCTTCCACGGGTTCGGGATCCGTAGGGAGCCATTGATCATTGTTCTGTTCGGGCATGGCAGTTTAGAGACGGCGATTCACAAGACGACGGTTCAGGTGTCCGCGTCGTCCAAGGTATTGTTACTGAGCTGATGCTCTATACCTTCATGCTACTTATTCAATGCGTTCAGGCTTTCTCTTCCTTAGTTAGGTTATACGGCTGAAATGCCGGGGATTAATTATTTGCCCTTCAAGTTTCTATATTCACGAGGCTGAAATCTGGTGAATATTCACGATTGACCTAATTCGCCCTCGCCGCAGTAGCAAGATGTATAGGCAGTGTGAGTGCACATAAATCCGAAAGCCAGAACTGGTACACTTCTCAAATGTGTACCCAGTTTTGAGTACTGCTCGCGATTTCGCCAACAACGGGTTTGTAAAAAAGGCGGCAATTTCTCTGATTAGAAAGTCTTCCAAAGGCTAAATGAAACACGACATAGCACTACGGAACCGAAGGTTACTGGTTCGAACCCAGTGGGGTGTACTGTAGAAAAACACGTGATTTCCCGGCTGGAACGCTCCAAAGCGTTACCCCTAGTTTAGGGTGCGGCCTCGTTAAGACCAGATTTCAATACGGAACAACTCCGTTTTGGATGAAACGAGGAAGCAAATGGCACGTCCAAAAGCTCAGGCTCCAGCGGGTCAATATCATCTCAGTGGTCAAAGCATTGTCCAAATCGGCGGACAATCGTTTTATCTTGGCAAACACGATTCCCCTGAATCGATTGCTCGCTACGCAGTCCTGGTCGGCATTTATCAATAAATCTACCGGAAGGCTTCGAGGTAGCATCGTTGGACGAACGAGCGGCCTTCCTGCTGGGATTGTCGGCACCGTCAATCGTGACAAGCCACCAAGAGAATCAACCGGTACTTGTGCGGCATCCCGGGACTACATCGCCGTGAAAAAAACCGACGTCGCAGCGAGATTCCAAATTTGTCATCCTGTTGGTTACCACACTAATAGGAGACGAGAATGGATTCTCAGATACAACGTCGGCCAGTTCAGCGAAATCGTGTCACTTCAAATGATGGCAATCGAGCAAGCTCCGGCGAGCGGCAAATTTGTTTGCCGCTCTCGAAGCAGGAGTAT
>JAYVSE010000051.1:0-15289 GCA_043775635.1 Planctomycetaceae bacterium | reverse complement strand
GTTGTCGACCAAGCGGTAGGTGGCTTTGAGGTCGGCTTTAGATCTCGCTCGATCAGGCGTCGATTCGCCAATGCGAGCCGCCTGCGAGATGCATAGCTTCTACCGATAATCCAACCGTTTGTCACCGAACTGAATGCCTTGAAACTCAGTTTCCACCCAATCTAACACCATTTCAGCCATCATCCATGAAAGCGTGACACAAAAAAGCTAGCAATCGCATTTTAACGCCTCAATTGCAAGATCAAACTTGTGGGGTATAAAATGGCTGGCAGCCTATCGCACTTCAAAAACCGGACAGTTATTGATCGAACGGTCCTAAGTCGATGATTGGTCTGCAATTTGTGATAGCAGGCGAAGCGAGAGGGATATAGCCAACATGGCGACTCCCGCGGCTGCAAGCGACAGGATGGTTGTAACGGCAAGATTCAGCGGCAAGCCATTGGCGAGTGTTTCGTACACCTGATGGGCCGATGCGGCGAAGAACGCAAATCCAATCGAATCGCTGGCATAAGGAATCCATGCGCGACCGAAAATCGCCGCAGTCTTCGTTTGTTTTGCTTTTGCAACTGCCGTGTTCGGCGCTGCCGTCTTGGTCGCTTCCGTCGAGCGAACGATTGCATCAGATGAATTAGTCGTCGGTTTCGCGACCACGGGGCTCAGCGTCGTACTTGAGTCAGTCGAAACGACAGGTGCAACCGCAGAGCCAGCGATCGCCGCAAATTCACGGAAGCCAACGAGGCCGTCAGTCGCTGAGGTGGATTTCTTTTCGACAGCTTGCGCCTTGGCTGGCTTTTCGGCAATCTTTGCGGTTGCGAACTCTAAACCGGGAGCCCCGCCAGGCTTGGTCACAACAGGTTTAGGGTTAGGCGATGACGACGGAGACGACGGCGATGGCTTGGTCTTTGTGTCGCTAACAATAGCCACCGTGGGGGCGGTTTTGACAGCGATTTCAACCTTTGCCGGCGACGCAGCAGCAGGCACGACCTGCTCCGCCTTTTTCTGCTCGCCGGTAAACATGGAGAAATCAGGGATTCCACCAGCCGGTGCGGGGCTGCGAGTCGCGGCGGCCAACCCTGAAAAGTCCGGCATGCCACCAGGTTTCGCACCGACTGTCTTGGAAGACTCGGATTTCTTGGGTGTCTCGGAGCTCATCGAAATACTCGGGTTTCGGTAAAAGTAGCCGCAAAAAATGAATTAGATAAGGAATGCCGAGGCAATTGTCTTGATTCCGGCGTGAGAAACAGTGTAATTCCTCGTCAACATCGCATAACATAAGTCGTCCAACGAAATTGAAGAACTGTTTTCGCGACTCGACCTAACCTGCATTGTATCCACTTCGCCCTCCGATCGACCGATTGGCTATGACAAAAACGAACCTCCGTCCATTCCTGATTCTATTCTTTTGCGGAATCGCAGCAGTCGGGGCAATTATGTTGCCGGACAACACGCATTTGCTGCAAGTCCATGCTGATGATAAATCCAAATCAACGTTAGAACCGCTCACGATTGGTACCGTCGCACCATCGCTCGACATTGAAAATTGGGTTCAAGACGGCAACGGTTTTTTCAAGCCAGTCACTAAGTTCGAAGTAGGCAATGTCTACGTGGTCGAGTTTTGGGCAACTTGGTGTGGCCCCTGTGTCGCGAGCATGCCGCACCTTGCCAGCCTTCAAAACAAGTATCGTGGCAACAATGTTCAAGTGGTCAGTATCAGCGATGAGCCAATCGATACTGTCAAAGAATTTTTGAAGCGTGAAGCTGAAGTTGCCGAAGGCGAAAAGAAAACGTTTGCCGACATCACATCGGCTTATTGCTTGACTACCGACCCTGATCGCTCGGTTTACGAAGCATACATGACGGCTTCAGAGCAACAAGGTATTCCGACTGCATTCATCGTCGGCAAATCAGGAATGATCGAATGGATTGGTCATCCGATGGAAATGGACGAACCACTTGAAAAAGTCGTTACTGATGCCTGGGACCGCGTCGAATATGTGAAGTTGTTTGAAGCCGAACGAAAGTTCAACGAGGTGCTGCAAAGAATCAGCGAGTTGGCAGGCACGGGCAAGTTTGATGAAGCGATTCGCTTGATAAACGTCGAGATCAAAGGTGATGCCCCGGAGGAAATTCGCAGTCGTTGGGTAACGATTCTCCCACGAGTCAAACTCAGCGCCGGTATGATCGACGAGGGAGTCGTTGGCTACTTCAAGCAGGACCTTGCGAACAACAAAGGAAACGCAATCGGTGTCGCGCGTGTGGCGTGGTCACTCTATCAGGCATCGCGCGAGCAGAGTGGATTAGGAGATTTGCTGAATGCCTCGATCACGGCTCTGAGTGCTGAAGTCGAAGGAACGAATGACAAAGAAAAACCGATGGTGTTCGACACCTTGGCGCATCTTTACGACGCGGCAGGAAATCTTGATGCCGCCATTGAGACGCAACAAAAAGCAATCGATCTTTCCGAAGGACGAACGGCCCAACGGCTCGCGCGCTACCTCAAGGAGCTGCAAGACAAGGAAACCAGTCCCGATAAGCCCGCCGAAGAACTCAAGTAACTTGCCGTCCAGCCATTCCGTCCCGGATCGATTTTAGCATCGCGTTATAGACAGGTTCACCTTCGTCAAAAGCGCGTGATTCAGCTTGAACTTGGACGACCATGGTTTGGTTTGCTAGCACCAGCCCGGTGACCCGAGCAACGATTAGCAAATCTAGGTAGTAAAACCGTAACTCCATTACGTCGGCGTCATCGTCCTCAATTTCTTCGATTTCGACCTCCGGATATTCACTTTTCATGGCACTGGCGATTCCTTCCAGCACATCATCAACGGCTGGTGAGCCCAGATATTTTGTCACGGAAAAGAAGCCGCCATTGGGCATTTCGAGTGTCACGCCTTCGCTTTCATCGTTGGCGTCTCTGGATTGGATTTGCCAATTGTCGGGATAAAGGAAACGAAAGCCGAAGTCGTCAAAGGTTGAGGGCATGGAAAACGCCAAAAATTCGCGGTCAAACTTGCCGCTGAGGATCGAATTGTTGTACGAAACAAGGCTGTAGTGCGAATCGCCAAGGCCGTCTCGTGTCGGTAGTGTTGTGCAAGTTTACCATCCCGTCAAAGCATCGATGCTCGCAGTTGCAGCAGTCGTGGTCCTGTCGGGAGTTTCGTTCACTAGCGGCTGCCGCGCGATCAGCCGTTATACTGAAAGTCGCCAAACCATCGCTGCTCGGCGTTTGAGCCGCCAGGGGCTGGAGGCGATGCACGCGGGTCAGTGGGGTGTCGCCGAGGATTTGTTTGCTGGAGCCCTGGAGATCACTGCCGCTGATGACCGCGCCCACTGGGGCTTGGCGGAGTCGCTGTGGCAGCGTGGCGAGCGGGACCTCGCGCTAAAACATATGGAACAAGCTGTTCGGTTGAGTGCTTCCGACCCGCGTTTGATGCGTCGATTAGCCCGGATGTATTTGGATCTGGGGCGAGTCGCTGAGGCTGAGCGACAAACGCTGCAAGCTTTAGAAGCAGACCGCGAATCCGCCGAGGTTTGGGCTCTACGCGGTGACTGCATGGTCAATCGAGGTGATCATGTCGGTGCACTTGCTGCGTATCACCGGGCGCTTGCGATCCAGCCGGATTACCCCGACGTGCAGATTCAAGCTGCCGAACTCTACCGAATCATGGGCCGCTATGATCGTTTGTTGGCCACGATCGATCGCTTGCAAGAGTCACTGGGGGCGGAAGACCAGTGTCCTGTCCGTGGGCATATGTTGCGTGGAATCGCGCTTCGTCGGCTAGATCGTCCCAGCGAGGCCGCACAATGTTTCGCCGAGGCAAGCCGAGGCTCCCCCCTTGATGCCGAACCACATATAAACCTTGCTGAACTTTACGTCGCGCAGGGCGACATTTCCGCAGCAAAACTGTCCCTTGACCAAGCGCTGCTGCTCGGACCCCCATCCCAGTTAGCGCTGGACCTCGCGCGGCAAGTTCAAAATGCCGAAAGCCGCATCGCCGACGAAGAACGCGCTAACGGGCAACTGAAACGCTGAACGTGCTGAATTCAAGTCACCGTTTAAGAGGTAGCGGAGAAGTCGCCTGCCTGCGATACAACAGCTCGTCAACGAAAAGCGGCGTACACAAACTTAGTCACCTAAAGAGTACCATTGGCTAGTTTTGAAGCAATCTCATCAAGTTTGATTGCGCCGATCGTCGGTTTTCGATTCCCTATAAAGCGGCTCTGTTCAACGTTAGCCGGGTTTCCAGCGTTTACAGAATGGAGAAAAAGCTGGCAAATCGTGGTCCCCGGCTTAATCGTGATTGGAATTTCGCCAACATTTGTCAATTCCAGCGTCAAGCAACCCGTAAATCCAGGGTGGACTCCCGTAGCGGTTGCGATAATAAGTCCGTGCCGTCCCCACGACGACCTGCCCACAACATAACCAGCATAATTTGATGGAAGGCGCACCCACTCTAGCGTGACAGCAAGCACAAATGCTCGAGGGTGTAAAATAAATGGCTCGCCAAAAGCAACGTAGTGCAGTTTTGTGAGTTGGGACTCAACTGGCGCATCAACGGAGTTGTTGTAGACATCAAAATGTGAAAGCCTCGTCCCTCGGAAGACTTGAAACCAGCAACCCAATCTCAGATCAACTGAGCCAGCGCCTGAGTTCTTGAGATCTTCAAGATTTGGCATTGGACGCAACACCAATGGGTCGTGAGGATTGTCAGGCTTTTCAAGCTGTTGAGCAATCTTGTCAGCACGTAGAATCATGGTGTTTGTATTCGCTCATAGAACTCAGAGATTTCCAAGCTCTTGAGTATCAAATCATGCAATACCTTTCGAGGGATATCTGCGGGATACCATGCCAGAGCTTCGGGTCTTGTTCGCACTTCCATCCAGCATTGATAATGTCAACCAACTCGTTGCGACCATCGGTTGGAATCACCATCTCAAAGCATTTAACGATCTCATTGATCCGACCTTCATTACGCTTTGGGATGTTGTTCGTTGCTGCAATCTCCATCGCCTTATCGGTTGCTTGGTCAATCAAGGTCAAGACAGCATCATCTGCCACTGCACAAAGCAGCTTCGTCAATGGGCTAGACGGTTCAGGCGAGTCCGAAAAAAGATCGTTATATGATGGCGGGCAATCGACACTCATTTTTGCAGCCGCCTTTTCCAAAAATGCGGCTCTAGTTTTTATAGACGGATAATAGGGATATCGTTCGCCCGGCACACTCGGACTTAACAGGTACGCAAATGCGTTCAAATAAGACTCGGCGAATAGCCGAAGTCCCATCATGTCGCAAAAGATTTCCTCTAATTGTCCACGTGCATAAGAGTACGCAGGCAACCAAGCAGGCTGCACGAACATGTCAGTCGTCAAGTTCGCATGAGTAGCATTCGGCTGGAAGCTTTCAAAAATAGTCCAGTACTTGCCTTTAAGCTTTTGCAGAACGGCGTTCTGCAATTGACTATCAAACACCTTGCCGAGATTTTCTTTATCCCAGATGTTGTGCCCAAGTTCATGGCCGGCCAAAGACATCAGCAAAGGATTAGAAGACTCGAATGACGGAACACCGATCAAAACAAAGTTTGGTAATTCAGCAGTCGGTAAATAAACAAAAGGAGAGTAGTCCCATTCCGACGAAAGTAGTAGTTTCGTACTGGCTCCGAGCAGTTGTCGAGCCAAACGTAGCACGGGAGAATAGACCTCAAATGCATTCCGAACGTTGGTTGAACGCAGTATGAATCCAAGGAACGGTGTATAATTAAAGAGGTGCGCCAGTGATTGACTACATGAGTTTTTCGCGATTACTGGCGTAGACGATGGCTTCAGTTTGTTGAGTTGATCTCGCTGTTTCTGAAAAACCACTTCCATCTGGAGCAATGCATCCTTAATCTGCGGATAAGGAAATTCAGACTGCTTTAGGCGAGAAATTTCCTGAATGGCAGCATCGTACCTCTGCTTTGCGTATTCGATGTAGATCAACCGCTATCTCCGGTATGGATGGCGCGGTCGTGCATTGAAAATGTTTTGGCGATAAGCAGACGCTGATTCTGAGAGCGCTAAGCAAAAAGCACGAGTCCATTGGAGCGAATCCGTATCAGCCTTTTGGGTCGCCGAAGAAAGCTGTCTTGCGACTTCCTGCGTCCGTTGTAAAAGGTTGCCTAAGATCGTCGCGTGATCGTCACCAGTAACGGTAAACGCTCTGGCAATCACCGTTTCTGTGGCAGTGTCGACGGCAAGTCGCCGAGAAACCGTGTCGCTCGAAATGCTATCTTGTGTCGTTTGGCTCAAGCATCGAGCGAGTTCTTTCACCGCTTCCAAATCGGTAATTTCACCGACAATTAGCAAATCTAACTCTACAGCCGCATCCGCAGCGAGTGAAGAAAGTTCAGGTGTAAGGGCATTGACGTGCATGTTTGACTCTAAATTTTTGGCAATCGATGGTTGAACCAATAATCAGTGCAGCATAGTCCAAAACCAAGGCAAACCGAGCAAGCTCAATTTTTGATTATTTTAGCCGAAAACGCAATCGTCTGTAGTTCCCGGTCGGAGCCGGCAGAGCCTGAGAACGAGGGGCACAAGGGAATTCGCTACGCTTCCAAGCCGTGTTGCTTGATGATCACGTCGGCACCTGGGGTCAATCGCCTGAGCTTGCGGACGAGTTCAACCTTCTCGGCGGGAGTCGCCTTTTGGCACTTCGCCAGGATCATGTTCTTTTTCTTAAGCCGAGTTCGGAGTCGGCGAAGTTCGCGTTGACGTTCGGTACCAGTGGCCATGAGGTTTTTTGATTGAATGGTGTAATGGAGCGGGGGAAGTTTATTTTTGAATGGGACGTAGGCTAGTCGCTAGGGCTTCTTTTTGGCAACGCCTTTCTTCAGCGTTTTTGTCGTTTTCTTAGCAGTAGCCTTTTTCTTAGTAGCCTTTTTCACGGCTTTTTTCTTGGTTTCCCCGTCTTTTGCGGGCGCGGCCTTGGCCGCTTTTTTCCGGGAAGTCTTTTTGGTCGACGGGCCTCGCGCGGCACGCTCAGCCAGCAGGTCTAGTGCGGCTTCGAACGTAAATGTCGCCGGATCAGCCGCTTTTGGCAACGAGGCGTTCGTTGTTCCGTCCGTCACATATGGACCAAATCGGCCTTCCAGCAGCTTAATCGGATTGCCGGTGATCGGTGAGGCCTCGAACAATTTGATCGGCTCTTTCGGAGCACCTCGACCGCGAGTCTTTGGTTGCTTCAGCAATTCGATCGCTTCTGCAAAAGTGACTTCTAGCGGACTGACGCCCTCGGGCAACGAACGCGTATCAGTACCGCATTTGATGTAAGGTCCGTACCGTCCATCATTGGCTTCAATCGGCTCGTTGGACTCAGGGTGCGGTCCAAGGTTACGTGGCAGCGTAAACAGCATCAAAGCCGATTCCAACGTCAGTTCTTCGGGAACCATTCCCTTTAACAACGAACGATTTTTCTTCTCTGGATCGTCATTGCCACCCAGTTGTACATAAGGACCAAAGCGACCGACTTTCATGAACACCGGTTGCTTCGTTTCGGAGTGTTCACCCAGCGGTTCGTTTTGTCGGTCGCCAGAAATCAGCAGCTCCATCGCGACCGCCAGCGTCATCTCATCGGGAGGCATTTCGTCGGGCACGCTGACTCGCCGTTCGCCCTGTTCAACCGAAGGTCCGAACTTGCCGACTCTAACGAAAACTTCTTCGAGGTTGTCGCCTTCGGTGGGAGTGCCAAGGGTAAAACGAGCCATCTCCAGTGGCTTGATTTCTGCATTTTCAAGTCGTGGCTTCAACCCAATCTGGCCGCCCACCTTGGCTCCGTCGCCAAAGTAAAACGAATTGAGATAGGTTGACGATTCTGCTTCCTGGCGGCTGATACAGTCGAGGTAGTCTTCCATTTGGGCTGTGAATTCGTAGTCGACCAGCGGCAGGAAGTGCTCTTCCATGACGCGGATCACGAGGAACGCAGTCCAGCTCGGAACAAGTGCGTTGCCCTTTTTAAAGACATAGTTTCTGGCTTGAATCGTATCGATGATCGATGCGTAGGTACTCGGTCGTCCGATTCCTTTTTCCTCGAGCGCACGCGTCAGAGATGCTTCGCTGTAGCGCGCTGGCGGTTGTGTTGTGTGGCTCTTAGGGTCCAACCGTTTGTTCGTCAAAGGATCGTTCGCTTTAACGTTTGGCAGCAGAGTTTCCTTGTCAGCCAATTCTGCTTCGGGATCATCGCTACCTTCGACATAAGCGCGTAAAAAACCTTCGAATTCGATGCTTGTACCGCTGGCGGTAAACGTTGCACCACCGCCCTCGATGGTGACCGTGATGCGAAGCTTGCGAGCATCGGCCATCTGACAGGCAACGGTGCGTTTCCATATCAGATCAAACAATCGAAACTGGTCACCGTCCAACTCGCCACGAAGCGCCGATGGCAAACGAAAAGGCGTACCAGCGGGCCTGATTGCCTCGTGAGCTTCTTGGGCGTTCTTAACTTTGCCTGCATACGTTCGCACCTCAGGGTGCAAAAACGGTTCGCCATATTCGCTGCGGACAAGATTGCGAGACGCGTTGATTGCTTCGGTGCTGAGCGTCGTGCTGTCAGTACGCATGTACGTGATGTAACCATTTTCGTACAAGCGTTGGGCCGCCTGCATGGTTCGCTTGGCGGTAAAGCCGAGCTTGCGATTGGCTTCTTGCTGTAACGTGCTGGTTGTAAACGGAGGACGCGGTCGTTCGACAAACGGCTTCACTTCAACGGACGTGACCCGGAAAGTGGCCGAGCGAAGTTTGGCCGCCAATGCCATCGCAGCAGCCTCATCCATTTGCAACAAGCCGGTGCTCTTGAGCTTTCCGGTCGTGCTATCGAAATCTTTTCCGGAGGGAAGCTTTTGTCCGTTTACCGCAGCCAGCATTGCAGGCAAGTTTTCGCCTTGAGCGGTCAAGAACATCGCTTCCAGATCCCAATAGGTCCCGGAGCGGAACGCGATTCGTTCTCGCTCGCGCTGGACGATCAAGCGAACGGCAACACTTTGAACACGCCCTGCGGACAGACCGCTGCCAACCACCTTCCAAAGCAATGCCGAAACGTCGTAACCGTACAAACGATCCAAAATTCGGCGAGTTTCTTGGGCTTGAACCAGTCCGTCATCAATCTTGCGAGTCGATTTCAGTGCGGCTTGGATCGCTTCCTTGGTGATTTCATGAAAAACCAAGCGATAGACGGGAACTTTCGGTTTCAGCAATTCCTGTAAGTGCCAACTGATCGCTTCGCCTTCACGATCTTCGTCCGTCGCCAGATAAAGGTTGTCGGCGTCTTTGAGCGCTTGTTTCAGCATGTTGACTTGCTTTTTCTTATCGTCCGGGACGATGTAAATCGGCTTAAAACCATCATCAACATTGACCGCCAAATAGGCCCAAGTCTCCTTTTTATACTCCTCGGGCATGTCAGCCTTGTTTCGTGGGAGGTCGCGGACGTGCCCGATGCTGGCTTCGACCTGAAAATCTTTTCCTAGAAATTTGGAAATCGTTTTCGCTTTCGCTGGCGATTCGACAATTACCAAACTTTTACCGCTGGACTTTGCCATGGAGCTAATTTGCTGCTAGTAGTTGAAAGGAACGACAGTTTGAGTCGCGACTGGATGTAAAAATGGCGAATCTGGGAAGCCTCGGCGAAAATGCTCGCGGCACTGGCAGGGCAAAAAAGCCGTTTTGGCAAGAGAAATCGATTTCTCTTGCCTCAGTTGCGTCAATCCGCCTTGACCCTCTGTTTTGCCGCCCGTTAGTCTTTTGGGTCCGGCGGTGTACCTTGTGTCGGTTGTTCGATGCTCATGAGCGTTAGTGGCATCGGCCCGCTTGTCAAGACTATTTCGCAATCAAGACGCGCGTAACGGTAAGCCACACCGTTGTTTGACGACCCGAAAATTAAAATTTTCTTCCGCAACCTTTACAAACTGACTGAATCGAAATGAGTAGCAGCCCCTTCGACTTGTTTCGCCGCAATCTGAAACCGATGATGGTTTTCTTAACCTTGCTGGCACTCTTGTCCTTTGTGGTACTGCCATCGATCGCGATGTACCAGCAAAACCGAACTACTTATGGCTCCGCACCCACAACCATGGCGACCTTCGATGGTGGCCAGTACGACCGAACTAAGGTCAGCTACTTCACTCGAAACCACTTTGCCACGACCCAATTCCTGCGCGACTTGGCTGAGGAAACGATATCGCATGGACGCGTCCCTAAGGTTGCCGATTTTCAATACAACACTCAGCAAAAGACGATTCAATCTCTCGGCATCAACTCGAATCCGAGCGATCAGTCGAGCGTGCGAATCCTGATGTTTGCTGGCGAAGCAAAGAAAGCAGGCCTAGATTTAGACGATACCGCCATTCAGAATTGGCTAACGCTGTATAGCGATGGTCGATTAAGCAACTCGCAGATCAACGGTATCTTGGCTAGTTCGACAAACAATAAAATGGGCCAAGTTCAGCTCTATGAACAATTGCGAATGCAGTTGCTTGCGACCGCCTACCAAAGGCAAGTCATGGGCGGCCTGACCGCCGGTGGTCAACCGATCCTGCCGCCAGCGGAGCAATGGGAACTTTTCCTACGACTCAATCGCCGCGCGGTTGCAGATGCATACGCGGTGAACGTCGCCGACTTTATTGAGGAGACCGATGCTAAGCCAGCGGAAAAAGAAATCCTAGCGGTTTATGAAGCTGGCAAGGCGGTCTACCCCGATGACCAGTCGGCGAAGCCCGCTTTCCGCCGTCCATACACCGCAAACATCGAATATTTGTCCGGAAATCTCAATGACTTCATCGATCGCGAACGGACAACAATCACTGAAGAACAACTTCGCGCGGAATATCAAAAACGTTTAGACGGCGGCGATTTCAAGTTGCCAGAAGCCGTCCCAACGGAGGCCAAACCTGCGGACGCGGCAACTGCCGTAGAGGTGCCGGACGTAGAGGCGCCAAGTACCGAAGCACCAGCCACCGAAGTCATGCAGGATCCCAAGGTTGAAGCACCGGTTACTGAAGCACCGGCTACTGAACAGCCTGAAACCCAACCTGCGGAAGACCCCGCCGCGCCAGCAGCAACCGAAGCGAAACCTTCGGAAGCGGAATCCAGCAACCTAGAATATTCAAGTAATGCGGTGCGTTTGGTTACGATGCAAGTCGAAAGCGACACGGCGAATCCAGCAGACGGCGAAGACGTAAAAGTGCCAACGGAGACTGTTAAACCCAATGACGCACCGTTGGAACCAACCGATGCGCCAACGGTCGATACCAATAAGCCAGCCGAAACAAAGCCTGATGCACCAAAAGTCGAATCGTTCGAAAAAGTCCGCGATGACATCGCGCGGTCGCTGGCCATGCAACCCGCTCTCAATAAGCTCGATGCGGCCGTTACCGAAGTTGACAAGGTGATGCGAACCTACTTCAACGCCAAGGCGATTGCAGGCGGAAAATCCGGCAAGTCCATCGCTCCGCCAGACATGAAAGCACTCGCTGACAAACTCGGTATGAAACACGTCGTAACCGGCATGATGGACGGACGAGACATTCAGAAAGACCCAGTTAACCTGTCGTTTGGTGTCGGCACTGGCATGCAGCGTGGTGACGGATTTGTTCAGACAATGTATGTCGCTCGACCACAGCTTTTTACGCCCGTTCGAACGGTCGATGACCAAGCGAGAATTTCCTACATCTCTTGGAAATCCGAAGAACAAGCAGCGTTCATTCCTGACTTGAAAGATGTTCGCGAGGAAGTCATCACAGCGATTCGAATGGCCGAAGGACGGAAGCTTGCGCAAGTTGCTGCCGAAAAATTAGCCAAAGAATTTGCGGATTCCGACAAGCCTAAAGAGCTTGTACCAGCAGATCGCTCTAGCATGTATTTTGAATCTTTGGGCCCGTTTTCTTGGATGAATTCGTTCGGTTTTGGGATGCGTGCCTTCATGGGCAACGTGCCTGAGCTTGATCGCGTGGGCGAGCCCTTCATGCGGCAAGTCTTCATGAGTGATCGTGGCAAATGGGGTGTTGCACCCAACATGCCCGAAACCGTTTACTACGTTGTCAGGCCAACGGAATTCTCCCCTTCGACGGACGAGTTGCATCAGCGTTTCACGCAGCTCTCACAACGAATGCAAACGATGTCGCTTGCCGTTGAGGAAGCGATCAAGATTCGTGATAGTCACTACGAAGCACTAGACCGCCGAACTGGCTTCAAGTGGAACGAAGAAGCTCTCGACGATAAGTAATTGGACGGGTCATGCAAAAGAATAGTTCTCTCATGGTGCGGCTCGACGAAGAGTCCAAAGCTTTGTTGACTGCGGCGGCCGCGCTGCGATGCATCAGTGTCAGTGATTACGTCCGATCGATCGTCATTGGGCAAGCGACGCGGGAACTGGCCGCCGCACAGGTTCATTCGATCGCGATGTCGCCCGACGAACTGCTCTCGTTTTGGAACGCGCTCTCAAAAACGCCGAAGCTAAGCCATTCACAAAAGCAGCTCTGTGCAATCATGCGAGGCGAGGAGTGAGTGGCGTTCGATTTCCAGTCGGTTGGAAAATCGAACTGCTCAGCAAAGCCCACCACCGACGCGGTTTTGATTCAGGACAAGACGACGTCAACGGTTGGCTCAAAAGTCCGCACTTCAGAGTCAAAAGAAGCATCTCAGCACATCCAAGGTTTTGCTTGACGATACCAACAATCTGGTCAGTTATTACACGCTGGCGACATCGCAAGTCGACTTTTCCGACTTGCCGATTGAAGTGGCCAAGTCGCTCCCCAAGCGTCAGCTCCCAGTCGGCGTATTGGCATGGCTCTGGGTCGACAAATCCTTCCAAGGCCGAGGTCTCGGAAAGCGTTTGCTCGCGACGGCGCTTCGCGACTGCTAGTTCTACCAGCAGTTCGATTTTGCCGAACTCCTTGGCTACCGCATGCAGTTATATCTTCCCTTCGAATTGCTCGATCGCATGACACAAAATGCCACTTAAAGGCGTTTTAACTCCCTAACGCATAACAACCGTTCAATCGTCACCCATCGCCGACCCAACCATCTCGATCGCGAGCCCATGCTCCTCTGGCTCCGCACTGGCCATGGCTCCGGCTAGACCCTCATCTACAGCGAAGTCTGTCTAGAAAACCGCTCCCGCAAGGTCCGACTTTCGGAATTTCAGCGACAACTTATCGGCGTGGAGCTTTAGCTGCCTATATGCTTGCCGGCCAAGATCGACCGCGGGCGTTTGGTCCAGTTGGCTCTGGTAGGCAAATTGCCTACATTGCAGAAATGTCGCCCGACGAGAATCCCCGATCGCTTGCCGTTCCTTCCTGTGACACGCTAGTCATGATGGCCGTGTCGGCTGAAGAACTTGCGTTGGGGGAGCAATTCGGGCACTTTAGTATTCCCTTTGAAAAGCAACGGGACCCACTCCTTGGTAGTTACTACGACTTAGGGTTGATTGGATTTGAAAACGTGGTCGCGGTCCGATCGAGAGCGATGGGGTCACTTGCGTTTGGCGGATCTGCGGAGTTGGCGTCTCGATTTCACAGCGCAACCGTTGCGACGTCCATCGTTCAGCTTGGCATGGCTTTTGGCGTGGACGAGTCAATGCAAAAAATCGGTGACGTGCTGGTTTCGACGGATATAATTCCTTACGACCGTCGGTGCTATCGCGATGCCTCAACTGAAACAGGGTACGACGTTAGCTATGATTCGGCGCAGAGAGCGAGTGCGGCGGGGAAAACCGTCGAGGCATTTCGACGGTTTGCGATGGAAAAAGCCTCGTCCGATTACAACGTACATTTCGGTGCGATTCTTTCGGGTGCGGCGATTGTGCGATCATCCGCTTTTCGCAATGAACTAGTTCGATCGGTACCTCCTGGCGACCACGGGATCGTGGGTGGTGAGATGGAGGGCGTGGGACTGCTCGGTGTCAGAAAAGAGCCGATTTGGTGCGTAGTTAAGCGCGTTTCTGACTTTGCCGACGCGAGCCGCGATAGAATTATTGAAGAGAGCCGTATCATCGCTTGTCGCAACTCCGCCCACTTCCTGCTATCTTCGATGCGGCACCGTCGACATGCCACGGCGGCAATCAACCCCGAGCCGGCTTAAATGACGAATCAACCAATCCCTCTTAATGAGACGCCGCAGGCAACCCACCCGCTGCTCACCAAACTGCTGGTGGCAATGAACCGGGGAGAAAAATTTCAAGTTGTTGTTGACGATGACGATGACAGCTTTGGTTTGGATAGCTACCGCATCTCAATTCTGAGGACTGGCGATCGCAGTCCAGTCGCCACCTTCCCTTGGGACGCGGAAGTCAACGAAGAGCTGATTTCGCTTGGGGTGAGATCCAAACATTCTGATTCGGAATCGATCCGATTTGCGATTCGACTTCGTGATGAGTTGCGGGCAACCGAAACACGATACGGAAACGGTTTCTTCAATCGCACACTAGTTGACCTTGTGACAGAAAGCTATCTCGACAAACATCAGGAAATCAAAGCCGCTTTAGAGAAGCATCGCGGCATCGTGTTGGAACGAACGTCCGAGTACCACGAATGTCGCGACTCGATCGCCTACGTGATCGGCAAGCGGTCGAGAGAACTCACTGGGCCGCTCGGATACGACGAAGCCACGATGCGAAATATTCTTTCAAAAGCGATTGCCCGGTATCTCGACAATCGGTTTTCATTGAGCCAACGAAAACAGATGGGGATGATCTAATCAATCAAACAAGCCGGATCGCGCGCAAACTAGCCGACTTCGATAAAAATTCGCGGACTCGTTAGTGGTTTTGAGTCCTGGAAACTTATTTTCTTCAAACTCTTTCTCTGAAAAAAAGTACCTATCCACAAGCGAGGCCGCAAAGATCGCTTGCATGACGAGCCAGAAGATTCGCCTTTTGTGCGAACAGGGAAAGCTTCCTGCCGTGAACACGCCAACCGCCATTCGAACACGCTGGACGATTCGTCGATGCGATCTTGAAGATTTCCTCACACCGAAATCGGTAAAGGCCCCACAGGCCAAATCTCAAGCCACTGCGCGCCGACAACGGATTGATGCGCATGTTCCAAAGATTTTTGGTTAAAACAAAACGGCATGCGATACAAAATGTCGCTACACAGAAACGGCATAAATCTCGGGGCCGCGACGTTGGGCGGTGTCGCGACCTGACGCCCGGGCGTATTGAACGTAAGCGCCCAGCATGGCCAGTTAGTTGCGGGCCGTTGCGGCAAGTTGGCGGCGGCGGGCGGCACGCAGCTGCTTTGCGTCCGCTTTGTCTCGGCGCTC
>JAYVSE010000050.1:0-15227 GCA_043775635.1 Planctomycetaceae bacterium | reverse complement strand
ACAACCACGCCGCTTGTGATCGCGGTAATATAGCGCGGCCAACGACAGCCCTCAAGAGCTAATTGACATCCACCACAATAAAACGACAGTCTGCAAGCTCGTTGGGGCGATGGTGCCATCGTATCGTGGCAAAGTTCATGCAGGCAAATTCCTGCCGTCGCTCCGCGACTCCAAATTGGGTATTTGTCCGTGGACCAGGGATTCCGTTCGCTGCGCTTTCTGCACCCCTGGCTATCGAATGTCGTCCCTGCCGGGACTCAGGAATTCTAATCTTCGCTGATGAAACCTTTTGCTTCTTTTCTGGCTCGGCTAAGGACTCGGGACTTGGCTAACATCACCGCATTGGCCGATATTCCCAGCGACGCCGCGACCTGATTCGCCGGTTCGCCTTTGAGTCCATGCCTTTCAAACGCTAACCAAGTCGATGCTTCGAATTTGGGTCGGATCAACTCGAACACTCGGCGCATGACGGCGAGATCATGTTCTTCGTCCCATTTGACGGAGGCTAAGCTGACCGGATCCGCCAGATCTTCAATCTGCTGCAAAACGTCGGGCTGAGCGCCAGCCGGACGAGGTTGTCGCCGTGACCGACGGGCCGCAGTCCTTAATTGGTTGACCGTCACGGTACGCAACCAAGAGCGAAACGATCCTTTACGTTGCCGCTCAAACGTTGGCAGGTCGCGCATCAGCACCAGCATCACCTCTTGAGAGATATCGTCAGCTTGGTCCGCCAAGTCGGCGTAGGAGCGAACTTGGTACTGAATAAATGGGCGGTAAATCGACAGGAGTTTGGTCCAATCAGCGTC
Source organism: Planctomycetaceae bacterium (assembly GCA_043775635.1). Lineage (GTDB taxonomy): Bacteria > Planctomycetota > Planctomycetia > Pirellulales > Pirellulaceae > UBA6163. The sequence goes on along the minus strand of JAYVSE010000050.1, from coordinate 14,421 downwards.
ATCGGCCCCCTGTGCCAAACGCTCCAGCAGGGTTAATGAGGTGGTATGCGCCATCGAATATCCTTGCGACGATCGGGTAAGCTCCCCAGATTAGGCGGCTCGGACCTAAATTGCTATAGACAAGTCAAATGAATTCATGCAAGCAACCAGTACTTGCGACTGGGAAGTTTAGCTAAATTTGCTTCCCGAGTACGGGGCGAGGAGAGCGAGAATGAGGTAAGATCTAAGCGAAACGAATTGATAATATCAACAAGCCAGTCTGTACCTCTGCTTAGTTCTTGCTCAAATAGTAAATCAGGGGATACTTAGGAAATCACAAATCGACTGCGGCGAGGAGCAATGACCAAATGATGGGAATGCGACAATGGACGATTGGCTCCAGTTTGACGTGTGATCTGTTGGTTGACTCGCCAACCGTTTCTGCGACGCATTGCCGTATTTCACAAACCAACGCTGGATTTCAAATTGCGGATTTGGGAAGCAGCAATGGAACGATGGTGGATGGACAGAGAATCCGATCGCTGACATCGATCACTCCCAGCTCGCGGGTCACATTGGGTGCGGACCTCCCGCTGCCTTGGCCAGATGCTGAAACAGCGGCTCGTACAATTTCGATTGGTCGAGGCGAGGAAAATGATTGTGTCCTCACGAAAGGCAATGTGTCGACCAATCATGCCCGGTTGATCGTGGGTCGACTGGGTACTTTAGTGATCGAGGATTTAGGTAGTACTAACGGTACTTGGATCACTCCGCTTTCGAGCAATAAACCCGATCTAAGCAGTGACGCCGACCTCGTTCGAATCAAACGGATCGTGGCAGTCCAGCCGAACCAAACTGTTTTTCTCGGATCAACAGAGGTTCGGATCGCAGACATCCTGAGCAAAAAAGTCGCTAATGATAAAGGGGCAACGCAACGGTCTGCCCCAGTTCAGGCTTTAACCGCCGTGGACGCAGGCAGCTCGCAACCGCAGACGATCCGTTCGATTCCTTTTCAACGTTTTTTGTTGCCGCTGATTGGAACCGTTGCCGCAGTCCTCGTCATGATTGCTTTGGCAAACGGCAGATCGACACCGGAACACGACATCGGAAAAGGAACGGCTGGCCCAAACCGCGACAGTCCTGACACGACTACGTTGCCAACCTCTGATTCAGACAAGCCAGCGGTCGCACCGTCATCTCCTTTTGACGCACTTTACTGGGTCGTCATTCGCTCCGGGACTCCCAAGTTGTCGTTCCGACTTGGCACGGCTTGGAGTCCTGACGGCAAAGTCTTGGTGACTTCCGCTGGTGTAGTCGAGGCGATGAAGCAGCAATTGCAAAAAGACGGTGGGGCCGACAGCGAAGCTCTGGTCGTGCACGGAGCTACCAAATCAATCCACGGGATCGTTGCCTTCGGAACCCATCACGAGTTTCCCAAGCGACTTCGTGAACTCGAAGAAACGTCACAAATGCTGACTTCTAAACTTGCCGAACTGCGTGATCCCACAAGTGGCGATGCTAATGCCATCCCAGCCGCTAACGAGGGTGAGCCAGAAAAAGCAGCTCAGACGATCAAGCAGGCAATGCAAGATCTAGTCAAAAAGCAATTCGATCAAACGCAAGCAGTGGTTTGCTATGATGTCGCTTGGTTGCGTTTGGGACGCCCCCCTGCCACACCGGCGTTGAAGCTGGCCACGGACACGCAAGTCAGACCCAAACAAAAATGCCGGATTGCAGCCAGCGGTTTTGACATGGAAGACCCCTATTATGATGATTCAACCTTGTTTCAGCCGGATTGGACTGAATGTCGCGTCGAATCATTGATTCAACCTCCCGGTACGTCGCAACGACAGTTGTTAGCAAACAGCGATTTGGTCAGTGAAAGTATAAATTTCTTTGGTGCCCCGATACTGAACGATAAAAACGAAGTGGTGAGTATGTTTGTCCGATCCACGAATGAACAACTGAGTGAAGCAGGTGTGTCAACGGGGATCGGTGCTCAAGTCGATGGTGTTTTACCTGCAACGATAACTGAAATGATGAATGGGATTTGACAACAATGAGAATCATTTATTTGCAACGGTTGTGTCTGATTATCGGTTGCGTTTTTTGTTCATCGCAGGCGTTCGCACAACTTGGCATCGGTGCCGGGTATGGTCCGATCCTCACAATCAATCGAAGTGTGTCCGTTCAAGGAGACGTCATCAGAGCACAAGGTGATTCTTATGAAGCGTATCAAAGAGGCAATGTGAATTTCGCTTTAGCCCGTCAGGAATTGGCAAAAGCAGTTGATATGGAACAAGAGAATTACTTGAAGAAAGTTCGTGTCTATTACGACCGGAAGGTCGAGCATGAGAAAGGGAAGATGGAGTTGTTTGAAGTCAAAGAGAAAGAAAAAGATCTCTATGCGGTCCGGCGAGAAAATGCTCAACGTCGTGTGTTGGATGCGTTGTTAAAGGACCCCGAAATGTCTGGTGCATCAGCCGAACGGGGTGTCTCGATGAACAAAATGCTCGCAGAGTTTTACGATACTCCGATCGCTTATGGGGTTCCGTTAGGGCCGTCCTTGGAAAGGGCGTTGGGCGACCGCATGAATCTAACTCCGGAAATGCTAAGTGCCATTCGGATTCAAACCAGTAACAGTGGCGGCGGTGTATCCGTTTTTCGCTTGAACCAATCAATGAGCCTTGATACCTCTTGGTGGCCCGATTTGTTGCGCACGGATCAATACGCTGCACAGCGCCAAAAGTTGGAATCTCAGCGCGAAAAAATGCTTGCCTATGCTGGCAAAAAAACGACAGTGCCCACCGAAATCCTCGACGCAGTGGAAGGATCGTTGGCCGAATTGATAAAGACGTTTTATAAGTTGAATCCTGAGGGCGGCCGCAAGGGAATGCCAGTCAACATCGTTCGCCAGTACATTCGTGCCGAGGATTTCTTGAGAACCCTTGATCGAGACATGCAGCGAATTCGTGACACAGGCCACGCATCGGCGATAGGTTCAGCGACCGTATTTGACCCGGTAAAAGACGGCAAGGATCTGCCGTCTTTAGTCACTTGGTTGATTCGCTCGGGGCTAACTTTCGCACCTGCGTCACCCGGTGATGAGTCGACATACCGGACAGTCTTTACCCAGATGCGTGACCTCTACTCGCGTGTTGCGGCCGAATAGTGATTCCTGCTGTATTGCCGTTAAGCGGGCTGTTTATTACCCAGGTATGTCTCATCCGTCATTACGTAGCTTGTCGAGCAGCTAGGTTTATTGTCGGTGATGGCGTCAATCGCCTCATTCGAGCCCTCTAAGGGAAAACTGCGGGGCGGGCAATTGGCAGGTTCAGCGTCGGGGATTATCGTCAGAACTTGGTAGTCCCAAACTGATACCAAAACTCTCTAAAGCGAAACAGGAACCGATGACGATTCGCATCACGCTGCATCATAAGACTGACTACCGATATGACCGCTTGATCACGTTGGGGCCGCACCAAGTGCGATTGCGACCAGCGTTTCACGCTCGTACACCGATCGAGGCGTACAGTCTGGAGGTCAGCCCGACCGATCATTTCGTCAACTTCCAGCAAGACCCTCACGGAAATCCAGTCTCGCGGTTTGTTTTTAATAAGCCGACGGATCACTTGACGATTACTGTCGATCTGATCGCCAACATGACGGTGATCAATCCGTTTGACTTCTTTGTTGAAGAATACGCAGAAGCGTTTCCGTTCAACTACTCTCGTGACCTTCAGAAGCAACTGCTTCCGTGTCTCGATCTCGAATCGTTCAGCGCCGACAATCAGCCGATGCCACTAATGGACGCGTGGATCGAGTCATTGCCAAAGTCTGCAGCGCGAACGATTGACTTCTTAGTGGACATCAATACGCGATTGCAGAAGCGGATTGCTTATTTGGTGCGCATGGAACCTGGCGTGCAAACGCCCGAGGAAACTCTCCAGCTTGGCAGTGGTTCGTGTCGTGATTCGGCCTGGTTGTTGGTTGCAACGCTACGGCGAATAGGATTGGCTGCGCGTTTCGTATCAGGTTACCTGATTCAGCTTGCTGCCGATCAGAAAGCACTGGATGGACCGTCAGGACCGGAAAAAGACTTCTGTGACCTGCACGCATGGGCCGAAGTGTTCTTGCCGGGTGCCGGTTGGGTTGGCATGGATGCGACCAGCGGCTTGTTCTGCGGCGAAGGGCATATCCCGCTTGCCTGCACACCGGATCCAAGTGACGCAGCTCCGATCACCGGCGCGCTCGAAATGTGCAAAGTCGAGTTCCAACATGAGATGTCGGTCCGTCGCATACACGAAGACCCTCGCGTAACAAAGCCATACACTGACGAGCAATGGCAACGAATCATGCTGGTCGGCAATGCTGTCGATCAAAAGCTTGCCAGCGACGATGTACGATTGACCATGGGTGGTGAACCAACGTTTGTCTCGATTGATTCGATGGATGACCCTCAATGGACAACGGAAGCGGTCGGTCCAGATAAGCGAGTACTTAGCAATGTGCTATTGCTTCGTTTGCGCGATCGATTCGGACCCGGCGCGATGCTGCATTATGGTCAAGGCAAGTGGTACCCAGGCGAGTCACTGCCGCGTTGGGCGCTGACTTGTTTGTGGCGAATCGATGGCGTGCCGATTTGGCGTGATTCACAATGGATCGCTGATGAAGGTCGCAGCTATGACTACACGCATGAGCAAGCCGAACAATTCGTTATTCATTTGTCGCGGCAATTGGGCGTCTCCGCCAAGGCACGCTTTCCCGTCTACGAAGACGTATTCCATTACTTGTGGAAAGAGAACCGATTGCCTGTGGATGTGGACCCGGCTGATCCCAAGCTCGCCGATCCGAATGAGCGTGCGGGGATGATGCGAATCTTCCGTGGTGGACTCAGTAATCCCGTTGGTTATGTGCTTCCTATCCAGCGGCAATGGTGGCAGTCGAAAGCCGCCACGCCAAGTTCCACGCTGCCGACCAGAACGGGTTGGATCACTGGAAAATGGCCGGTTCGTGCCGATAAAGTTTTTTTGCTTCCAGGCGACTCTCCGGTTGGACTAAGGTTGCCACTCGATTCGCTACCCGTCAGCGGCCAGGCCGAAGCGGCGTTTTATACAACGCCGGTCGACCCAACGGCACCACGTGGCAATTTGCCGATACCGCGAGCCAATATCGATGCACCGTCGATAAAAACTTCGAACCAAAATCGACAACAGACGCCGTCTCAAAATGGTTCGCATACGGAATCCGACGTTGGGCCAACCCATGCTTTCGGGCCACAAGTCGTTAATGAGCAGGTATTGCAGTCGCAGCCGGAACATGCTGGTGATGATGATCTCGATGATAACGAGCCAGGATTTGACGAAAGCCAAATCGTGCGCACTGCGCTGGCGGTCGAAGCTCGCCATGGTCGGCTGTATGTCTTCATGCCGCCAACGCAGCGGCTGGAGGACTATCTTGATCTTGTTGAAGCGGTCGAGGAGACGTGCGAAAAGCTTGGCTTGCCGATTCTACTTGAAGGCTACATGCCACCGCACGACCATCGCGTGTCTTACTTCAAAGTCACTCCTGATCCCGGCGTGATCGAAGTCAACACTCAACCCTCGTCGTCATGGAGTGAATTGGTTGAAATCACTGAAACGCTTTACCATGAGGCTCGTTTGGCACGTCTTGGTACGGAAAAATTTGATCTCGATGGCATGCACACGGGCACTGGCGGCGGCAATCACATCGTGATGGGCGGGCGCTCACCTGTCGACAGTCCATTCTTGCGTCGACCGGATTTGCTCGCCAGCTTCATCACGTTTTGGAACAACCATCCGTCGCTGTCTTACATGTTCAGCGGCAAGTTCATTGGTCCGACCAGCCAAGCGCCTCGGTTTGATGAAGGTCGTCGCGACTCGGTTTACGAAATGCAGATCGCGATGGAGCAGATTCCGTCGCGCGAGATGAACACACCACCGTGGCTTGTCGATCGCTTGTTCCGCAACCTGCTTGTCGATTTAACCGGCAACACGCACCGTGCTGAAATCTGCATCGACAAACTTTATTCGCCTGATTCAGCGACCGGTCGACTGGGATTGGTGGAGCTGCGCGGATTCGAAATGCCGCCGCATGAGCAGATGAGCTTGACGCAACAACTTTTGATTCGTGCGCTTGTTGCTGCATTTTGGCGTGAACCCTACAAGCAGCCGCTGCAGAATTGGGGCACTTCACTGCATGATCGATTCATGTTGCCACATTTTGCTTGGCAAGATTTTTGCGATGTGTTGCGAGAGCTGGAGCATTTCGGGACCCGAGTGGACCCAGAGTGGTTCAGGCCACATTTCGAATTTAGATTTCCACATATCGGTGAGTTCGCTCGTGACGATGTCCACATTGGGCTGAGGGCAGCGATCGAGCCCTGGTATGTCTTGGGAGAAGAGCCTGGTGGTGGCGGTACGGTGCGGTTTGTTGACTCATCCTTGGAGCGGCTGCAGATTTGTGCTGATGGGTTCATTCAGGGCCGGCACGCGATTCTTTGCAATGGCGTGCGTGTGCCAATGCATGCAACTGGTACAGCACAGCAATTTGTAGCCGGAATCCGGTATCGAGCTTGGCAGCCACCAAGTTGTTTGCAGCCGACAATCCCAGTCCATGCTCCATTACACATTGATATCGTTGATTTAAGGACGCAAAGCTCCATCGGCGGTAGTACGTATTATGTTTCGCATCCCGGCGGACTCAGCTATGCTTCGTTTCCCATCAATGCCAGCGAAGCGGAAACGCGGCGAGCAAGTCGGTATCGCGTCGAAGGATTCATTGGCGGTAAGCTACATGTTCCTGAAGAAATGCCGCCCATGGGCAGCAACCCGTTTCCAGTTACACTCGATTTGAGACAAAGCAACCTTCCGCAACGCATCCGTCGTGTTTAGTGGGACACCTGTCCAATGTGAATGTGGAAGATGTTAATGCTTTGCGAATAGCACATTCGTTTTCGAGTCCAATCCTTTGAGCATCTCCGTTTCGCCCGACGCACTATTTGCGGACTATGTACCGCGTCGCGACAGCTACGACGAATGCGTCGGGCTCGATGGAACTCCGCGTCCTGCCTGGAAACCGTTAGTCCAGTACATCGATTCGCTCGGACGGGATGCGTTCGAGCAAATGGTCGCTGAAGGTACCGCAATGGCCCGCGAGAGCGGTGCGACTTACAACGCGGTCGCCGAAGAAGGCGAGCGCACGCGGCCCTGGGAATTGACGTTCATCCCGTTGGTGATCCAGTCAACGGCTTGGAACCGGCTTGAGGCAGCATTAAAGCAGCGGGTTCGAATCCTGGAAGCGGTGCTGGACGATTTGCTTGGACCGCAACGACTGCTTCGTGAACGTGTGTTGCCAACAGATTTATTGTTTAATAACGCTGAGTTTCTCCGTGCTTATCATGGGCTGCCGAAAATTGGCGGCGTGCGATTGCACGTCGTTGCCACGGACTTAGCCCGCGATGTGGATGGTTCGTGGTGGATCACAGGTGACCGCACGCGTGCTCCGTCGGGCCTCGGTTATCTGGTCGAAAACCGAATTGTGACGAGCCGGTCCTATACGAAATTGGTTCGGCAAAGCCATATCCGCAGATTGGCACCGTTCTTCGTGAAATTGCGTCAAACGCTTGAGTCGCTCGCGCCTCAACCAAACCTGAATCCGCGAGTCGCCATTCTCACGCCGGGTCAAGAGAGCTATCGATACTTTGAGGACACATACCTTGCTCGCTACCTCGGTTACACGCTGGTGCAAGGCCGTGACCTTGCCGTTCGTGCTGGCGCACTGAATTTGAAGACGCTTGGTGGGTTGCTTCCCATTGATGTTCTTTGGCGCCACGTTTCCGATGACCAGTGTGATCCGCTTGAACTTGACCCCGCAGCCGTCGAAGGTGCCACTGGATTGCTGCAAACCGTGCGAAATGGCAAAGTTGCCGTTGCCAATTGCCTTGGCAGTAAGCTCGCTCAGACACCCGCGCTGCTTCCGTACCTACCTGCGGCTAGTCGCTTTCTGCTTGGCGAGGATCCGATTCTGCCAACCGTGCCAACTTATTGGTGTGGCAAGCCAGATGATTTGCGCTACGTGCTTGACCATCTCGATAATTTGAAGATTCGACCCGCGTTCACTATTCGCGGCGAACACCCAACGATTCCGGCGGAACTATCAGCAGCGGCGCGAGCCGAATTGGTCACTGCGATACGCAATCAGCCGAATCTTTATCTCGCGCAGGCAAATGTAACTCGCAGCACGACGCCTGTTTGGCAAGATGGCAAATTGCAGCCGTGGTACTTGTCGCTGAGAACGTTCCAAGTGCAAACTGCAGGCTCGATCGATGTGCTGCCTGGTGGCATGGTTCGTGTCAGCCCGACTGCTGATGGCGTCGAGGAAGTGCACGGGGCAATTCAACTCGGACAGGATTGTTGGGTCATCGCAGATGAGCCTGTCGATGCGGGCGTGACGCTGCTGCCTTCCGCTGATCAGCCGCTCAAGTTGGTTCGCGGCGGTGCTGAACTTCCTAGCCGCGTTGCAGAGAACTTGTTTTGGCTTGGCCGGTACGGTGAACGGGCCGAAGCGATCGCTCGATTGTTGCGAACGACGTTGATGCGGCTGTCGGGTGAGCAATCGGGATCGACCATTCCCGAATTGCCGCGCTTGGTCGCAGCCTTGGCAGCGATCGGACAAATTGAACCTGATTATGCCGTTGAAGGTTTTAGTGGCAGTCTCCCCGGACTTGATGAAGCGCTGCCAAAGTCGCTGTACGCGGTCGATCAGCGACGAGGTCTCAGCCCTAGCGTCAACGCGATGGCAGATAAGGCAACGGCGGTACGCGATCGAATCTCGCTGGATGCTTACCGAATCATTCGGCGAGTTCAAGACGAACTTGTTCAATCGAACGAACCCGGCTCACGCTTGGATGCGCGTTCAGCGATTAACTGCCTATCGAGGTTGATCACCGAATTGCTCGCGTTCGCAGGTCTCGGCCAAGAGAGCATCACGCGAACTCTCGGTTGGCGTTTCTTGCAACTGGGACGCCGTATTGAACGCGCTTGCCAGACCGCTGAATTGCTGCGCGCGATGCTGGTCAGCACGGACCATCGCCGCAAGAAAGATGTTGTCGCGAAAGCCGACGAACGGCCTACCTTAGAAGCCGTGCTAGAAGCCTGCGATAGCCTGATGACATATCGATCGCGATACTTGCTACGCATTGAACCCGCAGCGACGCTGGATCTTTTGATTACCGATGACACCAACCCAAGGTCAATTCTGTTTCAGCTTGAACGAATTGTTGAAGTGATGGATCGATTGCCGATCGAGGCCGGTGAAGTGGCAATACCAGCAGAGAGGCGTACAGCGTTTGAATTGCTTCACGTCGTACGAATGGCACAGCCCGAAGCTCTTGCCGTGCAAAACCCAAGTGGTAAACGTGAGTTGCTCGATACGCTGTTAGAAACGATGACTGAGCGGCTTCCCGAGCTGTCCAATGAGATCGCCGCAAGGTATCTCATTCATACGACCAACGCCCAAGCATTAACCGGACAAGCGTCGAGCAAGTTTGCTTATCGAAGATCAGAATAGTCGTTAGAGAGTTCGAATGAGCCAATTGAGCAATCGATTTTTGATCACACACCGTACTCGCTATCGGTACAGCGATTTGGTTGCGATTTGCCAAAATCAAGTGATGATGGTGCCTCGCGATTTACCTCGCGTCCGGTGCCATGACACGTTATTGACGATCACGCCCGACCCAACGCTTTCACACTCGCATGTTGATTATTACGGCAACCTAGTTCACACATTTACGATTGAATCGGCGCATCGCGAACTGTCTGTTGTGGTCTCAAGCGACGTCGAAGTCACCGCGACATCGTTTCCACCGGCTGATAAGACGGCGCGATGGGAAATCACTCGCGACTCGATTACTAGCGGAGGCGATAACCATTGGTTCGAGGCCTCTGAGTTTCGCAATCCGTCGCCGATGATCACGCTGGGAAAAAAATTTGCTGATTATGCGTCACAGTCATTCATCGCGTCACGTCCCATTCTCGACGCGGCACTGGACCTGACTAAACGCATTCATCGTGACTTTAAGTATGACACATCAGCGACTAACGTCGACACTTTGGCGGAACGTGCCTTCGGACTTCGCGCAGGCGTTTGCCAAGACTTTGCTCAGATTCAAATTGCGTGTCTCCGCTCCATTGGATTGCCTGCAAGATACGTTAGTGGCTACTTGCGGACGTTACCACCGGAAGGCAAGCCACGTCTCGTTGGTGCCGACCATTCTCATGCCTGGCTTAGCCTTTATGCTGGACAAGAATTAGGCTGGATCGATTTTGACCCAACCAATGCCTGCCTAGTGGGAACAGACCACGTTCCCATTTGTGTAGGTCGAGATTATCGCGACGTCGCACCGATGCGTGGTGTCGTCCTCGGCGGCGGCAACACCGAGCTCCGCGTTAGCGTAGACGTCGAGCCAACCTAATTTGAGTTTGACGCCGACATCATGGCGTCGAGTTGGGCGACGGTGATTTGGTCTACGTGGAGAGACGATTAACTACGAAAGGCGAGTGCTGTCACGTCACGGATTTCCTTCTGTCCTTAAAGCGAATCAAACTGCCAACTACGTTCCGACGAGATCGATAAACTGGCTGATTCTCAACCTTTAACGATCAATAAATTCCACCCCTCCTGTCGTGCGCCTAATGGCAAATGCGCATAATGGGATTTGCATTCTGGAGTCATTGCAGAATGTGTGAAGTCTAAAAATCTGCTCGGTCAACATCGTACTTTTCACAAGGAGTTTTTGAATTGTTTAAGCTATTTCTCTACATATCGGATTGAATTCAGTCGATCCAACGCACTACCAAAGTTGGGACGGCACGCTGGCAGCGTGTGAATTTGACGCCAAGGACATGGCGGCGCTAGCGAAAAAGCAAGGTATCGCACAATCTTCGCTGCTTTTGACTAAGCAGGCGACGGCCCAAGCCGTCACGGAAGCGATCCTGAACGCCGCCAAGAAACTTGCCAAAGGTGATCTGTTCTTTCTGACCTATTACGGACACGGTGGGCAAGTTCCTGATACAAATGGTGACGAAGAAGATGATCGCAAGGATGAAACGTGGGTGCTTTTCGATCGACAGTTGGTCGATGACGAACTGCATCAACTTTATTCAAAGTTCAAAAGCGGCGTTCACATATTGGTCTTGTCTGACAGTTGTCACAGTGGGTCGGGCACGCGTGCATTGCCACCTTGGGAAGTAACTGGGCCAGCGGTTCGCGCAATGCCGGCACCGGTTGGTATCGCAACCTATCGGGCGAACAAGAAGATTTACGATGCCGTTAAAAAGTCGAATCCAGCGGCCGAAACCAGCGAACTCAAAGCCACCGTGTTGTTGATCTCGGGTTGCCAAGACAATCAAGTTTCACTCGACGGAGTCCGCAATGGCCTATTTACCGAAACCATGAAGAAAGTCTGGAACGGTGGCAAATTTAAATACGGATACAGAAGATTCCGCGACACCATCGTCGCAAAAATGCCTGCGACACAGACTCCGAACTACTTCGTCATCGGCAAAAAGAATGATGCATTCGAAAGTCAAAAACTGTTTACCGTAGAGTAAGGCGAGCGGCAGCATGAAAAGTTCCGTAGGATGGGACCATTGTCCCGTCCGTTGATTCGTTCGGGACAATGGTCCCAAACTACAACTGGTATCTCACAGCGTACCCTCGGCAAAGTCAATCAGTATTTAGCTTTTTCACGGAGCAATCATGGCCGGAAACGTTTTTGCACTACTCGTTGGTATCAACGACTATTCAGCAAGCGTCGACAAGCTAAACGGATGTCTCAATGACGTCGATCACTTTAACGATTACTTGACTAGCAATCTCGATCGAAGCAAGCTCCATGTTCAAGTGCTCAAGGACGCGGAGGCGACTCGACCAAACATCATCGAGCAATTTCGCTCGCATTTGGGAAAGGCCAAAGCGGGTGACGTTGCGGTTTTCCAGTATTGTGGTCATGGCGCTCGTTGCAAAGCCGCTCAGGCATTCAAGAAGTTTTATCCTGACGGCATGGATGAGGGACTAGTCTGTTTCGACAGTCGCGCGGCCGGTGGCTTCGATCTGGCGGATAAGGAACTAGCGGTTCTCCTGGCGGAGTTGGCTAAAAACGAGCCGCATATCGCTGTTCTGCTCGATAGCTGCCACAGCGGTTCGGCGACGCGGGGCGCCGATGACTTCACCCAATTACGGGCTCGACAAACGCACGAGAAATACGACGAACGACCGTTGGAAAGCTATCTCGACGGGTATTACACGACGTTAAGCAAACGAGGCGAGGCGCTAGAGATTCCAGCTAGCCGACATATTTTGCTGGCGGCCTGCGAGCGCATTCAAAAGGCTTGGGAAGGCCAAGACCATAGCGGCGTGTTCACCAGTACATTGTTAGAAGTTCTCGGAGCAACGGGAAACAAGCTCTCTTACGCTGACTTGTTTGTTCGCTGTCGCGCTGCTGTACGCAAGCGAGCCGACAACCAAAACCCACAGTTCGAAACCTATCGTGGGTTCCAGGCGTACAGCGGATTCCTGGGTGGACAAGCCGCAAAAAAGGCTCGCCGTTTCAGCGTCTATTTCGACAAGGAAAGCTGGCGAGTCGATTGTGGCGCACTGCATGGACTGCCAAGCGATGCTGATAAGAAAGTGGAGTTCGCTCTTTATTCTGAATCGGAACCTGCGAAGTTGGCAGGACATGCTGCGTCAACTCAAGTAGGCGCACAGAAGAGCGAATTGAAACTGCTGGACCTCAAATCCGACGAGTCCACTCGCTACCAAGCGGAGATCACCAGCCTGCCCGTGCCGCCAATGTTCGTTTACTTGGATGGTGAACCGAAAGGGAAAGAGGCTTTTCAAGAGTTTTTTTCGAATTCGAAAGATGGCTCGCTTGGGTTTTCGCTGATAGGGGTCACGCCACAAGCGGCTCGTTATACGCTGGTAGCTGCTGAGGATCGATTCCTGCCAAAGCTGTACGAGTCCGGAAAATTGATTCAGGGTGCGAAGGGATATACAGAGACAGCCGCCGAGTACATGTTCTCGATTCTGAAGCAAGTTGCGGACTGGGAGCGGGCAGCGGCGCTGCAAAATCGCTCCACTAAGATGAACCTCGACGAAGTGCCTTTCAAATTTGTCGAAGTGCTCAACGAAAATGAAACGCATGAGTACCCTGCGAACGAAATCACGATCAATATCGACCAACAGGATGGCGAATGGAAAATCGTTCAGGGAACACTCAAGGCGAACAACCTGACACAGCAACCTTTGCACATGCTGCTCGTGCATTTTGCAGATGACTATGGTTTCCAAGTCCTATTCAACGAGCGTGTGGAACCAATCAATTCTGAATTCGTGGTGACCCTCGACGGCAACGAAACTTTTAATTTGAGCTTAGAGGACGACGACGGGGACGAGTCGATGCACTCGTTCAAACTGATCGTAAGTACTGGGGAGCGGAAAATGGGACGGGGGTAATATTGATATGCCTTTGTGTCATTCTTTGAAACTACCCCCGTCCCATTTTCGTCCCCTGCTGTGAAAGATTGGAGCCATTCGATTGCTGATTACACCGAGACGTTCGCTAATGCACGGATCGCCGCTGCGGTCGCCTTCAGTCACACCGAAGCGGCGGAGGCTAAGACGGCAGGCGATTTGATCGCGGCGGCGAACACGGTTTGGACGAACACCATGGCCGATGCCGATAAGGTGTATTCCGATGCCATGGCCGTTGCTGCTCATACGGAGACCGATCTGCTGGCCGCCGCGAATAAGGCTAAAGATATTGCCGACAGTACCGCGAGGCTAAATTACACCAACACCGTCGCGCCATTGGCGGTTACCTTGGCCGAAGCGCTGAGCGGCTTCGGCGTGACCAGAGTGACAGCAATCGCCACTGCCGGTGAGGCACTATCAAAAGCCACCGCCGATGCGGGCGTGACGTTAGTTACCGCGATGGCTGCTCCTGGAATCGCCTACGCCACCGCGATGGCCGAAGCGGACAAGACCTACGCGATCACCATGGCCGGGATCGGCAAGGATGAAAGCGTCGCCTCCGCAACCCTTGAAAAAGCCCGGCTTGCGTCGCTCGACGCTTCTGATCCAACGTTCGATTACTACGGCCCCAGCAGCAGTTACTACGGCGGAGGCGGATATGGTTACGACTACATCGGATCGCAATTTGACTGGGGTTTATTGCAAGGGGGTGCGAACATTCTCAACGGCCTTCAGGATTCCGCGATTGGTCTGATCAACTTGCCAATACCAACAAACCCCTTCTACTTACTAGTGGTCCGAGAACGAATTGGGTTTGCTTGAAACGGGTTAATTGGCCAAGATACCGGCTTTCACCATCTTCAGCCGGAGAGTTTTATGCCAGGG
>JAYVSE010000049.1:0-14821 GCA_043775635.1 Planctomycetaceae bacterium | reverse complement strand
AAACGCTTACCTGCTTCAGATTCAAGATGACGAAGTGGCAAAACCATCCTCCCCAACGTCCAGCAAGCTCCAAAACCGCCCTCGCCGGGAATCCCTGCTGCCAAGACTCTGGTTGCCGCCGAAAAAATCGACCCCAAAGATGCGAGAATAGGCCACCTGCAAGCTCTTGCCTGGGCAAATAACGACTCGAAAAAAGCGATGGAGGCGATCGCAAAGTCATTGGCCTGCAACCCAAACTACGTTCCCAGCTTGTTGCAATTGGTTGACAGTGCAATTGATTCTGAACGATATCAGGACGCTGACGAATTACTCACCAGGGTCTTGCAAATCAATCCGCATGATTGGACCGCTTGGTCCTATCTTGCCATTCTGGCACACCTTCGTGGTAAGTATGAAGTCGAGTCGTTGATGCGAACATCAGCGCTCAGCGGCTGGAGCAAAAATCCTGGCGTTGATCATTTGATTGGTCGTAAACTGTCTGATAACTATCGATTCGAAGAGGGAGCTGCTTACCAACGAAGGTCGCTGGCGTTCGATTCTGGATTTGCGCCCGCCAACTACCAACTCGCCCAAGACCTGTTGCGGCTAGGCGAAGACGCAATCGGCTGGGAACTGGCGAGTAACGTCGCCAAAGCGGATCCCTACAACGTCGTCGTTCACAATCTGATGACCCTGTCGGATCGGTTGAAAAAATTTACTCTCCTGCAAGCCGATGGCATCGAGGTTCGCATGGATGCGCGAGAAGCAGATATTTACGGTGACCGCGTGATCGACTTGCTCACCCAAGCCAAACAAGTGCTTTGTGAAAAGTATGACGTGACACCACGAGCACCGATCATTGTCGAAATCTATCCTGAACAAAAAGATTTTTCGATTCGCACCTTTGGGTTACCCGGCGGTGCAGGCTTTCTCGGCGTCTGCTTCGGCCGCGTGATCACGGCGAACAGCCCCGCGTCACAAGGCGCTCATCCGTCCAATTGGGAAAGCGTTTTGTGGCATGAATTCTGTCATGCGGTGACGCTCGAAAAAACAAAGAACCGAATGCCCAGGTGGCTTAGCGAAGGGATCTCAGTATTCGAGGAACGTAATCGCGATCCGTCGTGGGGCCAATCGATGACGCCGCTCTATCGCGAAATGTTGCTCGACGAAAAATTGACTCCCGTTAGTGAATTGAGCAGCATGTTTCTTAAGCCGCCTTCGGCAATGCACCTGCAGTTTGCCTATTACCATTCAAGTCTCGTCGTTCAATTTCTTGTTGAAAAATACGGGATCGATTCGCTTAAATCGATGCTTGAGGCGCTAGGAAACGGACTGGCGATCAACGATGCCATCGGCGGTTCGATGCGCCCAGTCGAAACAATCGATGAGCAGTTTTTGCAATATGCTCGTGCCAAGGCGCTAGCGTTTGGCAAGGAGGCAGATTGGACACGCGTTGAAGTAGGCACAGACCGCGAAAATGACTCGGAGTCGATTGCCCCGCAAGCAAACGACAACAATGTCTGGTCGCTTTTGGAACAGGCTGATTTGCAAATTCGTACAAAACAGTGGGAAAAAGCAAAAGTACCGCTAGAAAAATTGATTGAACTCGGAGTCGTCTATGGAGAGCGAGACGGACCGTTGGAACAATTGGCTACCGTCTATCGTGAAGTTGGCGACGAAGCGAAAGAAGTTGCGACGCTGAAGTTACTCGATCAAAATGCCAGTGACTCATTACCAACGCTCTCGCGATTAATCGATTTCTCACGGTCCAATCATGATTGGACTGCTGTCCTAAAGTATGCGAGCAAGTGGATTGCAACTCAACCGTTGCTTCCGACCGGACACGAAGCGGTTGCTGAAGCGGCCAGCAAACTTGAGCATCATGAAAAAGCCGTCAAGTCGCTGCTGGCATTATCAAAGCTGCAGCCAGTGGACCCAGCCGGTCTCGACTTTAGGATCGCAACGGTTCAGCGAAAACTAGGACAGCTTGACGTTGCCAAGCGCAGCGTGCTTCGAGCATTGGAGAACGCACCACGCTATCGTAATGCGCATCAATTACTCCTCAATATCAGCGAACAGTTGAAACTAGAATCAAGTGAATTAGAACCATCCGCAGAAACAGAACCAGGCGTGGATTTAACGAAATGACCAAAGCTCGCTTAGCAATTTGTGGGATTTGCATCTTTGGTATAGCAATGACGGGCGTTGTTTTTGCCCAACGAGGCTGGAATAGCTCGCGAATTTTGGATGTTGGTCGCAACGGTGTCCCTGATTGGGAGGTTAACAAAAATTTTCCAGGCGACCTGTTCACTTTTGTTCGCATCAAATACGACTCATATGGCCATGGCGCTGGCTGGGATACGGACTATCGAGCCAGTGATCTCAATTTTTCGCTTCGGTTGCAACAACTTACATCGTTGAAGGTTAATCCTGAACCGATCGTGCTCGAACTGACGGATGACGCGTTGTTTGACTATCCATTTATCTACATCATCGAGCCAGGGTCATTGTTCTTCAGTGATGCCGAAGTTATTGCCTTGCGACGCTATTGCCTCAATGGCGGTTTCTTAATGGTCGACGACTTCTGGGGTGACTCAGAGTACGAAAACATGCGGATGCAATTGCTGCGGGTATTCCCCGATCGATCTCCATTTGACGTGCCCTTGACGCATGAAATATTTCACTGCGTCTACGACTTGAAGGAAAAACCTCAAGTCCCCTCCATGCATTCAGCGCAGCGCAATGGTAGTAATGTTACCTGGGAGTATTCCCGTGATGGCAGCGACACCAGTGTTCCCCATTATCGCGCGATCACCGATGACGAAGATCGCATCATGGTTTTCATTTGCCATAACACCGACCTCGGCGATGGATGGGAACGCGAGGGCGAAGACCGTTGGTATTTCGATGAGTTTTCCGTCAAGAAGGCATACCCGATGGGCATCAACATCGTCACTTATGCGATGACTCACTGATGTTTTTTCACGACACCTATACGAGCTATCCCACCATGAGCATGAACACAATATCGGTCGATGAAGAAGCGAGCGTTGTGGAACAGATTCGCGAAGGCAGAATTCGCATCGAAGCAGAATTGTCCAAAGTGATCGTAGGCCAACGTGACGTGATCGAGCAATTGCTGATCTGTTTAGTTGCCGGTGGTCACTGCTTAATCACCGGTGCCCCCGGACTCGCAAAAACACTTCTGGTGCGCAGCGTCGCGCAGGTCTTTCATTTGCGTTTCCAGCGAATCCAATTCACACCGGATCTCATGCCAGCCGACATCACCGGCACTGAAATTTTAGAAGAAGACGCCGACGGGCATCGGCGGATGAAGTTTGTTAAAGGCCCGATCTTCGCAAACGTGATCCTGGCCGACGAAATCAACCGCACGCCGCCGAAAACCCAAGCGGCACTTCTCGAAGCGATGCAAGAACACCAAGTAACTGCAGGTGGAAATCGCTATGAACTCGAAGAACCTTTTTTTGTGCTCGCCACACAAAACCCAATCGAGATGGAAGGAACCTATCCGCTTCCAGAAGCTCAGCTCGATCGATTCATGTTCAATGTGTTGATTGATTACCTGCCGCCTAAGGATGAACTGGCCGTTGTCCTGCAAACAACCGCAGGCAAATCGGACCCAATTTTGCCGCTGTTCAGCGGCGAAGACGTGATTCGATTCCATCGTACCGTTCGCCAAGTGCCGATTGCCGAGGAAGTCGCGATGAGTGCTGTTAAGCTCGCAACATTAAGTCGCCCAGGTCGCGACGGCACACCTCCGTTTGTCAATGACTGGGTCAACTGGGGCGCTGGGCTTCGTGCCGCGCAAACAATGGTGCTCGGTGGCAAAGCAAGGGCATTGCTTCGAGGTGGAACGCATGTAACCTTCGACGACATCAAAGCGCTTGCTCGACCGGCGCTGCGCCATCGCATTTTGCTCAGCTATCGCGCTGAAGCTGAAGGCGTGACGGTTGATAGTGTGATCGACCAATTGATTTCCGCAACGTTCGGAAAAAACGCTTAGAATCGCTCGATCCATTAGTGGGATAGGCTTCCAGCCTGTCGCATTAAGAATGACAGGCTGGAAGCCTATCCCACTTCAAAAATCGGCCAGTTATTGATCAAACGATCCTTCATGAACACCAATCATCCAAACGAATCGCCTGGTCGGAAAGCTGGCTCCGTTGCCGTCGATCCGATCGCGATCATGCGAATTAAGGATTTACAACTTCGGGCTGCTGCGGTCGTTGAAGGGTTTCACAATGGACTTCATCGCAGTCCCTACCATGGTTTTTCAGTTGAATTCAGCGAATATCGACCTTACGCCCAAGGCGATGACCCAAGGGGATTGGATTGGAAACTGTTCGCTCGAAGCGATCGTTACTATGTAAAGCGATTTGAAGATGAGACCAATCGTCGATGCTATTTGATTGTGGATCAAAGCCAATCGATGGGCTTTGGAACACTTGAATACACCAAAGCCGACTACGCCAGGACGCTTGCCGCAACTCTGGCTTATTACTTGTCTTTGCAACGCGATGGGGTCGGCTTAGTTACGTTTGACGAGAAAATCGACCAGTTCTTACCTGCTCGTCATCGCCCCGGACATCTCCGTCAGTTGTTGGTCGCGTTGTCGCGGCCGCTGGCGGGTAAAGGGACCAATGTCCAGACACCGCTTGAGCACATCGCAAAGCTGGTATCTAAACGGGGGCTGGTGATCATCATCTCCGATCTGCTGGTGCCCGTTGATTCGCTACGATCGAACTTGGCTCTGTTACGATCACGCGGGCACGAAGTGATGATTTTGCGAACTCTTGATCCGGCGGAACTGAACTTCCAACTGGATTCGCCCAGCATGGTCGTCGATATGGAGACGGGACGCGACGTCTACATTGACCCGCAAACGGCTGCAAAGGACTATTTATCACTTTTTGAAGCTCATCGCGAAGAAGTCAAAATGCTTTGCGACACTCTTGGAGTCGACCTGTTTCAAGCGGTAACCGATCGACCACTTGAGGCATCTTTATTTGAGATTCTTTCAGCGCAGCAGCATCGTGGTCGCGTGACGGAGCGACACAGTGGTGGCAAATTTGCTTCGCGGGCTGGCGCGGCGGGAACGGCTGGCGCGGCGGGAGCAAGGTCATGAGTCTACTTGCTCCGTTGTATGTGCTTGGCGCTCTGGGGATCGGACTACCGATTCTATTTCATCTCATTCGCCGGCAGCCGCGCGGTCAACGACGATTCAGTTCGTTAATGTTTTTGCGGCCTACGCCGCCGACGTTGACGCGACGTAGTCGACTAGATAACTTGCTTTTGCTAATGATTCGTGCCGCAGCTTTGATTTTGCTGGCTACCGCATTCGCAAAACCGTTTCTACGAAGTCCGCTGCTTGACATGGATGACGCAGTCGGGGAACGCATCGTCATGCTTGTCGATGTGAGCGCGAGCATGCGCCGAAGCGACTTATGGCAGCAGGCAAATCAATCGGCTACTGAACTGCTCAATGGTCTTCGCCCCGCAGATCAGATCGCGATCGTTTCGTTTTCTACTGCACCACGAATCGAGTTTAGTTTAGAACAATCCTCTGCACTGGATGCGAGTTCGCGTCGCGATTCGGCAGCTCAGTCGCTGAAAGCCTTGAGGCCAACTTGGGAAGCAAGCAACTTAGGCAATGCGATTATTTTTGGCGCGGAGCTTTTATCGACTACTGAGGTCATTGATTCCAGTCATCGAGAGTCGTCCACCAATGGTGCAGGCCGCGTCATTGTGATTTCGGATATGCAGGCCGGCAGCGAGCAAAATTTGCAAGGTCTGCAAGCTTATCGTTGGCCGAAATCAATCAAAGTTGAATTGCGAAAAGTCGTTCCCGAGCAGCCTACCAATGCGGTCGCCGTTGTACTGCCGCCTGGCGACGATCTTGAAGACGCCGTTAGCGATTCGACTTCACCAGAAACAACATCTGACTCTAAAAATCAGCGGACGCGAGTGCGAGTCTCCAATTCCGAAGATGCAAAAATTACAGATTTCGTAATCGCTTGGGCCGATGTAACCGGTAAGAAAATCGAATCGACGAGTATGCCTGTGCATGTGGGACCAGGCGAAAATCGTGTCGTGCGAATGGTTGACCCACCAAGTTCCGAGAGCAGCGAACGATTGACACTTGTCTTGTCCGGTGATGACCATGGCTTCGACAATATTAAATATGTTACCAGGCCAAAGCCGCTCGACAAAACCTTGTTGTTCGTTGGTCCTGATACTACTGAATCGCGGACAAGTCTTTTGTACTACCTTCAGCGAACGCCATTCAGTAATCGCGATTGCAATGTTTCTCTCCAGACCGTTTTGCCATCAGCCATTCCTGATGTTGTTGACGTTAAGTTGATACCGTTGATCGTTGTGGCTGATTCAATCAACGAAGCTAGCACGCAGTCACTTAAACGATACGTTTCCAATGGTGGACGCTTGCTTTGGGTACTCGACAAAAATGCGGAACTCAATGTTGCACAAACTTCGTTACGGCTGCTTGCCGACAATGCGGATTTGCTTATCACCGAAGGGCAAGTCCGCGACTACGCGATGTGGTCAAAAATTGATTTTGCCCATCCTTTATTCAAACCATTGGCAGACTCGCGTTACAACGATTTCACTAAAATTCGATTTTGGTCGCACCGGAACTTAGCCGGTTTGTCCGATCGTTGGAAACGCGTCGCTGATTTTGACGATGGGGATCCATCCATCGCGGAATTATTACTTGGGGAAGGTCGCCTATGGGTACTGACCGTCGGCTGGCAACCGAGCGAAAGCCAGCTTGCTTTGTCCACTAAGTTTGTGCCACTGCTTTACGGTTTTTTTGGAGTTGGCGAACACGCAGCGGCCCCATTCTCTCATCTGTCGATTGGCGATGAGTCCCCGTTTGTTCCTTCGCCTACTGCAAGCATCGATTCGGCAGGAAAGGCACCCATTGCGTATCGGGATAAGGATGATTATGCCGAAGTCGACGAGCCTGGGTTCTATCGATTTGTGGATGGTGAAATCGATCGTTCGTTTGCCGTGAACGTCGCCGAATCCGAAAGCCAAACACATGTTCTTGCGACCGAGGAGCTCGAACGATACGGAGTGTTGGTTGGCGAGGCTAGTGATGTTGATGCGACGGTCGCAACACAACGCCAACAGCGTGATATCGAACTGGAAGGCGGTCAGAAAATCTGGCAATGGCTGTTCGTTGCCGTCCTTGGACTACTCGGACTTGAAACGTGCCTCAGCGGCTATCTCGATCGAAAGCAAATCCAGCAGCCGGCGTAGCCTTCTATCGTCGCTTTGTCGATGACTTTTTGGCTGGTGCAGGTTGACTGGCGATGGCTTGGCTACCGCCGCGTGGTCGTCCTATGTACAGCTTTGGATCGTCGACAATGAATGCCGTACTCCATCTCTTGCCGTCGTCAGCACTGCATACATTGTAGAAAAATGTACGAAATCGTTCGGCTCGATAATCGTAAGGAAACTGACTGGTGATGTAATCGTCTTCGGTCAAATCATCAACGCCAGGCGACGCGTAGTAATGAACCATACCATCGGGAGTGACTGACATTCCAAGCGTCCACCAGCCAGTCTGCGTGATTTGAGGGCCACGAGTTTCACCACCACTGCGATTGGCGCGGACTCTTATATAGGCATAGTCATTTTCTTTCTTCGTAATCGCTTTGCTCTCAAACTCAATGAACATACCAGGCCAATAGATTTCGTTGCCGATTTCTTTCTTTTTAAACTTCAGTGGTCCGATTTCTTGCTCGATCATTGCGGTCGTTTCAAGTGCTAGACGGAATCCGAAGTGAGGCCCGCTGCGTTGTTCCCATTCGGCAACGGGAGGAAGAAAAACTCGCGTTGTGACGTTAGGCACTTCCGCAATATCGATCGTGTGTTTAAGACGGTACTGTACGTTGGCAACAAAATCGTCTTGGTGCATCGTACCACTTGGCATACCCGGAATGCCTGTCATCTTGCTCTTCATTAACAATGCGCCACGACTTCCGGGAATTCCGCCCGGTGGCGTCTCGACCCGTCGTACGATATCTGGATGGCCCCGCTTGATACCTTCGTACCAGCGTCCATTGGTTGACTTACCAAGTGGACCGCGTTGGTTTGTATCGATGTCTTCGGTGCTTTTGGGGTCATTGGGCACGTACGCCCAACTTGGGTCCTCGAAATCGTCTGAAATGCCAGCAATTTCGACTCCGCTGCCAGGAAGAACGGGCCGTTGTGCTTGAGCTACAGTAGAAATTAGTGTCGTTAATGGAACCAAAATGAGTTTGGTCCAGCAATTCGCAAGTTTCATGGCATACCGTTGTTCGTCGCGGATCAGAAGTCCCGGAGAATCCCTTCAATCAATACAATCGGAATAATCCGCCTTAATCTTGAACCTTAGGCGGGAAACCTCGGTAGACCAGAATTTCAAAGCTCGCAATCTCCAATTTCCCATGAAATTGGACACGTCACGCAGGTCGCCACATTACAAGCACGACGCGCCATTCGACTTGTTCCACTTTTCGGCCACTCGCCCAACGCAGGAATTAATGGCGGATACAAGAGCATCACCAGTTCAGCGAAATCGTGTCACTTCAAATGATGGCAATCGAGCAAGCTCCGGCGAGAGGCAAATTTGTTTGCCGCTCGCCAAGCTCCAAGCAGCAGTATGACGACATCTGGGACGTCTCAGCGAGAGTCCGAATCTGGATCGATCAAATGGTTGAACGTTCCCCAAAGCTATTTCCTCAACAGATCGCCAGCGGTGGCAGCAAGCCGTTTACGCACAGAATTCACACTCGAGTTTTCCAATTCCGAGTGCATGCTGCGGCGTACTTATTTTGGTGTTCGGGAGACCAAGAGGCATTTAGCTTTGTTCGTTCTGTTGCCGAGTTGTCAGAGGTCACCACCATCTAGCCAGCGTCAATTGACGTTACTGTGATAGTTACATACGACGACGATCCGATTACGTTCGCACAAAATGTGATTCGTCGGAGTCAGGAGTGAAATCGATGCTATCCGCAGGGCATGCGCATCCTAATTTTCCACGCACACCAAAACGGCCGGCGGCGGAAAAGGAGTTCGGTACCAATAATGAGTGGACGACGCCATTCGTGTCCGACACGTGTCAGGAATCATTATTGCGTGACTCGAGGTCTGGTAGACTTGTTACATGCCAAGACCCAATCGCCTGTCCGCCAACTGACCGATGTTGATGCCAAGACACCGGCATCAATAGGCTATGCCAACGACCGAGGCGTCTCTTTCCGGCCCCATAAAAAGCGGTTTCCCTGTCCCGCCCGTTGTTCCGCCCGCTTCAGTGGGCAGTAATCTACGTGTCGAGAAGTCGAACACTTTTCTTCAAAATGCCTTGGGACGATTCAGAACTATTTCCCAGCGGCGGCGATTAATTTCAGTGCCTTTTCAAGATCCGCATCCGTTCCCGAAATAACGTCGGCTTGCGTCCATTGAACGGGGTAATTTAACTTTACGGGATGACCTTCGAGTAGGTCTCCATCTGTGGAATATGCTTGACACGTAGAGCATGTCAACGCGAACCCGGAATTGCGCAAATGACCGACCAATGTTGGGCCACCGATTCCGCTTCCGTTGGCCTGACCGATGGTCGTGACACGATCGGGAATATTGCGAGTCAATATGTTCAACATCGTGTCAGTAGCGCTGAAGCTACCGGCATTCATGAGTACCCAAATTCGGGTCTTGAGAATTTCTCCCTGTTGCCGAGGATAGTTGGCTGGGTTACGTTCCGGATTTTGGAAACCATCACTACCATCGAGAAGTGGCGTTTCAGGCAAAATCCGATATCTAAGGACGTAGGTATTCATCGGTTCATGTACATAAAAACTTGCCAAGTAAGCACAAAGCGAGTCAGAGCCCCCGCTATTATTTCGCAGATCCAAAACCAAATCTTTTGCCGTTTTTATTTCAGCTACAGCCGCGTCAATTTCAGACTTGTGTTTTGAAAGACGTTCGTCGTTCATCGCTCCCGATTGAGTTGGCGGCCACCATGTTAAAACTTGCATGTAGGCAACACCTGGCGACAGGCTTCGCGTCGATATCCAAGGCTTAGCAAGGGCATTTTGATTGGCAGCGGACCAAGGCAATTCGTCAATCAACCACGCTTTCATTTCTGTCGTTGTGATTTGGCCCCTCCGTTCAATGGCGACTTGATAGCCACGTTCCTCGCCCCAATGGGATTCGAGTACACGAACCGCTAAAGCATGTCGGCCTGCTGCAGTTGACGAAATTGTTACTTTCTGGCGAGACTCAAGCGCAGCCATCGCGGATTCGCCATCGACGGAGACTAGTCGATCCCCGACCTCGATTCCCAAACCAGCCTTGGCGGTTTCCGCTACGATCAATCCTTCGTGCGTTTCGACAACACGAAAGGGGAGCGAGAACCTTGGTGCAACATACCCAATATGTGTATGGCCGTCTTCGAGATTAGCTACAAATTGCAATAGTACAGCAGACGTTTCTGCAAGTGTCATTTGCGGCTGCACCTTGCCCAATGCCTCGGCAAGCAATACAGCCAGCGATTTGCCGGTTTGTTTTTCTTTTTCCGCGATGTAGGCCCAACGTTCCCCGAGCAGGTTTTTTAGCGCGAACAAGTCTTCTCGCACTTCGTCACCCGTCAGCGTTTTTTTCTTCGACTTCGATGCTAATTCACTTGGAATAGGATCTGGCGTCAGCTTGCGATCGATCCCTGCAAGAATTTTGAGACTATCCGTAACAAAACTTTTCAGTTGCGCATCGCCATTGGGCAAGTTGACTGCTCGGTTAAGAGGACTACCCTCAGCAGTCAATAACAACAGTCCACTGCCATAAGCCTGCAACCGTCTGGCATGGCTCCACAAAGGAAGCCAATCCGGCTGGGACGATAGCCGATACCCGCCGAGCAGGCCAAGGGATTCGTCAAGTGCTTTCTCATCTTTGGCGCTTTCGATCAACAGGCTGGCCAAAAAATATCTCGTCTCAGAATCGTTTGGGTGTTGACGATGCACAATGCGCAATCGGCTTACTGCGTATTCATAACCACGATCCAATCGCTGATTGTAAATTTCGGCCGGTGATTCGCCTGTACCAGTGGCTTGGAAACACCAAATACTTACTAGAATAATCGCAATCGTGCTCAATCCCAAATAGATGCTAAAGTGTCGAGAGCGTTTGTTCATCTAGCTTTCTCCAGCAAAACGAGTTTTACAAATTAAAGACCTAGAGTGGGATAAGCCCAGTCAGTCGATCAACGCCCTTGGAGCAAAAAACGTACGGCGTTGTCAAACGAAGTCTATCAAGTCTCGGTTGTTGCATCACCACACAGCACTTTGCCCGCCAGAAAAATTGCCAAGCGATA
This sequence comes from Planctomycetaceae bacterium, assembly GCA_043775635.1. GTDB lineage: Bacteria > Planctomycetota > Planctomycetia > Pirellulales > Pirellulaceae > UBA6163. Next base: position 3,447 of record JAYVSE010000049.1, on the reverse strand, counting down.
GCAAAATCATTTGTGAAAGACCGTATCATCACCCATCAAGAGGCAGCGTCTGACGGTCCGATTGTAAGCATGAGCAACGGCAATTTCTGCCGAATCAAAAACCTCTGCACGAGCCAAGCGACCCATCGTGTCCCTTCCTAATTCCGCGCAGTCTTAAAACTCAACGCCATCGTTATCACCGCTAAAAGCGAATGAGTCACCCCCCGAAAACATGCTCTGTACCTCCCGTTACTCCCGTTGACTCCGTACCTCCCGTTAGTCCCAGGCTTTCGGCCAGCAATGATCGCTCAGATCCGCTGATTTTCTGGCCAATCTCACGACTCAGAGTATTCTTGCTACGCGACAGGCTGCAGGACGACTAGCGGCCTGCTCAACAATGAAACTCGGGTCGAGTGAAAACAGGGTGTTCTGCAGATCAGGATTTTCGGCCACCGACAGTTCACTTTTGTGATTCACAGAAACGGCCATCGCGGAACCTTGCGCAACGGTCTTGAGATGCAGGCGACTCGTCATCGAAATCGGTGCCGGATGATCGGGGCTGATTGAAACCAATAGTGTCTTGTGGGCGACGTTTCCATCAGATTTCAACAGAGCCAGAAGCGGTGTTGAGACTGGGGCAGGCAACGAGGGTTCCACGGACGGCACAGAACCTTTTTAAGCTACGGTGAACTCGACATATCGGCTCCACAGGCTCAATTCGCCGCTGGTGCTGATCGCACGGACCCATGCGCGATAGGTGCCAGAATCTGCGGACGACCGCCTGTGTAAACCTGAGCGTTCTGACTCCAGAATGTTCGCTGACCAGGTGCATTCATCCCCTGCACCCGCCACGTCCAGTCGCCATCGCTTAACGCTTGAGCCGGCGTCCACGTTGGGCCGGTGATTCCCGTTACAGTTCTTAATCTCTCCTGTCGTCTGATTCCGCAACGACAAATTGTAGCAGACCGCGCCGGCGACAGTGTTCCACGAAAATGTCGGAATTCGTGAAAACGTGGATTGCAGAGTCTCGGTCACCACGGGTGCCGCTGCGACCACAAAAGCAACGGACGTTGACCACTTTGCGGCAATCCCTTTGCTGTCGATTCTTCGGACCCACACCCGATACGTTCCGATCGGCAGATTGACCGACGGCGTCCATGATGTTGCAGAGCCTGCGCTTTCGCGAATCAGTGCGGGATTGTTGTTGGTCACATCGGACAACCAGACTTCGTAGGTCGCGGCTCCCTTCAACGCGGTCCACGAGACCGTTGGTTTCAGCGTATTCTGGCGACTGTCCAGCGGCGATAAGCTCACCTGACCCGGTGCCGCTGATCAGTGTGTAGGCAAAGTAGTTGCCCGGGTCATTCGGATGTGCCGTACTGAGCGTGCCGACAACGGAACCAACCGGAAGATTCTCAGCAACGCTCGAACTGGAAATCGTCACCACGACTGGAAGGTTGAGCAGCAAATCGCCCGAAAATACATCCAGCAGACCGTTGTGGTCAAAGTCGGCCACTAAAGGGATGGGTGCCTGGATATACTGGTCGAGTGCTTTGAAATAGGCCGGTTCGAAATAGGGCAACTGAAAAGTTCCATCTCCGTTGCCTGGGTGAATTTGGACACCTGTTGCGAACTGTGCCACTATATCCAGCCGTCCGTCGCCGTTCACATCGGAAGTGATTAAGTTGGTAACAAGATTCAGTCTGCCATTGCTCTGCGTGCCAGAACCCGAGAATTTCACCGGTGCTCGAAACGTTCCATCCCCGTTTCCTGGATACAGCCTCAGAATCATCCGGCTTAAATCCGACACCACTAGGTCTGTCTTCCCGTCACCGTTAAAGTCCCCTGCAATAATGTTAGTCGCCAGAATTGGCAGTATGATCTCGGCCCCTAATGTACTGCCACCAAGTCGAAGTCTGAAGGATCTGAAGGAATCAGTGACGACGTTGAGATCGAAGAACGTAGCCGCCACGTCTGATTTGCCGTCGCCATTGAAGTCGGCGACCACGACATCCGCGACAGACTCATAAGATCCATACGGCCCGTAGACCTGTGGAAGGCTAAAGGTGCCGTCGCCGTTCCCCAGTACTATACTCATGTAAGATTTTACGCCCTTTTCGTATCTAAAACTGGTAAACAGCAGATCCGAAATGTTGTCGCCGTTAAAATCACCAACATGGACATTGCCGTAAGTTTCTTCAGAAAATCTATAGGCGATTAGACCTGTGGAAGACGAAAGATCATTTGCGAATGTGCCGTCGCCATTGCCGAGGAGCACGTGGGTCACTGCCATGTCGGTTACGACGAGATCAACGTTGCCATCGCGATTAAAGTCCCCGATCGCCAACCCAAAACCAGAAACATCAAGTCGCGTAGGCGCCTGAAACGTTCCATCGCCGCTACCAAGTCGGATATCGACGGGGGTTTCAAACCCAATCGAACCATTAGGGAGTTGAAATGTTTTAGTGTCAGATGAATTGGCCAGATCCGGGAAACCGTCACCGTTAAAGTCTGCGGTCACCGAAAATCCGGGCACTCCCGGATCATTGACTTTCGTAAGCATCGACGGGCCATTGCCATAAAGAATAGTCGCGGTTCGATCGGCCAGATTGAGCACGCTGAGATCTGAAATACCATTCTTATCAAAATCAGCCACTGCGACATTGGTGGGACCGTATCCCGTCGCAATAAACTCTGAAGGAGCAAAGTCGCCTGTTCCTCGACCTTCCAATACGGCGACATTGTTACTTCCCCAATTTACAACGACCAGATCGGGTATGGCGTCACGGTTGAAGTCTCCGACAGCGACCGACCGCGGAGCCGTCCCAACGACGAAATCGACATTTGCCTGGAACGTGCCATCTCCGTTGCCCTGAAGAATACTGACGGTATTGCTGCCCTCGTTGGCACTGACGAGGTCAACCTTGCCATCCTGGTTGAAGTCGCCAAAGGCGACAGATTTTGGATTTTGCCCAACAGCAAAACTGGCCGCTGCCGAAAAGCTGCCATTGCCCTCGCCGGCGAAGACGCTCACCGCAGCTCCGTTAAGATCAGCCATGACCAGATCCACTTTATTGTCTCCATTGATATCGCCTGTGACTAATCCTCCCGGAGCGACAGCAGCGTTACTCAGAATGACCCCATTTTGAAAGGTATTGTTCCCATTCCCTGAGAGCACTTTCACTTTGTTGTCCAGCCCAAGTATGTCCCCTGCGGCAACTGCCAGATCCATCTTCCCGTCGCCATTGAAATCGGCGGCCGCCATTGCGACGACGCCCGTCGCGATGTTGATATCGGTGGACGTTGGGAAATTACCGCTGCCGTCACCATTGAATATGGTCACAGTGGGAAGGTATGGTGAGCAGCGTCATTGGATGGACGGGCTGCTCGCACGTTGGTTTGAGTTTGGCAAATCAACCTGAATAGTTTTTCAGTGTCGCCTTTCGCTCCGCGAAAGATCGCTCTTTC
>JAYVSE010000048.1:0-9494 GCA_043775635.1 Planctomycetaceae bacterium | reverse complement strand
AACCGTGTGGGCAACGCCCCGCGCGAGGCTCGCGGCCCGTTGGGCACGCGGTTTAACGATTCTTTCAAGCGGCATCAATTAGTTCTCGAACCACTAGTGCTTTGGCAAACTTAAAAGTAAGGGTTGAGTTATAGTTGTACGACGGACTTCCAGTCCGTTTGCAATCTTTTATAGACGGACTGGAAGTCCGTCGTACCCTAGAAATAAGTGTCAATTCTTAATGACGGTCATTTGACTTGGACCAGCTCAACGATGAAGTGAATCGTTGAGTGTGGAGGGATCGACCCAGGTGAGCCATTCGCGCCGTAACCGAGGTTTGATGGAACCCAGAGTTCAATCATGCCACCAACGCCGATCAACTGCATGCCTTCGGTCCAGCCAGCGACAACACCGCTTAACGGAAACGATATTGGTTCGCCTCGCTTGTAGGAACTGTCAAACTCTTTTCCGTTGTTCAGCCAGCCGCGATATTTGACGGTGACAGTGCTCGCGCTGTTCGGCTTTTTACCGTCGGACTTCCGCAGCACTCGGTATTTCAATCCTGATTCTGTTTTCTGAAATTCGGTCGGGGCATCCGCGTCCATCGGTCCCGTGCCACTTTGAAGCTCCGTCTTGTCAGTAAACGTTGCTGGTTTGGACGGTTCCGCCGCCGATGCTTGGCTGACAGCGTTATCGCCGGATAGGTCACCGGTTGCGGCGCTAGCGACCTTGGGTGTCGAGCGACAGCCGGAAAGCGTCAAAAGTAAAACCATGACAATCACGCGTTTGAAATCCGCCTCAAAATTCATCGCATGCATCCTGCGTCCAAAGAAAACAACTGTTTAAGGTAGAAGCTGGTCGTTTACTGAGTCAAAACGAAATAAAATGCCCTTCAAAACCGTCCGCGAGGCTCGAATTCGAAGGGCAATTTCGTGTAATCCTGCGTAGCCACATGCACCGCAACCTCGGTCGCGTGGTACGAAAAGGCACAGGTGACGAGACGTTGATCGGGTGAACTACTTCTTTGGCTCAGGCTTGGTCGCAGCCTTCTTCTTGTCGTTCTTGTCGGCCTTTGGTTTCATTCCCTTTTTCTCGTTCTTCTGTGCGTTGTTACCTTTGCCCATGATCTTCTCCATTTAGCTTTGAGTGACGAAGTAAAAAACGTTTGCGTGAATATAGCAGAATCCAATCGCGTTGAGAAATATCGAATTCAATTTTGGTTCAAATTGGGTTGACGTTGGCTTCGTTAATCATCGAATCGCCGCTATGTCATCATCGGATACGACTGGCTCTTTCGGTACCGCTGACCAGCTAAATTGCGAAACGAGGTCTTTTGGCATCACAAGTTGGTGACCTGAAATCAAGTTTGCGCTACGCGCTGCCCAACCGATGATTTGCTCCGGTTTGATCCCTTGATTTCGATATTGGCTAAGCCGAGTATCGCCATGCCTTTTGGCGAGCCTGCGACCATCGTGCCCAATGACGAGCGGCACATGAACGTACGTTGGGCGTCGTAATTCCAGTGCGTTGATAAGGTCAGCTTGCCGAAAAGCGCTGGGCAGTAAGTCATCGCCTCGTACAACTTCGTTGATTCCCATGCTATCGTCATCGATGACGACGGCAAGTTGATAAGCAACCTGCAGATTTTTACGGGTGACGGGAAAGTCACCAAGCTGTTTGGCAACGTTCATGTGCAGTGAACCGTGAATGATATCGTGGATTGCAATCTCATGATCGGTCGCGCGAAATCGCCAGCAATAAGTGCCCATCGGTGGCAAGTCATCACCGAGTTGCCATGAAGCACAGGTGCCAGCGTATATCGGGCCATCAATCGATTCATGAGGCGCGCTTGCCGCAGCGTCGATATCCGTGCGCGAGCAGGTGCAGGGATAGATTCGATTTGATTCAATCAGCCGACAAATGGCAGCTTCGTAACGGACAGTTCGTTCGGTTTGGACATAGGGACCGTTGGGGCCGCCAATGTCAGGACCTTCGTCCCAATCAAGTCCGAGCCACTTCAGGTCATCAATTGCTTGCTGCGCGGCCCACGGCTTCACTCGCGGCGAATCGATGTCTTCGATACGCAGGATTACTTGACCTCCTTGACTTCTCGCAGACAGCCAAGCCAACAGATAGGTGCGCGCATTGCCCAAGTGCTGCGCGCCCGTTGGCGATGGAGCAAGACGTCCGACAACAGTCATTGGTTGCCTTCATCCATAAGTTGCCAAGCTGTTGGGCATTCATTCAGCAGAATTCCGCATGCAGCCTTGCTAGAGCGTAAGCTCATTGATCGAATCAATTTTCACTGCTTGTAAAATCGCTTGATCGATCTTGTCACCTGCGGAAAACTGTCGGATCTGTTCCTTCAGTTCGGGTGATACCTCACCGAATCGCGAAGTCAAAACTAATAGCAAGCCTTCAATTTTGCCTTCGATTTTGCCTTCAATTTTGCCTTCAATTTTGCCTTGTTCTTTGCCTTCAATCTTACCTTCAACTCGGCCGATTTGAATCAGGTCCTTGCCGGACTGTGTTTCACGCAAGTCAGGTAGTGCTCCCATCAACATTTCTTCGATCTCCTGTTTGCCTTTTTTGTCGAACCTCTGCTCAATCCAGTTTACAAAGATGTCCAATAGTAAACTAACGCTAGGTTTCGGCAGGTCACTTGATTTAATTTGATTGTAGTATTGGCGAGCCTCTTTTTCGAGTCTCTCTTCGCTTTCTAGCAGCACCGGACGAAAAACAGCCACTAGCGGATGGTCGGGCTCCCGCTGAGCCAAGCCGTTTATCAACTCGTCTAAATAGAAAGCATGAACCACCTGCCGCCACGGATCGGTCTTCGGGTCCAATTTTTCGTCGAAAAAGAAAATGACTCCTTGGACATCTCGCATCGCATTAGACTGTTGAACCAGTGCCATTTCGATCACGATGCGAGCATAAATCGTAGGATCTAACTGAAATTGAAATTCAATGACCGTCAGCGGTTCGATTACTGAATCAGGATAGACCACACCGTCGGCGGTTTGTTCAATTGCCTTCAGGGATACCGATAGTAGTTGGCACGGGCCGGGCCATGGCAAGCCGGTCAGTTCAAAGATCCACTGCGGAAACGCAGCGAAAATCCCAAAAATCTGCTTATCAGTTTTCATTCGCTTGACTCACTAAAACTCGTCCTAAAACTCGGCGTTTCCAGGAGTTCGCGGGAAGGGAATCACGTCACGAATATTCGCCATTCCGGTGACGTATTGAACGGCCCGTTCCAGACCCAATCCAAAACCCGCGTGGGGTACACTGCCGAATTTTCGCAAATCGATGTACCACCAATAATCTTCTTCTCGCAATCCAGACGCTTTCATCCGAGCGAGCAGCGTGTCAAGCCGATCTTCGCGTTGACTGCCACCAATGATCTCCCCAACCCCTGGTACCAGCACATCCATTGCACCGACCGTTTGCTCATCGTCACTTAACTTCATATAGAACGGCTTAATAGATGCCGGATAGTCCGTCAAAATTAACGGCCCACCAACATGCTTCTCGGTCAAGTAACGCTCGTGCTCGGCTTGCAAGTCGATACCCCATTTCACAGGGTAATCAAACTTCTCGCCGCAACTCGTCAGAACCTTAACTGCGTCGGTATAGGTCATGTGCGAAAAGGGGGTTTCCACAACCTTTCTCAATTGATCGACGACGCCAGGCTGAATGTGTTCGTTGAAAAACTTCATGTCTTCATCACAGCGATTCAAACAGTCGCCGAAGATTCGTCGGAGAAACGATTCGGCAAGTTTCATGTCGTCGGCTAAATTAAAGAACGAAGCTTCGGGTTCAATCATCCAGAACTCAGCGAGGTGCCGCGTCGTATTGCTATTTTCAGCGCGAAAGGTCGGCCCAAAGGTGTAGATGCGGCCAAGCGCGGTCGCGTATGTCTCACCTTCTAATTGGCCGCTTACCGTGAGGAACGCAGGCTTGCCAAAAAAATCCTGCGATGGGTCAAACGGACGATTGCTACCCGCGAGTTTTTCCAAGTTCAATGTCGTGACACGAAACATTTCGCCCGCGCCTTCGCAATCGCTGGCCGTAATGATCGGCGTTTGCAAGTAAAGAAAGCGATTTTCTTGAAAGAACTGATGAATCGAATTGCAAATCTGATTTCGAACTCGCATCACAGCGCCAAACGTGTTCGTTCGACCGCGAAGGTGAGCCCATTCACGCAATTTTTCGAATGAATGGCGTTTCTTCTGCAGTGGATATTCCTCTGCGTCGCACCAACCGATGACTCGTAAATTGTCTGCGTGCAACTCGGTCGCTTGACCGGATGCTGGTGACAATTTGAGTTCTCCTGAAACAACAACGCTGCAACCAGCCGTCAGTTTCTGAACTTCGCTGGCGTAATTATCAAGTGCTGCCGGAACAACAATCTGGAGATTTCCAAAGCAACTTCCGTCGTTGATTTCCAGGAAGCTAAAGCCCCCTTTAGAATCACGACGGGTTCGTACCCAGCCACGAACCTCAACGTCATGACCCACAGACGACTCGCGTCTCGCATCCGTAATCAATAGCCAACTTGTCATTTTCAATGCTCCTTCAAGTGCTTCCTGCTAGACCAAATTGTGCTCTGCGAGCAATCGCTCTGCATCAAGCGCAGCCATACATCCGGTGCCTGCTGAGGTGATTGCTTGGCGATAGTAATCGTCCGCCACATCCCCAGCCGCAAAGACGCCTTCAACGCTTGTGTAAGTTCTGCAAAGTGTGGTCCAGCGAATATATCCCTTGTCCGTCAAGTCAACTTGGTTATTAAGAAACTTGGTATTCGGCGTGTGTCCAATCGCCAGGAACAGGCCATGGGCTTCAATATCGTGTTCCTTATTTTCTTTGTTGTTGAACAATCGCACTCCCGTCACACCCGCTTTCGTTTCACCAAGCACTTCACGCACTTCATGGTTCCAGAGGATTTCCATTTTTTCGTTTCGCAGTGCTCGATCCTGCATGATCTTGGATGCGCGAAGTTCATGGCGACGGACCACCAAATAAACTTTCGAAGCAAACTTCGTCAGATACGTCGCTTCTTCAACCGCGCTATCGCCACCGCCAACGACCGCAATTGGCTTGTTACGGAACCGTGGCAACGCACCATCGCAAACCGCACAAGCGCTGACTCCGCGATTCTTGTATGCATCTTCACTTGGCAACCCCAAGTAGTTCGCTCGCGCCCCCGACGCAACGATCACGGTCCGACATTGAAACGAACCATTTTCAAGCGTGTCGATTTTGAACACTTTCGACGAGAAATCGGTCGATGACACGTCGTCGGTTATGATTCGGGTACCGAAGTTGCGTGCCTGCTGCCGCATCAAATTCATCAGTTCCGGGCCCGTGACCGCGTGCTCTTCTTCGCTGACTGGGGGCAATAGATACTGCTGTTCGGAATCAATAGCAGAATCAATGAAGCTTTTCATGTTGCCCGACGGGAAGCCAGCATAATTTTCGACCTCGGTCGTCAGTGCCAACTGCCCAAGCGGAAGTGTTCCATTTTGCCGATTTTCTTCAGTCATCGCACCCTCGAAAACGAGCGGCTCCAGATTCGCGCGAGCGGCATAGATGGCGGCACTCCAGGCAGCCGGTCCGCTGCCGATAATGATAATTTTCTCTACCTTGTCAGACACTGGAGATCACACCTTCCGAAAAAAGAAACTTGTTTTCATGAATGAGTCAATCGCTGCACCGCGAGCCGAATTTCATTGACGGTGGCATTATAGAGACTCAGGTGCTCGGCAACATCGCCGGGTGACGCCGAACAGCATCGAGTTTTAAAGATTCAGTGTTTGGCCTGAAAAGACGAGGTTTTGCCACCAGAGGCACTACCATGATCGATGTACTTCGGTGAGATCAAAGCTCGGGTCAAGTTCGAAGCCCGTAAGTTGGACGGTTTTGGTGAAGAAGTCGACGATTTCTTCGCGTTCCAACGTCTCAACAAAACCGGGATGTTGGCGAGCCTGTTCAAATTGGCTAACCCAATTTCGAATCGTTCCATAACTCAAGCCAAATTGCTGAGCCACATTCTTCATCGACTCGTCTTCGACATACACTGTGCGAAGTGCCTCGTAGCGTCGCTGCGCGAACTCTTCGGGCAGAAAATAGTCTGCTTGACTGACTCCGTTCATCATCGGCTCCAGGAAAAATTGTCATCCAATTAACCGCATTCAAGCGTTAAATATGAGGATTCAGTTTTTGAGTGGCAACATCAATTTTGAGCGAAAACCGCGTAAAAACCGCGTTTTTGCATCCAGACGGCACTGGGAAACTCAAAACTGAAGCCGGAAAAACACCGCTTATCAAGCAATAAATCGATGACAAAAATTAGCGGAAAACTTGCAATTTCACGAGGATTTATGCAGCGCTCAGTCAAAATTTGTCATCGAATTTCGCGCTGCGGAAATCGGCGTTGAATTGATTTCAGGCGGCCTCGGTTCCTGAATCGTTCCATCCTGACGTTCACCCTGCAAATGCCTATGTCCCTGAAGTTCGTCCCGTTATGCGGCGCGAGCATGAACTGCTCAAGCGCCGCACCGACCGCCGTATCTTGAAAATCGAACATCGATTGCAAATAGAACAGAATCTGTTTGCGAATGTTCTCGGCGAGGTGAGCGGGCAGCATGTCGGTCGATTAAGGCGGATGAGTCAAGCGGTCATGTCAAGTGAGCAAGAGCGATCGTCGACAAAGTGCCGGCGAAGCTTTGAGTTTTTCATCGATGGCGGTTTGGTGTTCGGCGAGTCGATCCACTTCAACGCGATCTTTGAAGACAATTGCTTTGATCGTTCCGGCGCACGCTGTCCCACTTGTATCGTGTTTGCCTGGGTAAAGTGGCCGATCCAAGATTGCTGGTCGCAGGCTGCTTGGATCGGCGTGGCATTGCTCGGTTAATTGAGTATATAACACACAACTGCCGGTTTGACGGATGGCCTTGACATGCGCAGGGCGAGGATGTTTTGCATTTTTAACGGTCCCGGCGCTTATGATCGTTTGCGTGGGTTTGACGCAGTCGCCATACAACCAATCGAAATCGTTGACGTACCCGATTGGAGGCGAACTGTCGTCGTCGCCCGATCGTCCGGCGTGGTGCGGCGCCGCAAGAAGGTCCGGACGTAAGGGCAACGACTTACCAAGGTGCCGGGCTAACATTTCAAACGCGACGCGTCCGGCATCACCTGGAAACAACACTTGGGCACCGGAAGACTCCAGCGATAGAATGCCGCTGGCTTGATTAGTGTCATTACCACTTTCCGCATCATCGCGAGCTTCGCGGTCAGGATACAAAATTCTTAAGTTCGCCCCCGTCGACGCGTTAGGAACTGGTGTTTTGATTTGCGGATAAACGCTGCGGTACATCGCTTGACCATCGACGCACTCCGGTTTCCCCGGAACCCGTACTGCACAGATGCGGTCGCGAAATTTCTTGATGAAGTTTGGAATTCCGCCGCAATGATCATCGTGCCAGTGCGAAATAACGACCGACACGAAGCGAGTAATCGACAGCGATTCGACCAAGCGGATAACTGGCTGCGAATTTTTGCCCGCATCGATCAGCACCGCGTCGCCGTTGGGAAACAACACCAGTTGGCTAGATCCTTTGCCAACGTCAACAAAGAAGACCTCAGCCAATGCGTTGTGCATGCTTGCCCTTAACTTCGACCTTCGTGACAAAAAATTAAGCGTCAGGTCGAATAGGACCATCGGGTAAAACGGGAAAGTCGGCCTGGGGAAGCAAATTCAAATCTTGGGCTACTTGCTCGGCGGTCCACGTTTCGGGTGCGCTAGCAAGTTGTCCCCATTGGACTTGAACCACCTTGCCACTACGAACGCGAGTACGAACGATCAATTCACACCACTGGCCGTCATCGAGTGAGTCCAACGCGCCGACAATCTTCGATGGAGGCAACACATAAGTTTCGCCACCAAAACATTCCATTCGGAAGCGTGGCGAGCCGTTGGATGCGGATTCATGAAAGACCTGCGCATGTTCGCGCGTATCCGTCGTCACTGTACTCCGGAACCGTTCGATGTCGAACAAATCGGCAATTGCCGCCCATAATCCCTGTTCGTCGTCACCACGTTGCATCGTCGATTTTCGATACTGTGACAGGACCAGTTGATCGATCTGCGATCCTAAATCATCGATTGCCTGCTGCTTAGTTAGACCTCGACCGGTCCATGAAAACCCTCCCACAGATTTCAACTTCGCCAGTACGAACGCACCATCGCGAGTAAGCTCGATTGGCGTCGGTCGTTTGAACCAATGGTATCGACCGCCATGCTCCAAACCACTTGTGTAAGTCCGTGCGATTCGCGGCTTCGATCCACGCAAAATATCTTTCGATTTTAGCGTGAATATTTGAGGCCTTGAATCGGCATAAACAATACCGGATAATTTCCGCTGCGGCCCATGGATTTCGCGACGATCGATAACCATTTCGTTATCAACTTGCTCTTCAATGACACAACTCATATCAATTACTCACAAATCTGGTCGTGATACTCTTCGTGCAACAAACGCCATTTGTCTTGCGTTCGTTGCAATTGGTCCAACATCTTTTGCAGCGTCTCTTCGTCCAAGCTGTACGTTGCCGTATGTTCGTGTTCGTTTCGATCGAATTTCAATTCCAATGTCATCGCTGGGATCATACATTCAATTCCAGTCGCGTTGCCTTCTTCGTCTTCTTCAAAAAGCGGACGCAATTGGACGAGCGTTCGGATCGAGCTGATCGCTGGTTGCGTCCCTTGACGAATCGATCGACGTTTCAATTCACGAGTAATCGCCGGCTTGCGCGTGACTACCCCCACAATCAAAGTGCTACGTTCATCGATCCGTGCAAGCAAATCAGCCCGCTCTTCATCGGACGCAAATCGTTCGATCGCGGTTCGCATGTCCGCGACGATGTCGGGGGCGTCACTAGCTTCGATGTCACTGCGTTGAAGCGAGATTGCGAGACCGACGGCCCCCTCGCCATCAACGCTGTTTACGTCCAATTCGTCAAGTAAACCAGCTACAAAATCTCGTTCGACAGGTGCCGCAGCCTCAGGCACATCCAGAAGCTCCGACAACCGACTTAATTGAGTCGAGGTCAACGAAACCAATCCCCCGATTTGCGGTAACCAATCGGCCGGGAAGGGATATTTAAGGAACCTGGGATCTTTAGGAACAAGCGATAAAAGCGGTTTCTCGCCTGTGAATACCATTTCCCACAGCGGCAAATCCATCCCAAACCGCTTTCGCAGGCTGCCTCCCAGCGTGCCACTTCCAGGTTAACCTGCCGTAGCGCACTCTGCAATGAGCTGGTCTCAGTCTTGTTTTCGTTTGGTGGGGGCATGGAGCAGTAAATTTGAGACAGAGCACTATGTGCAACTAAACAACAAGCACCCAGAAGGGTGGCTCATTTTCGTGGTCAAAAAGAGTTTTTGACCGGTGCAACTTCCTGTTTTCGGCGTTTGGTGCACTGCTCATCCACAAAAAGAGCAGCCAGCC
>JAYVSE010000047.1:0-14150 GCA_043775635.1 Planctomycetaceae bacterium | reverse complement strand
CCAAAACCCCCAGTCACACTAACTGAAGCCCTCGTATTGTAAATCATCAGCAAAATTCTCGCGACCTCAATCCGTCCCGCAAACCATGTCATGCACCCCGCAAAATCGCATTGCCACAGTGTTTCAGCGTGCCGGTTCAAGAACTTGTACCAGGTATCGGGGTGATCGTGTGGCAGCGGTCCAAGTCCGGCGGCAACCAGAACATTTTTCACTGTCTGCCGAGACACATGCACTCCGAGTCGGCGCAGTTGCTGCATGATCTTCGTGTAGCCGAAGCCGGTCTCGTTGCGGATACGAATGATCGTATCGCGAATCTCGTCATCCGTTCGTGGGCGGCCACCGGTCTTGGCCTTTGGTTTGGCTGGCTTGGTGGCAGATGTAGTTGTTGGTCCATCCTCCATCGCCCGCACCCATCGACGAAACGTCGAATAGCTGGCGTCGACATGATCTCTTTGATCTTGGCACCAAGACTTTTGCCATGTTTAACCAGCGTCCGTCGCTCCCGATTGTCGAGCGTGATTCGTTTGGGTAATTTGCTTCGCAAGATTTGATTCTCCGCTTTGAGATACGCAATCTGCCGACCGAGTTCCTGGCGAGACAGCGAGGCAAGCAGTGTCAAAAGCGGGTGAATGATCTTGGCCATCGTAACGCTGGAAGCCTTGCAAATATCGGGATAATCAAAGTGGAAAGGTTTTTGTACGCCGCTCAAATGATGAGGGTATGCGAGACTTGTTTGGCCACAAGTCGAAGCGATGGGCGGCTGACAGAATCTTGACCAGCGGTCACATTCGGATCGTGACAATCGTCAGTGTTTCACATCAAGAACGCAGTTGATTGCAGCGCGAGACATGGTGCGGTACCGCAATCGCGCCGTCTGCATTGGGGCCGATTGTTTGAAGGCGACGGGTTGTCACTGTTAACCAGTCGGTCGTCGTTGTTAATCAGCATGTCACGGCTGTTAACCCTTCAGTCAGGCGATTAAGCCGAAACCTCGTGGCAAATTCCGCAGAGGGTTGATTCTTGAAGCCACCGAAACGGACGCGGAATCAATAAGCGGAGTTCAAATCACGACTTACGTCATTTGAAGAAGAGAGAATGTTCACGAAGAATAAAAGCTCGCATGATGCTAATTGACAACGATGACGGCACTATGCAGCGTCGCGGCGAACTTCTCTGGCGATGTTGCGGAGCCGAGGACGCGTGAGCGCTGGTTCCGCTGACTCGGTTTCGTACTCGCGGTGGAGGTGAACATCCATTTGTGGGAATGGAATACTGATGTCGGCAGCATCCAATTGTTGCTTGATGGCTTGAGTGAGTTCTTCGGTCGCAGGGAAATAATCGGTGGCAGCCGTCCACAACCTGACCTTCCACTGCACAGAGCTGTCAGCGAGCGTTGCGAGGGTTACTGAATAGCCTCGACCGTCACCTTGAATCGTCTTTGGTTTAAGTGATTCTGCGGCTGTGGTCAGCGCAGCTCGGGTTGCGTCGAGGCTTGCAGCGTAGGCGACTCCAACAACGACTTCAACGCGACGGTGCTTGTGGAAGCTGACGTTTTCAATGGTGCCACCGGAGATGGCGCTGTTGGGGACGATGATGCGTCGATGGTCTGCGGTATCGAGCGTGGTGGTAAATAGGTCGATTTCATTTACTTTGCCCGTGACACCCGCCGCATTGATCGTGTCACCGACTTTAAATGGTCGAAAGACCAACAACAGTACACCTGCAGCAAAGTTGCTGAGTGTGCCTTGAAACGCGAGCCCAATGGCGAAGCCAGCCGCGGCCAGAACGGAGGCAACGCCACTTATCTCCAACTTGAATTGCTGAAGGACCAGTCCCATGACGCCGAGCATTACGCCGTAGAAAATCACTCGACCCGCGAACTTGCCAAGCGTCTCATCGACACGTTTGCAAACCGGACCGCTGACGATGCGAGCCAAATATTTGGCGACGAGATAGCCGACGAATACAGCGAGGAGTGCTAACGAGGCTGGAACCACATAACTTAAAACGAGGTCAGAGATGACTTGCGGGTCACCATTGCGAAGTCGATTGAATGATTCCAGGGCTGTGGCTTGAATGGCTCCCAGTCCTTGGTCTACTGTTTGTGCAATGGGGGGGGTGTCAGGCATTCTGGATTTCCAATGGAAGATGGGTTTCCGCCAATTAGTAACTTGGCCGCTTTGCTAACGTAAATAGGAATGTCTGTCGAACGCGAGCCAAGGATCGTAATTTCGAGGCGACTTCAATAATAAATACGAGGAAAACCCCGAAAGAGCGGTTGGCTGCGATTCACCCTCGACGAAGAGGCGTGGATGGTGTTACATTTTGGCCCTTGCAAAAAGACGTTTCTGTAGAGCGTCGAGCGATTTTCCCAACTTGCGCGGTAATGGATGGGGACAATCATTCGACAATGATTTAAACGAATGGGACAATCGTTCCATACTAAACTGCGGCCTTGCTGTGATCCTGATCCTCAAAAATGGTGCGACTGATTCCCAGATCGACCACGTTATCAAACGTGTCGAAGCGCTCGGGATGCGCGCCCATTTGAGCCGGGGAACGTACCGCACGATCGTGGGAATTATCGGCGATGAGAACAAAATTCGCGAAGCTCCGCTTCTAGCTATCGAAGGGGTCGCGGAAGTCATTCCTGTGCTGCCACCTTACCAGCTAGCATCGTTAGAAGCTCACCCTGAACCGAGCATCATCAATGTTTCCGGGGTCAAGATCGGTGGCGGTTTCCTGGCCATGATCGCGGGGCCATGTAGCGTTGAAGACGCGCCGCGAATGCATCGCATTGCCGAAAGTGTCCGCGAAAGTGGTGCAAATCTTTTTCGCGGCGGTGCTTACAAGCCACGAACCAGCCCATATGCGTTTCAAGGACTCGGCGAAGACGGGTTGAAGCTATTGCGAGACGTCGGCAATGAACATGGGATGCCAGTGGTGACTGAAGTGACCGATGTTCGCTGCGTTGATGTTGTTGCACGCTACGCAGACATGATCCAAGTCGGTGCTCGGAACATGCAGAACTTTGTCTTGCTAACCGAAGTCGGCAAAACCAACCGTCCTGTACTGCTTAAACGAGGCATGAGCGCGACGATGACCGATTTGCTCATGAGCGCCGAATACGTTCTCAGCCAGGGCAACCCAAACGTTGTGTTGTGCGAGCGAGGGATTAAGAGTTTTGACCCTGCAACGCGCAATTTATTTGACGTTGCCGCTGTGCCACTAGCGCACACGTTGACTCACTTGCCGATCATTGTCGACCCATCGCATGCAACCGGACGTCCCGATTTGATACCGGCTTGCGCGTTGGCTGGGATTGCAGCGGGAGCCGATGGAGTACACATTGAAGTCCATGACTGCCCTGAAGTCGCCAAAAGTGACGGACCCCAAGCGTTGTTACCGGCTCAGTATCGCGACCTTGTCGTCCAAATGCGACGAATGGCTGAGATGCTTGGCAAATCCATATCACCACTTCCCGAGGCTTTTGCGTGACCCGGCTGCCCTTCATCGCTGGAAATTGGAAAATGAACACCCGCCTATCAACGGCGGTCGACCTCGCGCGGGCGATTGTCGCCGGTGCGGGAGCCGGCGATCGATGCGAGGTAGCAATCTGCCCGCCGTCAGTTTACCTGCTGGCCATTGCCGATGCGACCGCAGGGTCAACGGTTAAGCTCGGTGCTCAGAACCTGTATGCAGCCGCCGACGGAGCTTATACGGGAGAAGTCAACGCGGGGATGTTGACCGATGTCGGCTGTCGATACGTCATTTTGGGTCACAGTGAACGCCGCCAATTGCTTGGCGAGACGGATGCACTGGTTTCCAAAAAGATGCAAGCGGCGCTTGCTGGAAACCTGATTCCGATCGTTTGTGTAGGCGAAACACTGGCGGAGCGAGAAGCGGGCAAGACCGAAACGGTCGTCGAAAAACAGGTTCGTGGCTCCCTGGAAGGCCTCGATGAAGTTCGCGCGGCGGCGATCGTGCTGGCTTATGAACCTGTCTGGGCCATCGGTACCGGGTTGACGGCGACACCTGCGCAAGCGGAAGCTGTTCACGCCATGATTCGTCAATTGTTGGGTGAAATGTTCTCCCCTCACGTTTCAGCACAAATCCGAATTCAATATGGCGGCAGCGTTAAAGCGAACAATGCCGCCGAATTGTTGGGCCAAGAGAATATCGATGGCGCATTGGTCGGCGGTGCAAGTTTGCAGCCAGCCGATTTCCTCGCCATCATCAATGCGGCAAAGTAGCCGATTTTAGTTTCCAAACAACGCACTCCAGACAACTCACCGGACGGATCATGATCGTCACTCCTTTAGTCGCATCCTTCACCAGCGCCGTGCTGGGATTTTCGATGTTCATCGTTTCACTGTTTCTCGTGCTGCTGATTTTGGTGCAGCGCGGTCGAGGCGGTGGCTTAACCGGGGCGCTCGGCGGCCCAGGCGGACAAAGCGCATTTGGCACGAAGGCGGGTGACTTATTCACGCGAATCACGAGCTTCGTTGCGTTGGGCTGGATCACGTTGTGTGCGTTTACGATGTGGTCGCTCGGACCCGATACGGTCGTTAAAGACCTGTCGACAGCCCCCGCCGTGTCGGCGTCGCCAGCGGATAAGGCAGGCGTTAATAATTTTATTAATCTGGGTGGCGACAAGAAATCGACGGCTGGAGCGACCACTGGCGATGCAGCGAAGAATGGTGTTGAGCTGACTCCAGCAACCGATGCGGCCACAAAAACGGAAACGCCGGAAACGCCCGCGTCTGACTCGGTGGCTCCGGCCGCAGCCGTTGACAAGCCATCGGTAACCGAGCCTACGCAAAGCGAGCCAGCAGCAAACGAGCCAGCAGCAAACGAGCCAGCCTCAGTAGAATCAAAGACAGAATAAAGATTCACCCGGAATTGGAAGTTTAGATTTGAATTCTACCGCGCGAGAATCGCAGCCCGGCCATCCAACGCAATCTCAAGCCAAGATTACAACTCAATCGTCCGGTGCTGTGCGCAGTATGACGGGCCAAGGGGTCGGCCGTAGCGAGTGCGCGCTCGGCGCGATTGCCGTCGAGTTGCGTTCCGTTAACCAACGTGGACTCAAGATTTCGCCGCGACTAAGCGATGTTCTCACACCGCTAGAATCACGTTTTGAGCAGTGGATTCGCGCGCGAATTCAGCGTGGTTCGGTCCATGCGAGCGCCAGTTTTTCGCCATCGGAAATTGCGCCGCTGGGTGAAATTAATGTCGCGGCATTCGTTGCGTATGCGACACAATTGCGGCGAGTTCAAGAGACGGTCGGAGGCGATTTTACGATCGAGTTGACAGGATTGTTGGAATTGCCGGGCGCGGTTGTTACCGGTGCGGCTTTGTCGCTTGATCCTGAACAACTTTGGCCGGTGCTGATCGAAGCAACTGACGCGGCGCTCGATGCAATGGATGAGATGCGGCTTGCCGAAGGTGAAGTGATGGCCGTGCAATTGCGCATTGATTCAGCCGCTATTGAGGAGAATCTTGGCGTTGTTGCTGCCTTCGCGCCCCGCGTGGTCGATAATTACCGACATCGACTCGAAACAAGGATTCGACGAGTATTGGACGAACACGGATTGGAGTTCTCGACTAGCGATTTATTGCGGGATATACAGCTTTTTGCAGATCGGTCTGACATCAGCGAAGAGATAACGCGGCTGGGAAGCCACCTCAGCATGTTCAGCCAGACGCTGCAAAGCAGCGATGCCAGTGGACGCAAGCTAGATTTCATCGTCCAAGAGATGTTTCGCGAAACCAACACTATTGGCAGTAAAGCCGGCGACGCCGAAATCAGTGCTCGAGTTGTCGACATAAAGTGTGGAATTGAGCGAATGCGGGAATTGGTTCAGAATATTCAGTAATCACCGGTTCACAAGCCGCATGAGCTAGTGAAATCGAGGCCGATTGGGTCATTTTGGGGACGGTCATGAGCGAACATACCGAGGGAAAACTGATCATCATTTCTGGACCTAGCGGTGCCGGAAAATCGACGGTTGTCCGCGAATTGCTCGCTAAATGCCCAGTTCCCGTGGTCTCTAGCATCTCGGCTACGACACGGAAACCACGAGATTCGGAACAAGAGGGAGTCGATTATTTCTTTGTTACCGAACAACGTTTCGCAGAACTGCGCCAGGCGGGAGCGTTTCTTGAATGCAAGCAGAATTTCGGCCTTCAACACTGGTATGGCACGCTTCGTGAGCAAGTTGCCGCTGGATTGAATGCCGGGAAGTGGGTAATCTTGGAGATTGACGTTTTAGGAGCAATGGAAGTTTTGGAAGCTGGTCAATTTGACCCGATTACCATTTTCATTCATCCTGGCGGCATGGATGAGCTGGAAAAGCGGTTGCGTTCGCGAGGTACGGAAACCGAGGAATCGCTGACCGCACGCCTCGAAACTGCCGCCGCTGAAATGCGATACATGTCGCGATACAAGTACGAAGTTATTAACGAATCGGTGCCCAACGCGGTCGCCGAAGTTTGCCAAATATTGCAAGACCACACGGAACCAAAGCCATGCTCGAAGAACTAAAAGAAGAAGTGATCGTCAATAAGGTTGGCGGACGGTTTAAGCTCAGCACGTTGATTCAAAAACGACTGGTTCAACTCAATCAGGGCAGCCGCGCGCTCGTCAACGTCGATACTCACGACAAAATGAGCATCGTGTTGGCAGAAATCATGCAAGACAAGATTTCTCTCAGCATGAGCAACGACGTGCAAACGCTCGACGAGCAAATTGCCGCCTTCGAAGGCCCCGATTTGGGCGCGATGGACCTCTAACGCCGCGTTTTTTCACATGACGAATCAGGCTGTTGATGCGCAGGGCTCGTCGGACCCATGCAAAAAAGTGATCGTGCTTGGTGTTGGCGGAGGCATTGCCGCGTACAAAGTGGCGACGGTCTGCAGCCGCCTTTGCCAGGCAGGCCACGAAGTTCGCGTTGTGATGACGCGAGCCGCGATGCAATTCGTCGGGACTGCGACCTTCGCGGCATTGTCTGGGAAACCGGTTGCCGTAGACAGTTTTGATCAGGCGACCTGGGCTCTCGGCCCGCACATTGAACTCGCTGCGGGAGCAGATCTCGTAGTTGTCGCCCCCGCGACTGCCAACATCATTGGGCAATTTGCTAGCGGTCTGGCTGGTGATTTGCTTGCAACTCTGTACCTGCAGGCGACTTGTCCCGTGCTGCTTGCGCCCGCAATGAGCAATCACATGTGGAGCAAGCCTGCTGTCCAGCGAAATGTTCAACAGCTCCGCGCTGACGGTTGCCATTTCGTTGGACCTGAAGTTGGCTGGCTAAGCTGTCGCCAGAGCGGTGAAGGCCGGATGAGCGAGGCGGAGGCGATTGTGGAGGCGATCCATCAATGCTTGACTGGACCCCATTGGGGCAATGACTTGCCCGCATCGTGAACTTGGGTGAGTCAAGGTTTAACGGTCGTGCCGTTCGTGCACCGTATTTCGTCGAAGCAGATTGTCGTTTGGTGCGGATTGTTCGCGTCGGCGCGATCATTCATCCGATGACTGTTCGGACGGTAGTGCCTAAGGAAGGGCCTCCGCATATCAAACGCATCGATTCAACCTCTTGGAATTAGCTCATTCATGGAAGATCGCCTGAATCGAGCCGCTCGTACCTGTCGGCGAATAATCGCGTATCGGCAATTGATCGCCGTTTGCCTCGCAACCTACTCTGCTAGCAGCGTAGCGGCGCAGGATGATTATTGGAACCGTCCACAACGAATTTCGGCACCCGTGCCGATGGTCAGTGAAAACGGAACTGAGAACCGCCCCCAACAGCTTCCGGATTCTAGTCTATTCATTCGCGAACCGCTGGATGATAAAGCACCGGAAGGTGAACGGCAGGAACGCGATCCATTTGTCAGCGAGTCACAGCCGAAAAGATCTTTTTCGATTGCCACGCATAAGCATGATGGCATGCCAACGCGATTAGTGACAACAACGCGATTAGCGACAAAACGAGTTGCCGTTCCGGTTTCTCGAGCCGAATTGGCACCGGTCGAACTGGACGGTTATGAATGGTCCCAGTTGACGGCTTTGTCGGTACAGGCAGAATCGGATCCAGCGAATGTTCTGCCTGGGTTCAGCACTGCATCGCTTCGTCAATCTGCCGTGACGTTGCTCAACGAATCAGCGGCCAGTCTGGCGCATCGTGCGAGTCACTCTGCGGCTTCGTCAGCGACCGATGCGCTTCGATTAGTCGCGCAGTCGATCGATTCAACTCGCAGTGATGGGTCGGCATCGTCAGGCATTGACGCGGCACTGCTTGCGATTCGTGAAGCCGAGGATTTTGTCGGGCGCTATGGCCACGTTGACGCACCATCGATCGCACGAATGGTGCGCTCGCATGAGACCAATGTATTAAAAGAAATCGAAACCGCCAACTTATCCGGGATCGTCGCAGCAGATATCTACTTAGACTCTGCTCGGCAAATCTTGAGTACCGTCGCCTCTTCCGATCCGCTTGCTGCGCACGCAATTGGTCTGCTTGCGAAGTCCTATCGCCAGCGAGCTTCCGAAGCACCACTTGCACTTGCTACGTCGGTCCATTTGATGCGCGCCGCCGTCGCTGCGGTTCCAAATGATCGAAGTTTGGCGATCGAACTAGCGGCGGTTCTTGAGCAAGCGAAGCTCGATGACGAGTCTCAAAAAGTTCGTGCAATCGCAATGCAAATGCTTGTACCGAAAGATGCGTCTGACGATTCCAATTCCATGATTGCAGTGGTTGGCGGTAGTAACGTAGGTGGTAACACTGGGCAATCCATTACCAAACAAGCAATGCAAGTCGAACAACTGTCACCGGAAGCGTTTGCCTCTGTCAGTCGGCCAGAAGCTGGGCCGATGGGCGCACCGCCTGTCGGCTCCACAAAGGCGACAACGACTGAAGCGAGCAGTGCCGCGACCAAAGTAGGTAACCCGTTGTCGCGAGCTTTTAAATCGATGACGCAAATGTGGCGTTAAGGGAGTCAACATGTTCAACTCGAGTCCCGCGATGGAAACGACCGCGATTGAAACGACCGGCGTGCCTGCAATGCAAACCGAGGCATTCCACCGCGCGACGTTGGTTCGCCGAATTAGCCACGCGTTGATGATCGCGCTGATCTCGCTTGCGTGTAGCTGCCTGGCAAGAATGGCTGACGGGCAAGTACCGCCAACGCCAGCAGAGCTATCAAGCCAGGCAAACCCACCGGCGCAAACAACGAGGTCCATCGCGAACCCTAGCGATGACTGCGGTTGTCGTAACGTACCTGGTGGCTATCCCTGCACTGGTGCGTGCCAGCCATGCATGCGCGGTGTCGATTGCGCAGCAAGCTGTGGTCCTGAGCAAACATGGCAGGACATGCGGCCCTTGGACTTCAACTCATACGCGCAGGGCGGATACGCAGGACCAGCGAGATTGGCTCACCTAGGTCACTACCGACTTCGCCCCGGTGACCAAATTCAGGTCATCTACTTGATCACTCGCCGCCAAACCGGTGGCGCGTATCGCTTGGAAGTCGGCGACAAAGTCTTGATCGAATCTGTTTCCGATGCTGACCTAACCCGGGGGACGTTGGAAAATGGCTTGCAAATTCAGCCTGACGGAACCATTACCGTTCGTATCCTTGGGCAGGTCCATGCGGCAGGACTGACCGTCGACGCACTGCGAAAACAGCTAGAAGCTCAATACGCCAAGTTTTATGATGACCCGACGATCGATGTTACCCCGGTAACCACCAACACCCGTGCGGAAGACATCCGCAATGCCGTTGGCGGGCGAAGCGGACTCAATCGGCAAGCGATCGATGTGACTGTGATGCCCGATGGAAAGGTGCGTCTGCCAGGCATCGGCGAAGTTTGTGTCCAAGGGTTCACTCTTGGTGAAATGAAGAGTGAGATTAACTTACGCTACGCGACGACGGTGGTTGGATTGGAAGTGGAGCCGAACCTTACTTCTCAGGCACCTCATTTTGTACACGTCCTTGGTCAAGTTAGGACCCCCAATCGCATACAGCTCAACGGACCAACAACCGTGCTTGGTGCTATCTCGTCGGCAGGTGGCCAATTGCCCGGTGCCAACCTTCGACAGGTTGTTGTGTTTCGTCGGGCTGAAGATTGGCGATTGATTTCGACGATGCTTGACCTGCAAGGCGCGGTCTACGGAAAGCGCCCTACTCCGGCCGATGAAATTTGGCTGCGCGATGGTGACGTTATCATCGTCCCAGCGAAAACAATCGTCCGTTTCAATTGGTTCGTGCAACAAGTATTTAGGGACGGCATCTATGGCATTATACCCTTCAGTGGTGTGTCTTTACAGCTAGGCAACAACGGCAACAACGGCAACTAGTAGCGAGCGGACCTAGTCATCGTGTGCATCAATGATGAAAGCCTCGGCGATGATCTTCGCTGGGAACCATCTCGTGGTGGAGACCTCTTTCCGCACCTTTATGGAATCCTTCCGACAGCGATTGCAACAGAGTTGATTGACTTACCGCGAGGGCCAGACGGCGAGCACGAGTTTCCACCTTGGAATTGATAAGACTCACATAGTTGCACATGAGATTTGATCAATTTAGAATGCCTTGATGGATTCCGATAAGCAGCTCTACGAAATTTTCGAAGTCAATCCGCAATGGATCTTTGAGCTAACCGGGCGACCGTCGCCTGGACCATGTCGATTCATTTCCGTCACCGTCAAAGCCATCGAACGCCGTGCTGATGGTGTTTTGGTACCCGACGCCTTCGCCGAGGCGATATCTGTCACTGAGTTGCAGATGCAATTCAATAAGTTGATCTACGGTCGCGTGGTGATCGAGATGGCAATGGTCCAGGCTGAACACACGGACCGCATTGTCGATGGAATCATCATTTTTGCTTCGCGTGAACTTGACCCTCGCACCGAGCCTTGGTGCAACGTGGTTAGCGCGTACTACCTGGATGAAATGCTCGAACAACTAGCAATAAGGACTCCCAACCATCCACTTGCAGCCGTTTTCCAGCCTTTAGTTGAGAAAAATCGAGATTTGCTCGAACGCAACGCTGCCAAATACTACAATCAAATCAGAGTCAACGCGCCGGATGAGCGGACGAAGAGCAAACTACTTGCGGTTTTTGTTGATTGGGTAATGCAACGATTTAACGATCGAGGAAAACAGGAGATTGAAAAAATGCTACTCGGTGAATTGCCAGATTTACGGGACACCCAAGCAGGAAAAGATCTGATCGCTATCGGCGTTGAACAAGGAATCGAACAAGGAATCGAACAAGGGTCCTACATTGGAACGATTCGCTCGTGCCAATCCATTCTTGGCGTGGCGCCCTCCAATGAAACAGAACTTCGTGCAAAATCGATTGATGAATTGACCGAGATTGCGAATGTGCTTCAAGCGTTGATTCGCAACCGACTTGGGACGACTTAGCGACCTTTGTAATAACAAGTGCAATGAAAGTCAGGAAAGATGCATCCGCAACGTCGGATTGAAAGGATCGCGGTGAGTTTGCCACGCTAGAAATTTTCTTTCGACTTAACCGCTATTGTTGCCGATGATCCCTATCGTTAACGCAATGATAGTGCGTGACTTTACTCAGTGGCAACTGTTTTCCAAAGTTGCTGTAGGGTTAATCTGGCCAAGGAACGGGCCAATTGGGTGTTGATTCCTTTCGACTCCGTTCACTTTCTAAGCAAAGCCAGATTGATGCAACCCGATACACTTCATGCTGCTCTCGGCATTGGATTTACGTTTGTATGGCTGGTCGTTGGCCAAATTCTTGTAGGAAGTCGCTAAACAAAAAGCATGGCTCGCGTTCCAATTCACGCAGTGAGCCATGCTTTCCACTCGGACTTCGACAAGACGCAAGCCTAGCGTTGCACGCGGGCCGAACCACCCTTAGCGAGCGATTCGACTTCAGGGAGTTTCGCCATTGTCACATCGCCGGGGAACGTGGTGAGAAGTGCCCCATGAGCCCAACCAAGACGCAATGCTTGGTCGTGCTCGCGACCGTCGATCAAACCATAGAATAAACCAGCGGCGAATCCGTCGCCGCCGCCGATGCGGTCGATAACATCAAGTTCGATCGTTGGGCTGACGTAGCGTTTGCCATCTAGCCAAAGCACTGCGGCCCAGCTATGTCGATTCGTCGAATGAACTTCGCGAAGCGTCGTCGCCACCATTTTGACGTTCGGAAATTTATCCACGGCGCGGTCGATCATCCCAAAGAACGAATCGGGGTCCAGCTTGCTTTCGGTTTTTGTTGTTACTTCGGGACCCGCGATACCAAGTCCTTTCTGCAAATCTTCTTCGTTTCCGACAAGGCAGTCCACGTTCTTTACGATTTCGGCAATCATCTTCTGACCGTGTGCTAGTCCACCAATCGAATCCCAAAGCTTGGCACGATAGTTGAGGTCAAACGAACGGATCGCGCCAAAATCACCGGCCGCCTTCATGCCTTCGACGACTAGGTCAGCAGTCGTCGCTGATAGCGATGCAAAAATGCCACCGCTGTGGAACCAACGACAACCACCGGCCATGATCTCATGGAATGGAATGTCGCCCCGCTTGAGCATCGCACCGGCCTCGTTGGCGCGATTATAGAACACCACGGGAGCGCGAACGCCTTGGCCGCGGTCGCTGTAAACGGTTGCGATATTGGGACCACGAACGCCATCGTGCTCATAGTGCTTGTAGAACGGACGTACGCCCATCTCACGAACACTTGCTTGAACCAATTCGCCGATTCCGTTGTTCACCATCGCAGTGGCAATACCGGTCTTCAGCCCAAAGCAGGACGAAAGATTGGCGGCGACGTTGTATTCACCACCAGACACGTGAACATCAAACGTACGCGCCTTGCGGAACGGGATGACACCTGGATCAAGTCGATGGACGAGCGCACCAAGGGAGAGGAAGTCAAGGTCACAGTTGTCTTGGCGAATCGAAAGGCCGCTCATAGGAAAGGGATCCTCAATGTCAGGGGAAAGAGAAAGTTAAATTGTCATGTTCTACAATGTCGTACTAAATTGTTACCGACGCGAAACCGCCATCGACGGCAATGTTTTGGCCTGTTACGAACGATGCGGCGCGTTGGCTGGCAAGCCATACAACCACGCCGGCAAGTTCATGAGCGGCACCAAAACGGTTCATCGGTGTATGACCGATGATCTGTCCACCACGCTCGGTGTAGCTGCCGTCTTCTTGGAACAATAGGCGGCGATTTTGATCCGCAGGAAAAAAGCCGGGACTGATCGCGTTCACGCGAATGCCCTTGGTCGCCCACTCACGCGCCATAAACATCGTCAGGTTAATCACCGCCGCCTTGGCTGCGGAATAGGCAACAACACGAGACAACGGAATGATGCCGGACATTGAAGCGATATTGATTACGGTGCCGCACCCCGCAGCCAGCATGTCACGACAAAACACTTGGCTAGGGATCAAAACACCGCCGACTAAGTTAAGGTCGAAAACACATTGCCAAGCTTCAAGTGGCAAGTCGCAGAAATTACTGCCCGGCGGCAACGTCGCGTCAGGCCGATTGCCACCCGCAGCATTGACGAGAATGGTCGGTGTGCCCAGTTCGTTGGTGATCGCATCATTGACCTCCACAAGCGACTCGCGGTGCATCACATCTGCGAAAAAGAAGTTGGCCTGCCCACCCGCGTCAGCGATGCGAAGCACGCGATTACGGCCTCGTTCCTCGCTACGTCCCAAGATTGCAACCTTCGCACCGAACGCAGCCAATGCCTCAGCCATCAACCCGCCAAGCTCACCGGTTCCGCCTGTCACTACGGCAACGTCATCGTCGAGTCGAAATAGGTTCTTCATGATTGAAAGTGGCAATTAAAAACTGGGTCAATAGGCATCAGTTATCGAGCAAATGGGCCGCTTACTCTAACCTCACGATGCAGACTATTGAAGTCGCGTAGTGTGAAGAGTAGAGCAATTGTCCCAATTGCTCCGGAAAACAATCAATGCCCCGCTTCAATGCTGGGATTTGATCGTAGTGGGATTCGCCAGAATTCCTCAGCACACTAAAACGTTGGGAATTCTGGCGAATCCCACAACGATCAAATCCCAGCATTGAAGCGGGGCATTGATTGTTTTCCGGAGCAATTGGGACAATTGCTCTACTCTTCACACTACGC
>JAYVSE010000046.1:0-8400 GCA_043775635.1 Planctomycetaceae bacterium | reverse complement strand
TAAGCACCCGTGCACAAGTTTCTTAGTTTAACCGCGTGGGCATCGCCCCGCGCGTTTGCCTCAAAACACGCGGCCCGATGGGCACGCGGTTTAACAAGTAATGTGCGAAAACTTATGCAAGAGTGCTTACTCACTCAACCAGCGTTTATCCCGATTCATCCCTACAACTGAACTACCAGTCCGAAATCGTGCCGGGGAACCGAAATACAAAACGAGAACTACGCAATCCACAAACTCTCGCCGACCGATAGAAAACTTTACATCTTGCCTAAACCAACATGTCTTTTCATCACCGTCGAAGCATTGCGACGATGCGAAGGCGTAACCGTGTGAGGTCTAGGGCAGCCGTTTCAATGCACCGAGAAACGCACAGCACTCCGCAAGAAGACAGCCGTTGTGAATTTAAAGCGTCCTATCCGAAACTTCGACTTCTACCAGCTAGAAGACCGCGTCATGATGAGCGCGGATGCCGTCGACATCGAGATTGATCCTCAAGAGATCGTCGAAATGTTCGGTAGCGTCGAAGATTCCTTTTTTTCCGGTAGCGATGGCCAGGTCATCGCATCGGATTCAACGCAACCTACTGAGCACACTGCCACCGTCAACGACTTGCCGCCAACGATTGGAATCGAAACAGCCGACCCGAACCAAACCGACGCACTGCTTCGTCGCGAAGTCATTTTCATTGACGACGCTGTCCAAGACGCCGAACAACTTCTCAAGTCACTACGAGCAGATCGAACCGACGTCCAGTGGATGATCTTTCAATTAGACGGCAACCGCAATGGTATCGACCAAATCTCACAATCGCTCAACAACCTCTCCGGTGTCGATGCGATCCACTTGCTCGTACATGGCCATGGCGACGGCATTCAACTTGGCGATACTCTCTTAACTCTCGACTCAGCACCGGCCTACGCAGCTCAAATCGCCACCTGGGCAGACTCACTCGACACCGACGCTGACTTATTGATCCATGGCTGCGACTTGGCCAGTACCGCCGACGGACGCACACTCATCGATTCGCTTGGAGCACTTTGTGACTGCGACGTAGCGTCCTCCGGCAATGATCAATCGTTACTGACGACAACCGACGATTCAGCCCGCTTGATGGACCGATCAAGTATTGCTGATCTCCAAACCACCAAGACGACCTTGGATTGGCCATTCGTTGACAACAATGAAGTTGTCTTTATCCAATCGGGCCTCTACGACTCAGATGCACTTATCGCCGACCTACAACATGACGCACAAGCCACCGGTCGCGAACTTGTCATCGTCGTTCTCAATGGGACCGAAGACGGTTTCGACCAGATCAGTTCCGTCCTGGCCCAGTACACCAACCTCGACGCGATCCACATCGTCTCGCACGGCTCGGATGGAATGATCCAGATCGGTGGTTCCTGGCTGACAGCGAATAACATCGAGCAACATCTATCCGAGCTACAACGCTGGGGGATGGCGCTCAGTGACACCGGTGACATCCTGATCTATGGTTGCGATGTGGTTGCAACCGATTTCGGTCGGGGATTAGTTGATTCGATCGCGCAAGCAACCAACGCCAACGTCGCCGCATCAAGCGACGCCACCGGTGATTTGTCTCGTCGCGGTAATTGGGATTTCGAGTATGTCGTTGATGTCCAGGCTTTATCCGCTCAAGAGAAATCCCACGTCCCACCGGCCGAATCGCCTAAAGGCTATACACCAGCGCATCCTACAATCCAAACCGCCAACGCCTTCAGCCTCCACCTCCAAGAATCCTACGGTGGCCTCCTCGCAACCTACACAGTCACCAACACCAACGACAGCGGTGCGGGCTCACTCCGCCAAGCCATCATCGATGCCAACGCCAATGCGGGTGCCGACACAATTGTCTTCAATATTTCGGGCACTGGCGTTCATACGATCACGCCGCTTACGGCCATACCGACGATCACCGGCCAGGTGACGATTGACGCGACTACGGATGACAGTTTTGCAACCAACAGTAGTCGGCCCGCGATAATTCTCGATGCCAACGGCCTCGCGGCCGACGGATTTGTACTCTCTTCGACGGCTGATGGCAGCGTCATCCGAGGCCTCGTAATCCGCAACTTCGCTGGCAGTGGAATCAACATCCAATCCGGCTCGGATGGCAATACCATTACGGGCAACTATATCGGTGGATTGAGTAGTAGTGGTGTTGCGGCAGCCGGCGAAAACAACACGGGTTCTGGCATCCTTGTAGCCGGTGCCAGCAATACAATCGGAGGCACGCTTGCCACTGACCGCAACGTGATTGCGGGAAACGCAAACGGAGTTTATTTAACCGGAACTTCAGCAAATTCAAATAGCTTGTTGAATAACTACATTGGTGTGGATGTGACAGGTGCGACTGCGCTCACCAATTCAGGGCGTGGCGTTTACGTTGACGCGGGCGCCTCAAGCAACATCATTGGAAGCTCAGGCTATGGCAACGTAATTTCAGGCTTCTCGAACATCGGCATCCATGTTCTCGGTTCCACGACCAGCAGCAATGTGATTCGAGCCAATACCATTGGACTGAACGCCGCCGGAACAGCGGCGATTTCAAACGGCGCTTTCGGTGTCGCCATCGATTCAAGCGCTACTGGAACAATCATTGGAGGCACAACCGTAGGACAAGGCAACGTCATTTCCGGAAATACAGGATCGACGGGTAGTTCTTCGCGCGGAGGTATTTTTCTCGGGGCAGATAACACTACCATTCAAGGGAACATCATCGGGCTGGATGCTACTGGAACGAACATCATCGCCAACGGCCAATCCGGTGCTTCGAATAACGGCGGTATTTACATTGCCTACGGTTCCAACAATCTGATCGGAAGCACGGCTACGAATGCCGGCAATACAATCGCCGGAAACTTTGGGGATGGGATTATGTCCCTGTTCAGCGGCGCCAATGTATTTACGGCGTTAGGCAACCGGATTTATAGCAACACGGAACAAGGAATTGACTTGACCGATGACGGCATCACTGACAACGACGTCGGCGACGCAGATACCGGTGTGAACAATCTGCAGAACTTCCCAGTGATTATTTCCGCCAATTCGAATGCAACGGGAACAACACTTGTAGGAACAATCAACAGCAATGCGAACACTACTTTGCGGATTGAGTTCTTCGCCAACCGCCCATCCATCGCCGACGCCAGTAACGGTGAAGGCGAGCGTTTCCTTGGCTTTGTCAACGTAACCACCGATGGTTCTGGAAACGCTAGCTTCAACACCACGTTGACGAGCGTCTGGATCAATGCCGGTGACAAAGTTACGGCGACGGCGACAGTCGACCTGGGAGGCGGCACCTACGGAGCCACCTCAGAATTTGCAGCCAATGTAACCGCTACTTCCACCGGCATCATCGTCGTTGACACGACCAGCGATACAAATGACGGTACCACAACGTCAATCACGAATCTCGGCGCGAGCCGCGGCGCCGACGGTCGCATCAGCCTGCGCGAAGCAGTCGCAGCCGCCAATAACACAGCCAATGGCGGTTCGCCGGACAAGATCGTCTTCAACATTGGCCTGAACGACATGAATCACCTTTACTATCGAAACAACTCCGTTGCGGGTACTTTCGCGACAGCTGTCGCAACGACGATATCTGACAGCGCGATCAGCGACTTTGACGCGGACTATGTCGCTGGCACGGCTCGATCGTGGTACCGCATTTCAATTTCCGGTAACTACCTCGACGTGACACAAGCCCTGATAATCGACGGCACAACACAAGTCGGCTACATCACCGGCGCACCCGTGATCGAGATCAACGCCGCAGGAGTCACGACTTCAGGGGATGCGAACGCTATCGCGCTGACGACGGGCGCCTCGACGATCCGCGGCTTGGTCATCAATTCGGCAGGCGACCAGGGCATTGAGGTCGATGTCGGCGCCAGCAATTCGATCATTGTCGGTAACTACCTTGGTACGGACGTCTCGGGTACGGTGGCCGTGCGAAATAACTGGGCCGGCATCGGAGTAAAGGGCAATAACGTATTGATCGGTGGCTCCACAGTCGCCGATCGCAATCTAATCTCCGGAAACGTTTCGACTATTTCAAAGGGTTACGGTGTCGAGATTTACAGCTCGGCCAGCGGCACTATCATCCGTGGCAACTATATCGGCACGACCGTCACTGGTACCGGGTCGCTTGGCAACACCGGGTCTGGCATTGAGCTATACGGCAGCGCCACCAGCGCGGTGATCGGCGGCACTGGAGTCGGCGAAGGGAATATCGTCGCCAACAACGGGGGCGATGGAATCTTTATTCAGAGCGGAACAGGTAGTTCGATACTTGGTAATACAATTTACTCGAACACCGGCTTGGGAATCGATCTTGGTGCCAACGGGGTAACCGCCAATGATGCGAACGATGTCGATACGGGTGCGAACAATCTGCAAAATACTCCGGTACTCTCTTCAGTGGTCATTGAAGGTGACCAGGTCACGATCATCGGTTCGCTGAATAGTGAAAGCAGCAAAACATATCGCATCGAATTCTTTGCGAACTCCACCAGTGACAACGAAGGTCAGCGATACCTCGGCTTTGCGAATGTCACAACTCCCGTCGGCAGCCCATTCACTATTAACTTTACCGTGACACTGGAGGCCGCGATTGCGGCTGGCGAGTATATTACAGCTACCGCGACCGATCCCTCGAGCAATACGTCCGAGTTCAGTGCATCCCTTTTGGCGAATACACAGGGGTTGGCAATCTGGGCCGATGGCGACACAACTCCCAACTTTGCTCAATGGACAGGGAGTGGTTTTGGCTCGTCGGCTGCATCGCAATCCGTTGGCCAGTTTACGATACTCGAAACTGCGGAGGCGCCCACTCGTACTGAAATCATTACAGTCGGGATCAACGCCAGTGGCATCATTGCGGGAGAAATTTGGAACGGTAGCTCATGGACGGCCTTCTCCTTTAACAATTTGGTGGATTTGACGGGGACGGGTACGAACTCGAGTTTGGCAATTGCTTACGAGCAACAGAGTGGTCGCGCCATGCTGGTGTGGGATAACGGCACCACAGGTACCGCGAGTTTGTCGTATCGAATCTGGGATGGCACAAGTTGGTCTTCTGCCAATACGATCACTACGCCGCTTTCCGGAGAAGCAGTCCAACTGAAATTGACAACTGATCCTGGTTCCAATTCGATGATTCTGGCAATGGGTGGTGCCAACGCTCCGGAGGACTCCGCGATCGTTTGGAACGGAAGCAGTTGGGGCAATGGCGTAACTTTGGATACCGCTACCGGAGTGGACCGTACAGAAATCAATGCAGCTTTCGAGGCACATAGTGGCCATGCGATCGTTGTCTACGATTCGGATGGATCCACCAATGCCCTGAGTTATCGCACTTGGGACGGGACCAGTTGGAGCTCCCAGCAGTCTCTGTCAGCTCCGTCGGGAACTGGTGCCGGGAGTGATATCAGTTGGACAGCTCTTGCCTCCGATCCCAACAGTGATCGCATCGCGCTGGGAGGAATTGCAGACGGCAATGAAGTTTGGTTCTCTGTCTGGGACGGCAATGCGTGGGGCAATGGACTGACCGCGACAACCAGCGACAAAACAGGCGGTACTGACAGCCAATCCATCGCCGTCACGGTCACCGATACCAACGACGCACCAGTGCTGGCCGATACCGCCTTGAGCATTACTGTGGCAGAAGATGCAGGTGTTCCAACGGGTGCCCTCGGATCGTTGATCAGCTCGTTTACCGGTGGGATCACCGATGTCGATAGCGGAGCCGTCAAAGGGATTGCGATCACGGCTAGCGTCGAGACCAATGGAATTTGGTACTACACGATCAACATCGGCACTAACTGGACAGCCGTTGGCACCGTCAGCTCTGGTTCATCGATGTTGTTGGCGAATAATGCCAATACACGACTTCATTTCGCCCCAGGCTCGGACTACAACGGAACATCGACGTCAGCCCTGACGATTCGCGGTTGGGATCAGACGACCGGCACGGCGGGAACGAAAGTAGATACAAGCAGTACCGGTGGTAGCAACGCATTTAGTAGTTCGACTGACGTAGTCGATGTCTCGGTAACCGCAGTTAACGATTCTCCCGTCCGAACAGCAGGTTCGGTCAACAATTTGACGGTCAGCGAAGACTCGGGACTGACTACTTTGGGATTGAGTTCGGTGAGTTATAGCCCCAGTGGTGGAGCGGATGAATCAGGCCAGTCCTTGACCTACAAAGTTATTACGATTCCATCGACTTCAGGCTTTGGCCAAATCTTCCTCGCCGATGGTACGACCGCAGTCACCGCCGGAACCAACTATACCTTGGCTGAAATTCGCGGGATGCAGCTCAAGACGTCACAGGACAAGAACGGTGTTTCGTTTTTCAGCTATCAAGTGATCGACAACGGAGGTACCGCAAACGGAGGTGTGGACACGATCGCCGAATCGATCATGCTGACAATCACAGCGGTCAACGATGCGGCAGTGGTCACTACGACTGGTTCAGCATTAGCCTATACAGAGAATGCAGCGGCGACCGTGATCGATTCCGCACTGACAGTGACCGATGTCGACACAACGAATATGACCGGCGCAACTATCAGCATCTCGTCCAACTATGCCAACGGTCAGGACACGCTCGCCTTTACGGACCAGCTTGGTATCACGGGCAGTTGGAACGCCGGAACAGGACAATTGACCCTGAGCGGTACCACAACCAATGCAAAATATCAGACGGCGTTGCGAAGCATAACCTATGTCAACTCCAGCGACGCACCCAGCACCGCCACCCGCACAGTGTCTTTTATCGTCAATGATGGTACCGTCAATAGCACGGCTGCAACACGCGACATCAGCGTCGCCGCAGTCAACGATGCACCCGTCTTGGCCGATACAGTCCTTAGTATTTCAGTGGCTGAAGATGCAGGTGTGCCAACCGGCGTGGTTGGTTCGCTCATCAGCAGCTTTACAGGCGGGATCAGCGACGTTGATAGCGGTGCCGTCAAAGGCATCGCGATTACGGCTAGCAACGAAACCAATGGTACTTGGTATTACACCACTAACAACGGCACCACTTGGACTGCGGTTGGAACGGTCAATGCGACCAGTTCCTTGCTATTGGCTGACAATGCCAACACACGTCTCTACTTCGCCCCCGGATCAAACTACAACGGCACTTCGACATCGGCATTGACCGTTCGCGGTTGGGATCAGCGACGGTCTTAATTCTTGGCAAGCCCTGATTCAAAATATTTTTTGAATTCCGTTTTTTGAGTCGAGTGTGGACGTGCGCAGGCGGACGCCAAAACCGGGATTTTCCAGGCATAGCGAGCGGTTTTCAATGATGTCTTGTAGCAAAAGGTTTGGCGTCGAACTAACCTTCTATTGCTGAGTGAAACGTAGCAGGCTCTGTGGGGACACAACCTGTCAGGGATAGCTCAGTCGACGGTTCGTCAATGAAGTGACCTAGAGCGTCTGAGCAGTTGCTCAGACGCTTGTTTTATTCTCCCATAGCTGGTTTGTCTTGATCAGCAGGTTGATGATCGTGATGAACTTTCGCATGCAAGCAACAATCGCAACCTTGGACTCTTTGCATTTCGATTTGAGGTGTACGTAGAACGCCTTGATCGCGGGGTTGTGCCGGATTGCCACGATTGTGGCCATGTACAACACTCGTCGAACTTGGCCTCGTCCGCCACCGATGAATCGCTTGCCGGACTTCTTACCCGAATCTCGATTGATCGGTGCAACACCAACCAGCTTGGCAATCTCCCCGCGATTGAGCTTACCCAGCTCGGGTAGCTCGGCGAGGACGGTTGAAATCATCACTGGCCCAACTCCCATGACGGACTGCAAAACTTCGATGGTTCGCCGGTTTACGGCGTCAGCCTGAATCATCTTGGCAAGTTGTGAATCGATGCTTTTTAGTTGCTTTTTCAGCACTTCGAGCACATCCTTGATGCTTTGCTTTGCGTCATCGTCCCAGGATTGTTTGAGACGATTATTCTCCTGATTGACCAGCTCTAACAACTGGCAACGTCGAGCGACGAGCGCGCCAAGCTTCAATTCATGATCGGACTTCGTTGCCATGGGTTGAGGCAGAACCACCTCGGCATACTTCGAGATGACTTTGGCATCGATCGGGTCTGTTTTTGCATCTAGCCCGATTCCTCTTGCAAAATCACGAACGCGTCTTGGATTGATGACTGCAGCCTCGAGCTTGTGGGCAGCAAGATGCTTCAACAGCAAGTATTCGTACCCACCAGTTCCTTCCATGACGACCATCAGCTGGCATTTCATTTTCTTCAATTGCGAACAAAGCAAAGCGATAGCTTCATCCGAGTTCTCAATTTTGAACACCTCTTTAGTATCCGGTCGATAGACATCGAGCGTAGCTTTGGAAAC
>JAYVSE010000045.1:0-3626 GCA_043775635.1 Planctomycetaceae bacterium | reverse complement strand
CACGATAGTTCGGCCAATATAGATCACTCGAAATTCAACATAAGAACATACCAGAAAACAACTTATGCCAATAACACAAAGGCGTTCCGGGAATTGCTGGCTAGTATGGCCTTTTCATAGGCGTCTTGCTTAGCTTTCTTGCGTGCTTTGGTTTCGCTGAAATAGGCCGATGTCGAGACTACAGCGGTTAAGGCAAGCAACAGCATAATCGTTGCTGACAAATTGGCGACCATCGGGTTTCGACGGTCATTTTCAAGAATAGTCGTTTGATCTAATTGCATGATGAAGTTCAAAGTCTCGTTGCGAGTGGTTTTAAACGATCTTCGTGATATCTTCGATATCGAATTCCGTGCTGGCGTTGGATGGAATCGTATGATGCCTCAATTCCTAGTTCGTTGCTGTGCGCGACTTGCCGATGCGTCAAACTGCACGCTTGGTTTGTAACTGCTCAATAGAGTCGTCCTACGCGGTGTAAACATTTCCTCAAGACTCCGGTGTCGTTGCCCAAGGCGACATCAAGGAGTTGTTCTCCGATGGGAGCCGTCGTGAGGCCTCCATCAGCCGACACTGCTGATTTCGATCAAGCAAACGGACTCACTCCTCCTTGACTGCCTGGCCGCTCACGTCGATGCCGCATGCTTCCAATTTCATTACAAGATCCTTTCGGCTCACGGACTTTATCAGGGCCTCCTCCGGTTCGACAATTCCGTCTTTCACCAGACGGAGCAAGGCGTCGTTCAAAAGGACCATACCATACTTGCCACCAACCTGCATTGCGGATGGGATTTGAAACGTTTTGCCGTCGCGAATCTGATTTCCAATCGCATTATTGCATACCAGAATTTCCAGGGCTGCGATTCGACCCTTGGGGATTTTCTTGCACAACGTTTGGGCCACGACTCCCTTCAAACTGCTGGCGAGCATCGTGCGAATCTGGGCCTGCTGACCCGACGGAAACTGGTCGATGATACGGTCGACGGTTGACGCTGCCGTGGTCGTGTGCAGCGTGCCGAACACCAAGTGCCCCGTTTCGGCAGTCTCGATGGCGATGTGGGTTGTTTCCAAGTCTCGCATTTCGCCGACCAACACGATATCAGGGTCTTCTCGCAATGCCGCGCGTAAAGCGCGAGAGAACGACTTGGTGTGGTTATGCACTTCGCGCTGATTGATGAGGCACTTTTTGTTCTCGTGCACAAATTCGATCGGGTCTTCGATCGTTATGACGTGGTCTTTACGGTTGCGGTTGATATAGTCAATCATCGCCGTCAGTGTGGTGCTCTTGCCTGAACCCGTGGGCCCCGTGACGAGCACCAGCCCCTTGCCCAACTTGCAAAAATCGATGACTGCCTCCGGAAGATTTAATTGCTCCGCAGTGAGAAAATTATTGGGGATGATACGAAACACGCCCCCTGGCCCTTTTCGGTCTCGAAAACCATTGCAGCGAAATCTAGCAACGCCAACCATTTCGTAAGCCCAGTCAGCATCGCCCCCTTCGTCAAATTCCTTCCTGGCTGCTGGCGTCATGATTTCGTGCAGCATGTTCAAGATCATCTCTGGCTCGAGTGGTGGTGCCTTTAGCGGTGACATTGTGCCATGCACACGGATGATTGGCGGTGAACCGGAGCTGACATGTAAGTCAGAACCTTCGGTCGTCTGAATCGCCTTAAGATACTTGTCGATTTCGTGCATGGGATGAGTCTCTTATAATTTGCTGCAATCGTTACAGGCTTCAAATGAACAAAACAAAGCACCGTCATTGTCGAAGTGAATTTTAAGATGTGCGCGGAACCTCTGCAGCACTACTGCATAATAGCAATCCGCAAACTCGCTGTCCAATGAATTGAAGGCCAACAACAACGTTCGGTCAGCTTTCGTGGTTCAGTCTCACCGCCTTGGTGATATCCAAGCTCAGGAGATTCACACTTTGGACCGCTGACAGAGCGTCAGGCTTCGGGTTAGAAAGAGAGCTTCTAAGTTTTGGCGTTGATAAGATGGCTGGTTGACACGCCATGGCGAAAATCACGGCCGATCCGTGCCGTGCAACTCGCGACGGCGGAGCCTTACGGCACAATAGAAAACCAAAAATCCTAAGCTGACAGTGCACTGGTTGGTGCCATCCAGTATTTAGCGGTAAAACGAATCGCTAGAGCCAGTCGCTGGATAACCACCGGTACTCGGATAACCAACTGCACCAGAAGTACTGCCGGGTTTGTATCCTGTTGAAGGTGCTTTTGGAGCTGAGACACGATTTGGTGCGGTCGCTTGATGGGCCGCAGGATCGCCGCTGGCTGCCGGTAGTGTTGCTGCACTTGTGTTCCCTGGCATGGTGAAACTGCCAGCCGCAGGTGTGATTGGGTTTGCTCCCGCAGCCATCGATGCGTCTGGTGGCATCGCGAACGCTGGAGCGGTTGTGGTCGCTGAGTTAGTTGTCGGCGTTGGACCGCTTGGCAGTGGATAGCCGGGAACCACAGTGTATGAACCAGCCGATGGTGGAGAAGCTGGTTTTGTCGGTGTTACAGTTGGAGCTGGAGTACCGGTTGCAGAATTTGTTTGTGCGTAGGCAGGAATGGATGCCTGAGGTGCTGGTGGCTTCGGTGGAACATAGCCAGCAGGGATGGCCGCAAGCCCTCCGGGTGCAGTTGGCGAGGATGTTGGCTTTGATATTGCAGGATTCTGTCCGTAACTAAATCCGCCGCTTGCCCCAGTCGCATTCGCATAGGTGCCAGGCGTTGATGCAGTGCTAGGCGTTGATGCAGTGCCTCCGCGCCCGTTCGCTCCATAAAAACCGTTTGCTCCAGCGGCAGCCGAATTGACTCCAGGCTGCGTGGCGGCTGTTCCTTGCGCCGGCAAGCCAGACGTCATTCCCGCGACACTTGCAGTTTGCGGCTTCATTCCACTAGGCGCGGCTGATCCGGCAGCGGTCGAGGCGATTGCTTCAGGAGTGATACCTGAAGATGGCGACATTGGGTAAGTCGTTGTCGGACCAACTCCAGCAAGGGCTTCAGGCGATGGTTCTCGTTTGAAGCCAAACATTCCTAGTTTTGGCATCCCCAATTTTGGCAATGGAGGCATCGACGAGCGGCAGCCCGTCAACGACACCAATGCCGTGACGATGCATAACGCTCTTCGCCAGCTTGAGGCAGAGAGAGCGACCGTGTGAAAACGAAGTTTTGCCTTGGGCATGGGTTCGAATTGAAGTCGCATCCGTGCGTGTCCTTGAAACAGGTTATACCCAGTTGAGTCGATCGTCTCACGTCAATCCATGATGGGACACGATCGCCCTACACCGAATCATCTGATTGTTCGGCATATCGGGCTCGTTAAATTCATTAAATCGTCAAAAACTACCTGATCGGCTAGAAAATGCCGCCAGATCGACTCGACGGTGGTTTGTTAAATAGAAAACAACTCTGACGTCAATGTCATTTTCGAACGGGTGCATGACAGGGTGCATGACATGGTTTGCGGGACGGATTGAGGTCGCGAGAATTTTGCTGATGATTTACAATACGAGGGCTTCAGTTAGTGTCTATCCGGTAATTGAAATTGACTTAAACGATTGGATTTGCGAGTGTTGTGACAGTTGTGTCCAATTCGCCTCGCAAAGGAATGCGTCATGTCAAATT
>JAYVSE010000044.1:0-16259 GCA_043775635.1 Planctomycetaceae bacterium | reverse complement strand
TGAAAACGCCAACGACGGACTACCGAGCTTAGTCGGCTGCCGCAAATCGAGACAATTTAATTCCGTGAAATTGAATCAGAGATGTGCGGAAAGAGAGATCCATGCTTGTTCAACCTCGTCTGTTGTCGCAACGACCAATGATCCAACTTCCATCAAGTCTTTGCGCATAACTACGAAATCATCCCGATATGGCTTACGAGACACCGCATTGCCGCATTCTAACAGCACTGAATCGCTCGTCCACGTCCGAGTTCCGACATTGGCAAAACCTTGCAATGCCGAAAGTGCATCTAGGTGCCACTGGTCAGATTTTTCACGAACAGCAAGTAGTCCAACGGTATCCAGAAAGACTTGCCTCACGGTTGATGCTCGTTATGTCGAGCTGCCAAGTCAGTTTGCCCGGTGTCGTAGCTGCGCCCCAGCG
Organism: Planctomycetaceae bacterium; assembly: GCA_043775635.1. Lineage (GTDB taxonomy): Bacteria > Planctomycetota > Planctomycetia > Pirellulales > Pirellulaceae > UBA6163. The sequence continues at coordinate 15,835 of JAYVSE010000044.1, read as the reverse complement.
ATTCAAAGACTCGCTTTTGGGCTGCCTCAATTCGATCCCCATCTTTCGAGTCTGCGGGCAGTTCGAAAGTCACCTCCGTACCTTCTGGCAAAACGATGGGCTCGATCGGCTCAAAACGACCATCTTTGAAGACGGCTCGGCAAATTGTGTGATTCATTCTGATTTCCTTTGTTCTGTCTTAGTATAACCCATGCCGCTGCCGGTCCAATACGAGGTTCGTGAGCAAGTCGCGATCTATCGCCAGCGCGGCTGGTACAGCGTGCCGCTGCGCCCTCGGTCCAAATCTCCGGTCAGTAACGACTGGCCAATAGTCCGCATCGAACTCGATGAGATCAAGGCGGCGTTCTCGACCAAGGACAATGTCGGTTTGATCCTGGGCGAGCCTTCCGGCTCGTCGATGTTGATCTGGACTGTGTCGAAGCAATCGAGGCCGCCGATCAGTATCTTCCGCCAACACCGGCAATCACCGGCCGTGCATCGGCACCGCGTTCACATCGTTGGTACATCGCCCCAGGTGCGATCACAGAGAAACACAGCGATCCGACTACCGGCTCGATGATTGTCGAGCTGCGATCAACTGGCACTCAAACCGTCGTCGGCCCCAGCACCCATCCCGATGGCGATGTTTATGACGCACTTGCTGGAGAGCCCGCCTCAGTTTCTGCAGGTGTGCTGGCTGCTTGTGTCCGAGCGCTCGCGGAAGCCGTGATTGAGAAACGCGGCCATCACATTTCAACGGACAGGCATTCGACACCGAGCACACCTCGTTTGGATTTTGATGACCTCCATCGCCGTGCCGTCGCTTATCTATCCGTGATGCCACCGGCTGTTGCGGGCAACGGCGGACATTCACAAACCTACTCTGCAGCGACAGCCCTCGTGCATGGCTTCGAACTCGATGTGTCCGTTGCATTGCAAATCTTGTCAGAACATTACAACGTGCGCTGCGATCCACCGTGGTCTGAAAAGGAATTGCAGCACAAAATCGACCAAGCAGCGACCAAACCGCATGATCGTCTATTCGGCTGGCTGCGTGATGGCCAACTCAATGAGCCGGTCGATGACGTCGATTTGAGCCAATTTCGGCTGGGTTCAAAGACTCCGAAAGCCATCGAACTCCATTCGGCAAAACTGCCAGTCGAATTGAATCGCGACCCAGGACAGCTTCCCGAACGTTTATTCGATGTTCCTGGTTTTGTTCGCCAAGTCATGGACTTCACGCTTGCGAATGCGCCTTATCCGAATGTCGGACTCGCGTTCTGCGGCGCGATGGCTCTGCAATCTTTTCTCGCCGGCCGGAAGGTTTGCACCACTGGTGATCTGAGAACAAATCTGTACCTGCTCGCCCTGGCAAGCAGCGGAACGGGCAAAGAGTTTCCACGCAAAGTCAATTCGCAGGTGCTATTTCAAATCGGGATGTCAGCGTCTCTCGGTGACAAGTTCGCGAGCGGTGAAGGAATCCAGGATGCGCTCATTCGCACCGGCCGGATGCTGTTTCAGAACGATGAGATGGATGGCGTGCTGCGGCAAATCAACCTAGACCAAGACAATCGCCGTGAGTCGATCCCCAACATCCTGTTAACGCTCTACACCTCGGCCAGCTACGTCTATCCATTGCGGGTCAAGGCAAATCAAAAAGAAGCGATTCATATCGACCAACCGCACTTGACGCTGTTTGGCACTGCCACGCCGCAGTATTTCTATGAATCGCTATCGAAACGCATGCTAACCAACGGCTTTTTCGCGCGGCTCAACATCATTGATGTTGGCAGGCGAGGCCCAGGCCAAACGCCAGGCTCAGCGCGTGATCTGCCCGAAGCGATCCTTAAGACGGCGAAATGGTGGGTTGATTTCGAACCAGGGACGGGCAACTTCTTGAACTTTCATCCCAAGCCGCTGGTCGTTCAAATAGCGTTGGATGCAGCCGATGCGATCGATCATTTACGACGCCTCACCGAGACGGAATACGACAAGGCCGAGGAGGCCGGTGATGAAGTTGCCAGAACTGCATGGAGCCGCACATGTGAACACGCGAAGAAATTGTCGTTGATTTATGCGTGCAGTGAAAACCATGAGAATCCGACGATCACCTTGCAGGCCGTCGAATGGGCAACTGAGTTCGCAATGCATCAAACACATCGGCAACTTTACTTAGCGGCGACCTACGTTGCCGAGAATCCGTTTCATGCCGAGTGCTTGAAGTTCGTTAAGAAGCTCACCGACCACCAGGACAAAACGATGCAACGACGTGAGCTCATGCGAGCGATGAAGCTCAAGGCCGTTGACTTTGACCAGATCGTCCTAACACTTCGTGAGCAGGGCGAGATCGAATCGATTGTGATTCAAACCGCAACCAAACCAGCACAGGGGTATCGTCTGCTATGCGACCCATGAATCCGTCACCAATCCGTCACGATTTGTCACTGCATGTGACTGATCTGACGCCAAAACGACGTCCCCGAGTTCAAAAAAATGCGAATGCGTCTCTATATGTCATCGATGGCGGTGACGGATTGGTGACGGATTTCGGTAGAGCAAAAGTCCATAAATATAAGAGAAATCTCTCTCTTTATATGTATCTGTCCCCCTGTCACGCCCATGCCCCCGCGATGCGTGTGCGCACGCACGAGGGGGTCAAAGACGGATTCACGGTGACGGATTCGCAAGCACGACAAACGCCGTCATTGCGTTCACGTTGCGATGAACGGATCATCCACGTCAAAATCACGCGACCGCTCGACACAACGCGACCGTGGGCCACACAGCGGCGCACGCGCGAAGTGCCAGCATGGCACCGCGTTGGTGCCACACTGGCAGAGTATTTTTCCGAGTGCCAGAGTGGCAGAGCGATTGCGAATTGATTAGGTACTCCGGGCCAAAACGACCCGCGCCAGGGCTGACGGAACGGGCGCGGTATTAGACACAGTTTGTTATGATTGTCCGAACAAAAGTTTTTTCGAATTTTGCGGAGTCGAAAGTACGTTGAACCCGGAATCGCAACCCACCGTCTATGTCATCGCCGGACCAAATGGTGCGGGTAAGACAACGTTTGCAAGTCGGTACCTGCCGCAGTTTGCTGGTTGCCGGGAATTCGTAAACGCCGATTTGATCGCTGCGGGCTTGTCGCCATTCAATCCCGAATCGCAATCGGCTGCTGCGGGACGTTTGATGCTCGATCGAATCGACGAATTGTCTGCTGCCCAAACCACCTTCGGTTTTGAGACGACACTCGCCGGTCGTGCTCATGCCAGGAGATTGCGAGCGATGAAAACCGATTTCGGATACCGGGTCTCCATGTTCTTTATTTGGCTTCCATCAGTCGACCAAGCCATCGCTCGTGTTGCGACCCGCGTCAGAGAGGGTGGTCACAACATTCCCGAATCAACGATTCGGCGTCGTTACGACCTGGGGATCAAAAACTTTGCGTCATTGTATATCCCAGTGCTCGACGAGTGGTTTGTCTACAATGGATCTAGCCGACCTGCTGAAATCATGGTCGGCCAACAAGATGGCAACCGGCGGGTCTATGACGATGCTCGGTTTGCTGAACTTAATCAAATTTCCCCGGAGCTGTTGCCATGATTCGCGACGAAACACCTGAAATCGTGAAGCAAGCGAACGCGGCCATGGAACAAGCGGCCAACGACGTGTTGCAGCGAGCTCGACGTCACAATACGCCGATTGTTGTTTGGCGGGATGGTAAAGTCGTCGAACTCGATCCGTATGCTCCTGAGTTTGATGATCCTAAGGAGCAAACGTCCACAGCCGGTGGCGAGTAGATTAACAACAGTTCGAAACACACCCAACCAAGCATTTAACCAACCACCAAACGACCGAACCCTTTCCAGTTTCTATGAAAACTTCTATGGAAAGGACTCTGCTATGCAGGTCCCCGTGTCAACGTCTGGCTAACGCGGGTGGTCGCTTGATCGGATTTCAAAACCTTACGAAAGTAATCAATGAGACCGCGCGAAGCAAAGATGCGGTAAAAAATTACTTGGGGGAGGCTGTGTGCGACCGGAAAAAATCAGCAATGCTTGGTTTTTCCAATTCTCCTGTCGCAACCGCAATAGTGAGATCCGAGAGTTCTCCAGGTACGGTTTCAATCGCAACTCCGTTGAGGTCGAGAAACACGAGCGCGGCGACCGTACCCGTCCGCTTGTTGCCATCGACGAACGGATGATTCTTTACGATATGAAACAGATAGGCAGCAGCCATCTCGTTAGGAAACTGATGCAGGTAATTGCCACCGAAAGTTGCTCGTGGCTGTTCAATCGCTGATTCGAGTAGCGCTCGATCGCGAATTTCGACGGCTCCACCGTAGTTTTCGATTTGATCGAGGTGGATTTGCAATACATCACTTAACTCAAGGAAGTCGATGGAGTCCATCTATTGAGCTAACCGTTTCAGATCATCTTTGAATTGCTCGTTGATCTTCTTCAGACTGCCTTGGATTTTCTTCTGTCGCGATTTGTCACGGCAGGGAGTTACCAAGAGTTGATCGCCATTGGTACTGATCTCCAGGGGCGTGTCCGCCGAAATCTGAAGCATGTCCAAGATGGGCTTGTCGATCACCAAGGCAAGGCTATTGCCGTGCTTGATCAGTGTTTTCTGCATGAACTCTCTCCCAGGTGTTAGGTAACAACAAAGTGTATACGCAAAACATGGCGAAATCAATCCCGATCGCGAGGAGAAGATGCGGTAATGCCTAGAGTTGCTTGCAGGACCAAGTTCCGGGGTCAATGACATGGACTTATTGCTTGGGCAGCGAGGTACTTTGCGAACTCCGTAAAAAATCTCTTCGTCACGATTTCAGCAACTAACGATTCTTTACTTTGAGTACGAATCCGCCCATGCGATGCTCGCACCCGCGAACAGAAACAATGCTCAAAGCGCTGGCGAGGGAACCGACCTTCGACGTAAGCTGTTCGCTTTGGCGAATCATTGGGTGATTCGAAAAATCAACGTGTAAGATGTGTGGATCGGTTTCAGATTGAGTGATCAAGACCGAATCATCACCAAACGTACCGACCATGCTGCTTGCAATACGATCTTTCAACATCGCCGCGAATAGACTCTGCGCTACCCAGAGCGCAAACTTCGATATAAGCTTTTCTGAGTCCAAGCTCAGCTCGAGAATTCTCAAGTCAACCCGATAGGCATCTAAGCCAAATCGGACGTCATCAACACGCAACTTACCACTTGCCCGATGAACGCAAATTGAATTACCAGGGCCGCCGCGAAACTCACCGTCGACCTCAATATTGAAAAAATCCGGTAGGCATTGAAATTGCGAAATTTTGCACTTATCTTCTTCAACCGCCATAATGAATGCCTGAAGGAGGATTGCCTGCGGCAAATAAATCTCGCCTGACATCAGCGTTGTGAGGATTTCAGGACGAAGCAGAGTATTACTGTCCTGTATTGGAATCTGCTTTGCAATTTCTAGCCCGGCACGGGCGGCATTTGCTGCGACATCTTCTGCGATCTTCAAAAACTTTTCGAACATTTCGGACACCTTGTTGATCTGGTCTGGACAAGTAATTCAAAATTGGCTTGTTGGAATAGCGTGATCGAAAATTAAGTCGTTCAACTCGGTTTGTACCTGCTTCAATTCCTGCGAGGCAGAGGCAAGCTCCGCCGCTTTCTGCTCGCAACGTTTGTCGCCAGCTTTTTTCTCAGACAAAACCGATCCGATCAATTCGTCTACGTTACGAAGCTCATTTTCCATTGAAATTTTTAGTGCTTTTTGAATTCCTTCTGTTTTATCGTAAACCGCTTCGGCGCCCTTCAGTGCGATTGACTGTGCGTTCTTCCGTAATTCAAAAGCAATCTTTTCCGAAGTCGAAAGCTTTAACTGCAATGCAATCTTCTCAGCCTTTAGTAAGCTTTGCACGAAGCCTCCTGCAAAAAGCATAGGTATCAGAATGAAGGGGTTGGTGATCCCAATTAGCATCGCACTGATCATGATTGCGATAGCTGGTCCCAAAGACTTAAGCATCTCTTGCGCTCCGAGCGTAGCGCCAACGTAAGCCGAACCGACGTCACCGAACAGTAAGCCAGCTCCGCTCGCAAGGACTCTCTCAAGTCCTCCAGGAGCTTTGTACTCGGTATCTGCGTTCCCCGCCAAAACCTTCTTCATGGCGTCGATTTCTATCACGATCTCATCAACTTCTTGCTCAACGCCTGCGGTGATCGCGACGATTCGCTTTTGGACAAACGGTGTCAGTTCATCCTTTGCCCAAGTCGCATAATCGCGTGCGATTTTTCGGTTGATATACTCTGCGACTTCCGTTGCAAGCGCCTCCGCTTGTTTTTTTGCACCTTCAATTTTCCAATCCTTAATTGAAACGACCTTGAACTCATTGTTCGGCTTAAACGCAGCAGACCATTCGGGAATCCTGTCAGCGACGTCACGGACAAAGCTTTCAACCCGCATCCTCACGTCGTCTTGAAGTCGCTCACGACCAATCTCAACGCGTTCCAAGACCATTTTGCATCGTTGTTGCGTTTCCTTGACTTGAGGTTGAATCGCGTCATGGCGACGTTGCAATTCGGTCGTTGATTCCGAAAGCATGGCCAACTGACTTGGGATTGTATCACCGATAGCCTTATTTACTTCGGTTAACAATTGCCGAGCCGGTTGCAGCAACTTCAGTTTACCTCGCGACTCAGCTAAGAATTTCGCTAGTTTCCCTTCAAGCTCCAGCAATCCGCTACCTTCCAGAAGCTCATTGTCATTCTGCACTCTTCCGTCCAGCGCGTCGGCTGCGGATAGGAAAAACACACCATCGCTTCCAAGATTGGTCAGTCCCTCAAGGCGGGAACGTCCATATTCGATAATTTGTTGTCGGTCCCGTCGGTGAACTTGATCAAAGCGATTGCAAGCGAATATGATCTCCTCGTGTCCCGAAGCACGAAGATTGTCCTCAACAAACTCCATTTCCTTTTGGCCAGCTAATTGGAGGCAAGAAAGAACAAAGATGACTGCATCGACTTTTGAACGGTAATCGGTCGTTACTCGTGTTCGAGTTCCATGTTCGTTCAACCCAGGAGAGTCAATGATCTCGACACTATTTCGGCACAGATCAATCGGCCAGAAGATTTCAACCAAGCTGAACGGGCTTTCGGAAACCGAACTCCCATGGTCCTTTGCGGGGTCAGGTATTACGACATACTTCTCGATCTCATCAACTCGAATTACTAATGGTGGTACATCGCCGTCGTATCTTGCGATGTGATCGCGTGCATTAGTCGACAGATTTTCGGGAAGTGTTTCAGGCAAAGGCGATCGAAAGTGAACGATCGCTTTTTTCTCCTCACCAAACTTTATCTCGTTGATCACTGCAGTACATGGCACGGCGAACGCTGGCAAAACTTCTTCGCCAAGCATCGCATTGATCAATGTGCTCTTGCCTTGTTTAAACTGGCCTACGATCAAGACCTTCAGCGAATCCGATTCTAGGCGATCGGCGACTTTCTGGGAATTCTCGCCAGCTACGCCCATGTCTAAGGATCGAAACGTAGCCAAAGAACGAGCAATTATTTGCTGGAGTTTTCCTCGCTTGTGGTGAAAGGAAACGAATAGGGGGTCGATTGAGTTCAAGAGTTCGCTCCTGCGATTTTTCGGAGTTCGTTTGATAGACTTTCAGCCGTTATTAATTGCGATGCTAAATCGACATGCGGCGGCACATCTCGGTTAATCGCCAACAACTGGGTTTGCAGCCAAGCCGCTCCCTGCATTTGAGTTCGCTTGGCAATTCTTGAGTAGGCACTGTTGATCCACTGGCGTGAACTTGCAACTACTTCGGTTGATACCTGCTGCAGGCCATGCTGGAGTAGCTTTTGAAGTTCGACTTTCTGTTCCTCTGTCTTCCCTTTAAATATACGATCAGTCACTAGCCCGCCTAATATCGAAGCCCCGCCAGCGACCGGACCAAACAAAACGAATCCTGCCGCCGTCACCATTCCACTAATAACTCGTCCATAGTTTTGATAGCGTGACATGTCGCCGGTCGCGTGTGATGCTGCCGTCGGCAAGCTCAGTGAAATGTCAGCCGAACATTCGGTTGCACTTCCGTTAGTCTCGTTGAACGCTTTCTGCACGGACTGGTTTAACCAAATGCAATCAGTCTCGATTCTTTGGTTGATCCCTCTATTCAATTGGCCGGCAATTGACCGGAACTCCTGATTCAATCGAAATGGAAAATCATGCTGCCACCAGTCGTGTGGTTTGGCGCATCTCGTGAGCTCGACACATAGTCGCGATTCCAAATCCTTTAGTTGCTTCTTCAATGCGTCTTCGATCGCGGTCTCAGATGTCAGACTTCTTCTTTCAAGTTCGATTGCAAACGAATCCCATTGCAGTTTTTGGGAGTTGATGCGGTTTGTTGCGAGACGGACGGTATCCTGTCTATCGCCTACTGCCTTTAACGATATTTCATGCTGCAACTCAATGCCGGCGTATGTGACAGACATCAACTCCAACATCTGTTCCACCATTTGGTTCAAACGGTCACGTCCTCGCTGGGAAGACTGACTCCATTGAGAAAGACGTTGCCGAATTGCAACCGAACCAATCGGAAGATCAAATGTTGATGCTAGGCAGCTATCATCCGCCGCAATCCACACTTCAGCCTTTGATGTCCAATTCCTCGCTTTCTCAATGATGAAACGAACAACGGATATTCGATCTTTTTGTGGAACTTGGTCTAATCGGGTGACGACCAAAGCAATGTTTGGAATGTGATGATAGAACACATGTTCTTCTACGAAATTTTGTTCCGTGAGGCTAAGAGGCGACAACGCAGAAACAGCAATGACAGTCCCATCGCAATTCGCAATTGATTCCGACAGTAGCTTGATTCGAACATCGCTGAGGTCTCCGGCACCAGGCGTATCGTAAAGATAGAGAGATGATTGGCGTAGCCAATCGTTTTCAACTTCCAATTGTAAGACGTGCGATTCTTCGCTACCTGATTGCTGGACAAGTACCGCTTCTTCGCCCGCAAGTAAGTCTTGCGTTTGTCTTTGTCCACTACGACTGATCTTGGTCAACGATCTCTTTGTTCCGGCGGCAATCCGCGTCAGGGATGCCGTTGTCGGCAGATCGCCGACCGGGAGCAACTGCTCGCCAATCAGGTCATTAACAAGCGAGCTTTTTCCACGTGAGAACTCACCCACAACCGCGACAGAAAATGCTGTTGTATCCAGGAGACGCCGAGACCGTGCCCACGAATCGATCAGTTCATTTGGTTGCTTCGTGTCGCGCAGAAAATTGCGGATCTGTTCGGCAGTCCTTAAAGCATCGTTTACTTCATGCTGTTGCAGCGCATTCGCATTGGCGAAGTGATTGCTGGCTGTGTTTTTCGAAGACGTATCTGATGTCTGCACGGTGGCGTCGCAGGTTTTCAAAACTTCCGAGAGCGGAAATCCCTCAAACGCAAAGTAGGGAAGCAAGCCATCTTCACGAACACGGTCGAAACATCGAATCCAATTTGACCAGTGGTCCGATGCCTGTAGGCCCTTTTCAGGTACAGACGATAGAAGCTGATCAGTGGCCACCCCGTACTGTTGAAACAGCCGATCAACATCAGACAGCGACTCATTTCTTAATTCGGGGCCAGGAAAGTGACCAAGTACCGTTGTGTGGTCGACTCCATCTCGCCAAATCCAGGGAGCGAACGCAATTTCTCGCACCAAACCGGTGCACTTGTCAACCACTACTTTTGCTACAGGTGGGTGAATCGCCTTCGGTCGCCCGGCCTCGCCACTTGCGGGATAGAAGATAAAACCTAGCAGCGGCTGGCCATCAACAATACCAGGAACGGCAATCGACTGCGAGCAATACAATGGGATAGCGTCCGCGACTACGCGCATTTGACGAAGTTGTTCGGCGATGTGATTAGTTGACTTCATATTCAAACGATTCCCGCTGACTGCTGTGATGTGTTGACAACGATCATGTCGTGAAGCCAACAATGCGAGAGTCGTTCGACACTTACAAAACGAACCGTTCCCGGATAGTTGCTGTCAGTGAAGTAAAAACCTTTCGTCGCCTGCGTTTCAGGATCCACTCCACGACCTACAACTGACACTGCGTGACCAGAATTTGGCGGAATCATTGGATCACTATAAAATTCTCTAGCGTCAACGCCTAAGATCGCGTCGTTACCACTGGCGAGCGCACGCTCAAGTATTGCAATGTCGGCTGTTGGATAGCGCTGATGTGGAACACCAAAATAATCCAGGACGGCATCTTGACCCGCAAAGTTAGTACCGCAATCTGGAGTGTATACTCCCCAACTCCCAGCGATCTCTTCCAATATCTCTTCAGGAATATCTTCACCTACCCACCTTTCGACGAATTGTTCTTGCGCCATCAGCGAGCAGCTTCCATGGGTTTGTTGGTCGACAAATTCCATATCTTCGACGACATCTCCTTCAACGATGCACTTGTTGACAGTGTCAAACGAGCCTCCCGCATGAAAATGGCCTGAATCCAAAACTTCACCGTCAGCAAACCAACTCTTGACCACTTCGATCACTTCGCTTGCTGAGTCCGGGAATCCATTGTTTTGATCCAGGTCATTAAAAGTTTTTTGGAGTGCGGCATCGCTGCCCCAGTCTGCGTCAGGTCCGTACTCCGGCATCATGGGTACAAAGTTATCGAAAAGCTCAAACATTGTTTCAAATTTCAATTAGGTTATTGCGCCTTGTAGTTCATCAACGCGACAAAACGATTGGTTGCATTGGGCATAAAGTGAATCGATGTTTGGCCGTTCGTTCTCGATTTTCTTTCGGGCGTTTTCATACTCAGCGGTTGCAGCTTCAAATGACCGTGCCACAATAGAAAGTTCACGGTCGATGGCGTTTTTGAACTCGCTCTTTGCTTCCGCAATCAGGCGCCGCTGGGCATCCGCAAATGCCGATGCAATTATTGGACGCACTTCGATACGTAGCGCCTCTGATCCATCATCGAAAGCTTTACCAATAGCACGACCAACTTGTGCACCAATCACCGCACCAAAAGGCCCTCCGAAAAAAGCTCCGACTATACCTAATGTCACGCCACCTCCAACTTCGGCACCGTTTATGGGTGCGTCGGATCGAACACTGTTTAGTGAGTTGCACGTACCCTCAGCAACGCTTGTCAAGGAGATGGTCAAATCGCTGGAAAGTTCCAGTTTGGTGGGAATCCTGAATTGAGGAAATGTGGATTTGATGTCACTCACAAGATCGGAAATGTTCGCGTTAATCGCATTGGCCGTTTTTCGGAACTGGCCCCTGACGACCGATTCCAGCGTTGTACAGACATTACTTAATTGAGACATGGGTTGGCTCTTCGCCCATAAAGAGATCTCAGAACAACCAGACTTTTGAGCCAACTGAAATTCCAATTTTGACTTCGCAGAATTCAATTCACGTTTCGCTTCGAGTTCAAATTCCACCAAAGCTGATGACGTCAGCTCCTCGGTCCAATTGCGATTCTCGTTTAACCCTTTTCTCACGCGATTACTCATCTGCGTTGCCGGAATCCAATCGTCCAAACTGTCGCTGAACCCTAGCGATTCAAGAGGATCTTTTAGAAAGCTCACCATTGCAAATCGCATTCGTTCAAGCTGCGTTGCTATACCATCTCGAATAACTAATTCCTGCTGGCGTTTTCCGAATGCAACAATTTGCTCGCGAACGTCATCAAACTCTGTGCAGTACGCTTCGATGTTCGCTGCGGTAAGTGGTTTGCTACGATCCTCATTTGGATCAATGCCAAGAGTTCGACAAAGTGCAATTTCTGCCGCACATCCAAAAACAACTGGTTCAGCGGAAAGGCACAACTCGCTCATGATACGAGCTTTCGCATTTTCGATTACCGCTACGGTGTCTCGCTTGCTTCGCAACAAGTCAGTTTTTGTCACCAAGAAAATGCAACGATCGAATCTCTCGTTCAGATTTTCTCTAACAAAGGAAAGCAAGTTCATGGTGGCGGGCATCGTTGACGGTACAAGGATGACAAACGCGTCGCAGAATCGTTCCATCGCCTCCAGCGTGATTCGCAAATGAGATTTTGAAATACTGTCGATGCCAGGTGCATCAATAATCTCCACTCCACCAGCCAACAGGTCGGCATTTAGATAAAGTGAAGCATGAGATAGTCTCGTCTCGACATCTTCGCCTCTCGCGCATGACCGCAATTGCTGTAGGACTTCATCTCGTGAGTGAGCGATAAGTGGCAGGCGAGTACCATCACGAAGATGAAGCTTGGCCGCTAGCCGGGCCGCGTAGCGAATTCGGATCGGAAAAGTGGTTGTTCCCTGGACTATACCGGATTCAAGTACGTCGTCTTTCAGAAGAGCGTTGACGAGTGTGCTTTTGCCAGTCGAAATTCTCCCATCAAGCCAACGCGGCATGATGGTCGGTCGATCCGGCTCCGAAGTAGTTCTATACTTTTGCCGATTTGCACGAGCGTGCTTGTAAATGAGTTATCGCGAGGCAGCTTCCCTTCTGAAGATTTGACCAATCGGTCAATCAAAGAACGCATCTTTTCAATTTCGAGAGCTATCGCTTCGCAAACTCCTCCAGCTTCGTGAAGAAGCGTGGAATCCAAATGAGAGTTCCCATTCGACGACGATGAAGATCTCACTCGGGCGGTGTTTTGCATCTGTGCGATTGTTTCCAAGTCCCCCTCAGAGGACATTCGAACGCCCTCCGACACACACAAATGATAGCTGAACAAAAATCGGCTAACAAGCGTCACGTAGATACTTTTTTTCCTGCGATTCAAGCATCGGATTTGTATTTACGAGAGAAAACGCAGGAATCGATTGCCATCTAGACACCAATCGTGAAGGCAGGCCTTAGTAAGCATCCCTAGCCATTCGACATCTAACTTTGTTGCATCGCTCTCAAAGACACGATTGCAGTTCCTTGGGGAAGCCTTGGGCCGGCGAGAGGTTGCGGAACTTGTCTGTCCGTTCAAAACTGTACTGCACCTTCAAGACTTCGGCACCGAGGACGCTAGCCATACTGTCTATCTGTCCGTCGAGCGAAAACGCGGGCTTAAGCGAAAACGTCGACCATCAGCGCAGTCGGGTAAAATATTGAACTATTCTTTTACGACGGTCTTGCAGTCGTGAACAAGTTGGCCTGATCGCCAAATGTAGAACCGTTGCCAGAAGCAATCGACGTGATTCAACAATAAGGTGCCTTGGTCGAACGTCTACAAAACGCCGACCTCATGAAGCTCGCCCATGAAATATCGCTAACCGTAGCATCGATCACAATCGAGACTCGTACCGCCAAGAGCGGCGACATCGAGCATGCCGAGTTGGTAGGCAAAATGCAGCTCCACGAATCACTAGCCAACAAGCCCATTACCCGCCCCGACACCGCCTCAGGCACCCCAAGATCTGGCGAGCGATGGCCGACCTAATGCGTCAGTCGAAACAGCCCTTGCATCTCAATGAGATCTGCCAGCACATCGGCACCACCGATCCCTCCCACGCCGCCAACCACATGCGCCTCGCCGAATCCGCAGGCCCCATTAAGAGGAGCGGCCACTAGGACAGTTGGGTGGTAAATCGTGGTTAGCAACTACGAATATCCGTACCAATTAGGTGAGTAGGGAACGAGCCCAGAACCGCTTGGAATTGGAGTCGTGGTTGGGGATGGAGTCGTGGTTGGGGGCGGAGTCGTAGTTGTCGTTGTCGTAGGCGGGTTATTTACGAGGTAAATGTTCTCCTGATCCGGAATTGCCCATTGCTGTGGCCGTTCAGTCAATCGGTATTCGGTTGCCGGTGTTAAACAGTTAGTTTGTCCCAATGCCACAAGTTTCTCCACTTCATCGTAGGCAACTTTGGTGTACTTCCAAGTATATTCCAATCCAGGTATGAGGCCGCCGCCCATAAAGCAAATCACGCCGATGATTGTCAAACCGACCTTCTTAGCTATGACCCAATAACCGTTGATGGTACCTAGAACTTGAAGTGTCACTCCTTCTTGGTGCACGCTCTCTGGGTCTGGCATCCGATCAGAAATTAGAAACTCGAAATCCTGTTTGGAAATTACGGCTCGATATTTCTCCAGTACTTCTTGTTTTGTTGGCGGCACCGACATTGAACCTATCTCCTGCGTCTGGTTGTTTGGTTGGCCACCGGATTGTAGCAAAGTCTGGGGATACTTGCAGTTGAAGCTTGGCTAGGTTTCTGCACGCTGAGCAACCATCGACCACCTATGCCGAGTTCAAAAAAGAGATTCTTAATGAAATCGCACGCTGTTTGAACATGCCGTTCGATGTCGCTGCGGCAAATTCGTCGGGGTACAACTACGCGAGTGGTCGGCTCGACCATCAAACCTATTTCAAATCGATCCGCGTCGAACAAACGCAACTCGCTCACGTTATCCTCGATCGCGTACTGATCGCTTGGCTTCGGGAAGCGATCCTCATTGAAGGCTAAGCATACTTGACCATCTTACCGTCATTTCCCGAGAACAAGAGCACTTGATTATTGTGGTTAATCCGTCGATACTTATTGAAAGCCCTGCACTCCTCGAAGGCCCAGGTTCCACCTGGGGCACGCCGAAAGGCATAGTGGTTGCGGGGCTTTTTCTATGGCTTGTGCTTGGATGCGTCAACTTGACGCTCTTTCGGCACGAAAAGCCAATGTCGATAAGAATCCTCCCAAAGACTTTGCATCCCACGCTTGCCCGTGCTGATGCCTACATTGAAATGCGGGTAGATGCTGCGAATCCGCATGTTGATGTGCCGATAAAGCGCCTCCTTCGCGATTGTCTTTTTGCCTCTTCTTGATTCACCAGCAGGCATCTCTCTGTGTTTGTCGTTCAACCTAAACGCCATTGCCCCTAGCACCACATCCAGACATTGAAGCAAATCGTGATCGTGCGAGCTAACCTCGGCAATCTGATCTTCCCGCAGAAAGATTCTGGCTCGCTTAAAACCGGCATTTCGGTTCAGCCCCAAGAGAAAAGCCTTGAACTGCGTGTTCTGCTCTCGGTTGGCTGGCAACTGATCCAAGTTGATTCGGAGTCCAATTCGTTCGGCATTGGACTGCCCCGCAAAGGCAAGTCCGAATGCGTGCTTGAAAAACTGATAGTAAAGTCGATGGTAAGTCTCCCGACGCTGCTGGGTTGAAAGGTTGGTTGGAACGTTACTGTTCTTTGTAAACATGATCCGAACTTTGACTCGATCGGATTCAATCAAGTCAAAGAAGCTGTCCATCAATGCGATGTACTTTTCCAGGTAATTGGCAGTCACCTTCGTCCATTTGATCTCCTTGTGCAAATGCAAAGATTCCTTCTTTTCAGCGATTTGATCGAGAGCGAATTGAAGATCAGTTGAGCGAACGAGCAGTCCGCCGTAGAAGTTCCCGAAGTATTGCCCGTCTTTGTCGGATTCATCCGTGTAAATAACGTATTCCATCTTTGCGAGTTTATAGGGTCAATGAGGTGTTTGCGAGATCCCGGTCGACAATCCGCACCGCAAACATGCACCAAGTCATCTCGACGCTGGACTTGTCGGACACCAGTTACACGGATGCAAACGGCAACGTTTAATATCACTTCGCCAGTCATTATGAAAGAATGAAAGAGCGAGCGAGGGCTTGCCATTTCCATGGGTGATCGTGGCTGCTTCTCGCTATTTGGTGATCGCGCCGAAACACATCGATTGTTCGCTGAACAAATCACAGCCGAGTACTCTGTCAAAACGGAAGGCCGCGGGCGAACGGTTGACGAGTGGAAATCCCGCCCTGAACAACCGGACAACCATTGGCTGGATTGTCTTGTCGGTTCTGCTGTCGCAGCTTCAATGCAAGGT
>JAYVSE010000043.1:0-27257 GCA_043775635.1 Planctomycetaceae bacterium | reverse complement strand
CTTATAATTGGACTTACTCAGGCCGCGTTCTGGTCGAATAGGAACAAGGGGCGGAAACGCCGCTTGGAGCAAGGTTAATTCGTTCCCGGACCACTAGTGCCGCATTGACGCAACGATGTTCTTGATAGAATGTCGGCTTTTGGCAAGCCAGTTTGCGGCAATCTAACCAGGTGCGATCGATGACCAAGAGCAAGAATGAACGGAAGACGGACCGGAAACAGGACAGGCAGCGGCGAGCGGTGGCGACGGAAAAACGTCGCCAAATCCGCGCCGCCGTCACCAACGGCCTAGCGGTTGGCATCGATGATGCTCACGCGGGAGTGCCTCGGCGATTAGTAACGGGCGAGCCAGCTTGCGAACTGCCCGAGCGAGAGCGTGAAGGAAACCCGGAAATTCACCAGTGGTGGGATCGATACATGTCGGCAAAGGGAAACGGCCGCACGGAGATGATCATTGAGCGACTGAACGAACCGCTCAGCGACGAGTGGCGAGAATCGCTGTTTCCTGAAGCCGTATTTGAAGCGGAGTCGGGGGCCGATGGCGATCGTTATTTGGCGCTGCTTGCGTTACTCGCTCGCGAACATCGTGAGCTTTACCACACCGGATTGCTATGGTACCTGCGAAGTCGCGTTCAACATTTGCTGGCGGTTGGAAAAGAAAGTGACATTGCCAATGTCGTGTCAACCGACGTAGTCGATATGACCGAGACGGGCGACGCGATGTATGGTACCGTCGCGATACTGCGATTGGCAAATTTGGAATCGGAAGCGGACGAGCTGGCCGCAGCAGGGTTTCGTATTATGGATAATAGCAACTTGATGCAGTGGGCGGTCGAGGAGATTTTTCATTGGGTGCTGTTCAAACGCGTTCGGCAATGCATTGACGCTGGGGCGAGCGACGATGCGATTGCAGCAATGGAAATTGAACTTGAACAGCTCGACGCCAACATGGACGCTGAGTTGGTCGAAACACGTCGTGAGATGGTCTTAGCATTGGCTGGAAAAACGCATCACGCTTGGCAACGCAATGAACTGGTGGGGACAAGTCATAACGCACTGCACAAACAATCCATTTTGGGATATGAGTTTGCCGGATGGTTGCAACGCAGTTTGAATTGCACTTGGTCGGCGGCGGACGAGTTGCGCGGTTTGATCATGGAGTCGATTGGGCGCGATCAGATCGCGATGCGTGATTATCTCGACGGCGTGCCACGGAATCTGCTGGATAAACACTTGGCCTCACGGCTTGGGTTCCTGGCGCTTGACCGTTTCAAGGCACCGGCGATGCTGATCGCGGTCGATCACTTCGTGAGATTCTTGGCTGAGCGAGACTTGGTCACGCCAAAGTCACGTGACACGACTCAAAAGTCCGTGTCGGCTTTGGATTTACAATTGCGTCACTTATTGCGTAATGAATGGCAATCGTTTCGATTCCTGGACCCACTGCGAAGGGAATAGCCACAATCGAGCATTATGCGTCAACGAACGGGTTGCTGTTGCTGGGCAACGTTGACGAAGGGCGGAATTTCGTATGCGCTGAATTCGGCCCAAACCGGGCGATGGTCGCTGACCTCCAGGGCTTGTTCTGGGGTGAGTCCATAGTCGCGGACGTAATCGATAACACCGAACCGGCCCGTGAATTCCGCGGTCGTGTTGCGATCGATCAGGATGTGATCGTAAGTCTTGGTGCCCGCCGTGTTCGTTGGTTGACTACCCGCGACGGATATCATACCAGGCACTTGTCCCAATTCGCCTAAATTTGCGACATCGACATTCAGATCGCCTACGACAAATACGTCGTCCTCTTGATGTTCACGATATTCATATTCTCGAACGCGAATGAATACGTCATCAAGAACATTCATTTCATTCGATATCGCCTTGTTGGAAACGAAGTCAGGATCGGTATGTGCGTTAATGATCGTAAAGCGAAACGGTACTTGCCCTTGTACGAAAGGCACCCGAGACTCAAAGCTTGTCACCATTGGCTCGCGATGCATGCGTTTTCCTGAGTCTGCAACGACATAGCTTGATTCCGGAATCATTCGCATTCGATTGGTATCCCAGACAAATGCATACTGTTCTTTATGAACATTGCCTTCTTCTCCGATAGGCTCGCAAAGCGTCGCGTCATACTTCCCGCCGCTGCGGTTGATAAGATCAACCAAGCGCGCTACGGGCATTGATTGAGGTGAGCGAACCTCCTGGATGGCGACAAGATCAAAGTTGGCAACAATGGCGGCAAGCGTTTGCATGACATTAGGCTTACTGACCTTCGATTCTCCAAAAATCTGAATGTTGAATGTTGCGATGCGAATACGATCTTCGGAACGTGGCGAACCACGGTCGAGCTTGACGGGCGTGATGGCAGTCGCCGGATCTTCGGTCAGTCCGACTTGTCCTGCGATGGACCCTAGATCAAGACTGGAAAGGTTAATGCGGCCTGTAAATAGCATGTAGCCGAAGGCCACTATGCCAGCAAGCGATACCGAGGGGCCGAAAAAACGGATTGGTGAAACACGACTTTTGATCAGTCGCGTTCCCATGCGAAGCAATGTCATCGCGGTCGGCCTCCATGCCGAATCCGTCTGAATGAAACGGTTAAAATTGCGGTTGCTACTACGGTCCTAGGCAGCACGTCCAACGAGCGATTGGATTGCCGATGATGCAAGCCGTTGCAGTCGTGGCGGATCCTCAGGCCCAATTTGACGAAGTGCGTTCATCGCGGACCGGGCGGCCGGGCCAATTTCTGATAGTGCCCATGCAGCACGCTCGCGCGCGGCCAGATACGGTGAATCCAGTAAGCAACTTGCCAGAACTGCGGTCGCGCCAGAGGCAACGACTCCCAATCGCCCGAGCATCGTCGCTGTCCAATATTCGATCTCGCCGTCTTTCGTTTCCCTCAAGACTTGAATCAATTCATTAACTTCGTTTGGCGTCGGCATGATTGACGATTCCAACGCCTCGCAAGCTAAATCGCGAACTTCTTCGCTATTGTCTGCAACAAGCAGGATTACATTTGCGGTTACTCCCGATTGTTTACGACCGCTTTGTGATAGCTTTCGCATCGCTGCACATCGATGCTCGGCATCGTCGTGAGAAAGTTCATTTTTTAGCGCGGTAAGCGACTCGTGAGGGCTCAACATCATTCGGACAGCTCTTCCTGGATTCCAAAAACCTAAATACCGAGATCACCTCCGTACATGGAATGACGTGAACGATGCAACGCCAACTTACCAGGCCCCCCGTTGTTGTCGGTTGTCAGTTTCAGGAAAGTATTTGCTTGATGACATGGCCGTGCACGTCGGTCAAGCGCCGATTGATTCCATTGTGGTAGAATGTAAGTTTTTCATGATCGAGTCCAAGAAGGTGCAGAATGGTGGCGTGAAAGTCAGGAATGGTGACTTGGTTCTCACCGACGGAGTAGCCGATTTCGTCTGAACTTCCATACTGGAAACCCTTTTTCATCCCTGCTCCCGCCAGGAAGCAGGTAAATGCGGCGGGATGGTGGTCACGTCCTGGGGCGCCGATACCTTGTGTTGTGGGGCTCCGACCGAACTCGGTGGACCAAATGAAGAGAGTGTCTTCCATCATACCCCGTTGCTTGAGATCCTGAATGAGCGCCGCGACAGGCTTGTCCATCGTTGCGGCTTGGGTATCGTGGTTATCCTTCACATTTTCGTGGCCGTCCCAATTGATACGTGGCGAACCAAAGGCACCGCCGTTGAGAATCTGAACAAAGCGCACGCCTCGCTCAAGAAGTCGCCGCGCGGTCAAGCAGTTCCTGGCAAAACCCTTGTTCGCTGGTTCGTCTAAGCCATACATTCGATGGGTTTCAGCCGACTCGCCAGCGAGATTTGTAGCCTCAGGAATGCTCGACTGCATTCGCGCAGCGAGTTCATACGATCGCAGCCGCGCCGCGAAGGCGTCGTTGCCTGGGTGTGAGTCTGCAAATTCCCGATTCATGGTCGCGAGCAATTGCATATCAGCCAACCGACTCGACGCAGAAATGCCGGAAGGTGTATTTAAGTCAGGCACGGGCTCGCCTGACTGCGTGCGAAATGCGACACCTTGATGGTTCGCGGGGAGAAACCCCGACGTCCAATTGATCGAACCTCCGGCTAACAAGCCACGCGGATCAGGTAACACCACAAACGCTGGAAGGTTTTCGTTCTCAGTTCCAAGGCCATAGCTGAGCCACGAGCCCATGCAAGGAAAACCATTGAGCGTGAAGCCACTATTGATTTGAAATGCGGCGGGGGTGTGATTGTTGCTCTTCGCGAACATCGAGTGCAGGAAACAAACGTCGTCGACACAACCAGCCAAGTTCGGCAATAGATCGCTGACCCATGCACCGGACTTACCATGTTGACGGAATTCATAGACGCTTTTCATCAAACGTCCCGGTTGGCCGAAGAATCCGAGGTTTTCGCCTCGTCCTTCCAATGACTTGCCATCCATTCGTTCCAATTCGGGCTTGTAATCAAATGTGTCCAAATGACTCACACCTCCCGCGCAAAATACTTGGACGACGCGTTTCGCTTTAGGTGCGAAATGTGGCTGCAGCGCCGACAGGGACTTTGTTTCCGCTGCGTGGGAATTCTCGCGATCAAGCATCCACGCGAGTGCAATCGCGCCCAACCCTCCTCCTGAATTCCAGAGAAAATGACGGCGCGAAAAGGGAACCGACTCACGTGCCTGAGCAACCAGCAATGGAGTCTCGATTTTACTGGACATAGATAAATTCCGTTGAGTTAAGCAGTGCCCAACAGACGCTAGATAAGCCACGTTCGTTGGCTGCCAACGCGGCGCGGGTTGTTTCGTCTAACGTTGGCGCACGTCCGAGAGTCAGTAGGTAAACGACCTTAATCGCCTTCTCGGTATCACCGTTGGCCATTTCCGTCGCTCGCTCAGCAAGATGTTTTGATTGCCGTTGTACAAACGAATGGTTCATCAATTCAAGTGCTTGAAGAGGCGTCGTTGTGACTCCGCGTCGCGGAGTTTTTACGGCAGGATCAGGGCAATCAAACGAATCAAGCAGCGGGTCTTTGCCACTGTTCACATTGATTCGATAAACCGTGCGGCGATTGAACTCAGGTTCGGGACGATCCACGGGGGTGTAAAAAGTGGCATTGAAGTCAGTCGTCGTGAACGGACGAAAACTGGGGCCTCCCGCGACCGAATTCAATTGGCCACTTGCCATCAACATGGCGTCGCGAACGGCTTCTGCTTCAAGACGACGAGGTGAAAACCGCCAATGCAGTTGATTGTCAGCATCGATCGCAGCCGCCTTCTCATCATGCTTTGATGACTGCCGATAAGTTGCTGAGTTGACGATGATCCGATGTAACGATTTGATGCTCCAGTTTTTTTCCATGAACTTTATCGCCAGCCAATCGAGCAATTCTGGGTGGCTTGGGCGAGCTCCGCTGACACCGAAGTCATTCGGAGTCGCGACGAGCCCCTGGCCAAAGTGTGAGTGCCAAATTCGATTTGCCATGACGCGCGCGGGTAGCGGATTGCGCGAGTCGCATAACCAATCTGCAAACTTCATCCGTCGAGCGGCCTCCGGTGCATCAGCAGGTAAACCAAAGTCTGGCTCAAGATCGTAGATCGCGGAGAGTGCACCCGGCGTGACCACTTCATCCGGTGACGTTACTTCTCCACGCTTGAGGCGTTTCGTTGGCTCGGGCTGGACACGAACACCGGCATACGATTTCGCATCAGCTTCTGGTTTAAGGGCATCGATTGAATTTTGCAGGCGCTGCATTTCAAGTAGTGCCGCAGCGCGAGCGTCGATTTGTTCCGCGGTTAGAACGGCAAGCATGTCGGCTAGCGAGGAATTGTAATTTCCAGCAAAAAAAGATGCGGCGACTTCCGCATCACTGAGTGCGTGATCGTAAAGTGCAGCTTGTTTAATCTCACCAACAAGCCACGGCTTTCCTCCTCCCGTGTGGCGCCTTCCCAGTAAAACATGTGCTTCACCAGCGGCAAAGACCTGCAGCGGACTTGCCGGTGAATAGGGTGGAGCAAGCGGTTTGCCGTTGCGGTAGAACGCGATGGAATTATCGGCGTGGTACGAAATGGCAACATGAACAAAGTCGCTGGTTTCTGCCGTCTCCTCAGGGATATCTAAGTCCTTTGTACGGGAGAAACCATTGCTTCCCGCGGTCCATTTCTTTGGTTGCCGTTCACCGAAGACGATCGCATCGAAAATGCGACCGTCATTGGTCTCGATCGAGATTGGCGCTCCGCCGCTTTGATCAAGGCTTGCAAGTGAAACCCACGCTTCGAGCGTCTTCTCGCCGATGTTTTTTTGGAGAGCCTGCGTTTGAAAGTAGGCACCTTCCTTGACAAGCTGCAAGTGACCATTGGCGATGGTCGCACCGCCATGCAATTCTCCTGACGGTACAGAAGCGTCTGAAGTCCCTTCAAACGTCCAGCGGGCAAAAGGCTCGGGGCCCGGTTTGGTAATGCGGTCGGACGCCTTGGATTCATCCCGTTTTTTAGCCGCAGCGATCTTTACAGCGGCCGATTCGATCTTTGAAACCCGCTCGGCGGCCCTTGCATAGTCAGCGACGAGAGCTTGCCGCTGTTCATCGCGAACTTTGTTATCCTCGACGCTCACGATGGATCGCTCGCCATGCTTGACGCCTTCGAAAACCGACTTGATGCGATAGTACTCGTGATGGGGAATGGGATCGAACTTGTGCGAGTGGCAACGAGCGCAATTGATCGTCAGGCCGAGAAAAGTCTGGCCAACGACACCGATCAAATCTTCCAGCTCGTCTTCACGAGTGATCGCACGTTGAGTGGCGTTCGACTGAGCATTGCCTGCTTGATCCCATGGCCCGCAGACCAACAAGCTGGTCGCGATGATACCTTCGCTGGTGACTGGTTCCAGGACATCGCCAGCAATCTGCTCACGCATGAATCGGTCGTATGGCTTGTCATCGTTAAAGCTCTTGATGACATAATCACGATAGTGCCATGCATTGTTGCGTATTCGGTCGTACTCAAATCCCTGACTCTCCGTATAGCGAGCCACGTCTAGCCAATGACGGCCCCAACGTTCACCGTACTGTGGCGAATTCAGCAACCTGTCTACCAATGCCTGAAAAGCCTCAGGCGATGTATCCTCAATGAACGCATCTATTTCTGTCGGAGTTGGTGGTAATCCGATCAAGTCGTAGCTCAAGCGTCGGATCAGTGTTCGGCGATCTGCTGCGGGAGAAATTTTCAGATTATTAGCGGCAAGCTTGGCACCGATGAACGCATCGATCGGATTAACGTCATCGCCGGGTATGGTTGGCATTATCAAGGGCTTCAATGACCAATGAAGCTCAGACACTCGCGTCGGTCCGGCAAACTCGTCAGGCCATACAGCACCTTCCTCGATCCATCGTCGAATGGACTCTATTTCTACGGCTGTTAGCCTAGGTTCCCCGCTGTCAGCCGGCGGCATCAGCGTTTCAGCATCGCTGCTACTCACATACTTGAATAGCGGACTTTGCGCAGCTTTGCCAGGTACGATCGCTGGTTCGCTAAAGTCACCGCCTCGCATCGCGTGATCACGAATGTCTAGTCGGTAGTCACTCTCATGCTTGTTGGGTCCATGGCATTGGTAACAGTGTTTCGAGAATATGGGCTGCACTTCGCGGCCAAAATCAATGGCTGCACCGGCGGCAGGCATGGAATGCCAATCGTGCACGGCAAGGCAACCAAGAAAAACGAATTTTGAAAAAAAGATCGCCCAGTTGGCACCACGATAAGGCGAGACAACAGACATTCGGGCAGCTTTCAAATGATCTAAAATTGCGAAACCAATCAGCCCTAAGGTGTCGCTTTTCGCTCCGCAAAAAGCGCGTTTCTCCGTTCTGTCGCGGAGCGAAAGACGACAATTAAGGATCGCTCGATCAATTAGTGGGATAGGCTTCCAACCTGTCGCATTGAAAATGACAGGCTGGAAGCCTATCCCACTTCAAAAACCGGACAGTCATTGATCGAACGGTCCTAAAGACCGCACGATGCTAAGTCTAGATCAAGGGTTCAGCAGAAACAATTGCCGAATGAACAGCAGATCTAACGGGATTAGGCGAGCGGCAGGTTCATGACTTCGACATGGCGTACTGAAGTCTGGGGTCATCCAGGCCAAGCCGCTTCATTTTCTTATAGAGCGTCGTGCGATTGATTCCCAATTTTTCCGCGGTCGCCGCGCGATTCCAGTGATGGTCTCGAAGGGTTTGAAGAATGATTTGGCGTTCCGGTGCCTCCATCGCTCCACGGAGGTGTTTTCCAGGTACGCTGGATTCAGTGGAAGATGGCATTGTTATGCTGGTGAAGGCAGGTTCATTGTGAACTGCCGCGGCAAATTGACTGATAGGATCTAGGTTGCCGCATACTTCGGGCGGTAGATCATCAACGGTCAAAACGGAGCCAGGACCTAGCAAAACCGCGCGCTCAACAACATTTTCAAGCTGCCGAATATTGCCAGGCCAAGAGTATCGTTCCAGCATCGCCATCGCCTCACGATCAAAGCCATCGGTTTGCTTCCCGCCAGCGGTGACGATCTCTCGTAGAAAGTGATCAACCAGTAACGAGATATCTCCGGGACGCTCACGAAGCGATGGCAACGTGATGCCGACCACATTAATGCGGTAATAAAGATCTTGGCGGAATCGACCAGCAGCCACTTGAGCGGTAAGGTTTTCGTTGGTTGCCAAAATCACACGCGTATCAACGCAGCGGGTTTGCGTTCCGCCAAGCGGCTCAAACTTAAATTCTTGTAGGACGCGGAGCAGCTTGACTTGCATCGCTGGGGACGCGGTCCCAATCTCGTCTAAGAACAACGTTCCACCGTTAGAGAGATCAAATTTTCCTTGGCGATCGCCGATCGCTCCGGTGAACGCACCGGCGACATGTCCAAACAACTCGCTCTCAAGCAACGCGTCGGGTAACGCCCCACAGGCAACTTCAATGAAAGGACCACTGCGCCGATTGCTGCGGTTGTGGATCGCGCGAGCGATCATCGATTTGCCCGTGCCGTTTTCGCCTGTGATCAGTACGGAGGCACGCGCGTCGGCAATGCTGTCGATGACGTTGAATATTTTCATCATCCGATAGTCGTGACTAATGACATTCTCCAGACCAAACCGGGTTTCCAGTTGGCGTCGAAGCCGTGTATTTTCTTCGGTGATCTGGCGTTGGCTGGTCGCTCGCTCGATCGCCAGAGATAGCTCTTCATCAATCAAAGGTTTAGTAAGCAAATCAAATGCGCCCGCTCGAACCGCTTCAACGGCTGTACTGGGCGTCGCATAGCCGGTCACGACTAAAATGCTCGTTGCGGGATGGTGTCTTTTGGCGTAGGTAATCAGGTCGAAGCCATCGTCATTGCCGAGACGCAGATCGGTGATCACTAGGTCATATTGCGTTTGCTGAAGACGTCGCTTAGCCGCCGTCAATGTCGATGCGGTATCAACTTGATGCGATTGCTCCTTCAGCCATCCGGCCATGGAGTCGGCAAGATGTTGGTCATCGTCCACCAAAAGGATCGAAATCGCCGTGCTCATGGGAAGATTGCGGATAAACGCAATAAAAGGGGCTGTAGACGGGCCGGTTTTGAGGCAAGTGATGCGAAAACGCAACGATTTGCTGAAGTGAGGAAACCTAGGTCGCAGAATGGCAGGAAGCAAATCGAAATCGCAGCAGCTCTTTTGGGTCCGTGGCCGATGGGGACAAGCCGGACGCCGTGAACGATAGTTTAGCGGTATGGCGCGAGCCATCCGGTGACTCAAGCTTCAGAGAGACCGGACGGCTCGCGCCGTACCGCTAAAACCGTCTAATTTGCTAAAGAAAAATCCTTGTCCACAATTGCTCTACTCTAAACCCTAAAATTTAATCTTGGACAAAGGGCTTGTAACAGATCGCAAAATCGTTATAAGGTTGTCGATTCGTATTTATTCAGTAGTGAAACTGTTGTGGTGGTTACCTCGCAAATGAATTGCGAATTGCCGTTAGCGGCGTACCACGTATGCACCGATTTAGTTATCGGTTAAGCAAGGTTAGTAACAGTGAAAACAAACAGACGGATACGTCTCATGGTCGTGGACGACCATGAAGTCGTACGCGATGGTTTGGTTGAGTTTTTGGCAAATGGGGAAATCGAGGTTGTCGCGACTGCCAGTGATGCAGTTCAAGCGGTTAAACTCATTGGCACGGTAAGACCTGATGCGGTGCTGCTTGATGTTCGATTGGGTGAATTCGATGGCCTTTGGGCTCTCGAGAAAATGAAAGCGGCTCAACCAGATCTCCCTGTATTGTTGTTTAGCAGCTACGACAATGCAACCTACATTGCTCGTGCCATTGCTTTAGGAGCGTGTGGTTACTTGCTAAAGCACACCAGTCGAGTGGACGTAATGGAGGCGATTCGCCGCAGTGTTGCTGGCGAGTCAATCGCGTTTAGTAGAGAGCACGATCGTGTTCGTAAAATCATGGCGGTCGTCAAGAAATTGCCGGATTGTGTCTCGGAATTTGTCTTGACTCAGCGTGAAGTGCATGTCTTGCGTCACGTGGGACTTGGACTAAGCAATAAAGAAATTGCCAAGGCTTTAAAGATCAGCGTTGAAACGGTCAAGGAGCATGTTCAGAACATTCTTCGCAAGACCAAGGCAACCGATCGCACGGATGTCGCCGTGAAAGCGGTCCGATGGGGACTGATTGATTGATCCTCAATACCGTGGAATTCGCGGATCGATCGACAAACTCCAGTCATCAATGCCGCCTGCCATGCTTTGTGCACCGCTAAAACCCAACTGACGAAGCGCCATCGCGGCCCGCATGCTTCTGCCACCGTGGTGGCAATGCAGGACGATGCGTTTCTGGCGGTACGGCTCGAGCTGATTAAGACTTGTTTTGACCTGACCAAGCGGCATCAAAATCGTTCCACCAATGGAAGCCGTTTGGAATTCAGCAAGTTCTCGAACATCAATGAACAAAAAATCTTCGCCAGATTGAATCAGTGAATTGACGTCGTTAACATCGACTTCGATCGGGTATTCGTTAGTCATTGTAAGCGTTTCTTGCTCAGAGTCGACAATTATTAAGTGAAGTTTCGAGAATCGCAGACGCACCGAGTTGTTCCAAACGTTCCATCACATTGATCACGTCATTGCGTCGGACCATGACTCGGACAGAGCACCACTTCGGATCTTCAAGTGATGAAACGGTTGGTGAATTAAAACCGGGTGTGATCGATTCGGCTTCTGCAAGTGCAGTTCGTTGAACGTTGTATTCGACGATTGAGTAGTCGCGAGCGATGGTTACGCCCTCTAGTCTTCTGACGACTCGATCGGCCGTCACGGCATCGAAGCGATTGGAATTCTGAATGAGCACGGTTTCGTAGGAACCGATATCGTCTAAAACTCGCAACCGATTCGCGGCTAATGTACTACCGGTTTCGACTAAGTCGACAATCGCATCGGCAACCCCGAGTTGGATCATCACTTCAACTGATCCTGACAACTTCACTAGATGAGCGGCCGCACCGTGCGACGCTAGATATCGCTGGGTCACCGCAGGAAAACTTGTTGCAATCCGAAGTCCGTCTAAGCCTTTCGCATTTTCAATCGAGCTATCATCGGGAACGCAAACCGCCAAACGGCAGCGACCAACACCAAGTTTTAAACGAACATCAACTTTAGCGCACGATTCCTCCAGCAGGTCGCTTCCGGTGATACCCATGTCGATTGCACCCTCACCGCACAAAGTTGGGATGTCATCGGTTCGCAGAAATGTCAAGTCGATTGGTAAGCCGCTAACGCGAGCGAATAGCCCCCGCTCTTGCCTACGGTATTGCAGGCCAGCTTGACGCAGCAGTTCTCCTGCCAGTTCACTGAGCCTGCCTTTACTTGGCAAACCGATTCGCAGGTTTCGCGGTTCGTTCCGTATTGTCGCGTTCATGGATTTGATTTCGGAAAGGTTGCTCGGTTTGCTTTTTCGGTGAGGCCAGAAGTGCCTTCTCGGCGGGCCAATTCGGCCGCAATTTCGTTCAAGCTGACTCCCCGCCAGGCCAACAAAACGAGCGTGTGATAGATCAGGTCGCCAGCTTCGTAGATGAAATGGGCTCGACCTTCATCGGCTGGCTCACTTGCCGCTTCGATCAACTCGTCCGCTTCTTCGCGGATCTTATCACCGATTCTTTGCGGCCCACCGTCCAAGAGCTTTGTCGTGTACGAGCCTGGAGGGCGCGATTGCGCTCGTTCCTGCAGCGTCGTCATTAAGCGGTCCAGGGGCAGTAGAGAATCGGGCATTTGAGTTTTCGTTGGGGTGCATTTCACCGCAAATTTTCACAAGGAAAATTGTTCTGGGGGCAACATCCTAAACGGCAAGCGGTATTGTGCCAACCGTCTACACTTTGGCCAAAGGGAAACGGCAAGGTTTGAATGTTTCGATTATTTGGATTTCGCGGGGCAGACCAGCCGATAACCAGTTGCTGATTGATCATTTCAAGATCTAGTAGGTGTACGATTTATGGCGATATTGCCGATCGCATCGTCGCGAGTAAGCGAACCGCTGAAGAACCAGCGGCTGCTATCGCAACTTAACTCCGACCAGATCGGGATTCAGAGAAACCTTGACCAGCTCAGCACGGGTAAACGTGTCGTTCGCGTCAGCGATGACCCCGCCGCAGCCGGAAAAGCCATCGTTTTACAGCGCGGAATTAGCCGGGTTGAGCAACTTAGTCGCAACGCCGCGACTACGGAAAGTTTCTATGCCGCAACGGATAACGCCTTGAGCAGGGTAGATGCCGCTTTGATTGAGGCTCGAAGTGCAACCGTTCAAGGGGCGCAAAACGTGTTGTCAACTGACGAGCGCAATGCCATTGCTCTCACGGTCCGCCATGCGCTCGAATCTACCGTTGCGGCTGGAAACTCAGTATTTCGTGACCACCAACTGCTCGGCGGAGTGCTCGGTTCTGGTAATGCATTGGAATTTGTTGACGACCAGATCGTTTTTCACGGAACCGACGCTGTTGCGCAAACAAATGTCGGGGGTGGCAGTCTTGTGCCAGTCGGTATCAGCGGGACTGATGCCCTGGGAATCGCCGAAAAATTCTTTCAAGGAGCCTCGCTAAACGCTGGACTCGACCGCAGTTCAAGGCTTGTCGACCTACGCGGCGGAAAAGGTGTAGATCCTGGACTGATCCGTGTTTCTGATGGCGGTAATTTTATCGACGTGGATTTGCGTTCGGCGTCGTCATTGGGCGACGTTGTCGATGTGCTAAATGCAGTGAAATTGAATGGACGAGACTTAGAAGTTACGATTCAACCTGACGGAATCACCGTTGGCTTCAAGGACGGATTACCAGGTACGCTAGCTATTGATGATGCTGCCAGCGATTCTCTGGCAGCCGACTTGGCGATTAAAAACCCTGGTGGACTAAACCCGCCACCGCTCGTTACAAACGGCTTGGCACCGAGAGTGAACGAGTCGACTTTGTTAGCGAAACTTAACGGCGGCCTGGGGATCAATGTTTCCGCTGGCCTTCAGATACAACGCGGGACAGACACGATCACGGTCGATTTATCCAATGCACAAACGGTCGGTGACGTATTGATTGCGATCAACCGGAGCGGTGCTGATGTTCGGGCCGAACTGGACGGCCCCAGCGGTGGAATTGCGATTCGAGCCCTTCGTAGTGGAGTTGATTACTCGATTGGCGAGAACGGCGGCAGCGCGGCCACTTCGCTTGGAATTCGAACGGAAACAGAAGCGACGAAACTCAGCGAATTAAATCGCGGACGTGGGGTCGTGATCGATACATCCGCCCCGGAATTTTCCATTGTCCGCCCTGATGGCGTTACGCTTGACCTTGAATTGACAGGCACGGAATCGATCGATGACGTTCTCAATCTGATTCGAAATCACCCGCAAAATCAAGACTCATTACGGGTAATCCCAAGTCTCAACGCAGTCGGCAATGGCATTCATTTTATCGCGCCACCCGGTGCATCACCAATCACAGTCCGCCGGGGTCCGGTCAGCAATGCAGCGGAATTCTTAGGTCTTGTTGGCAAAGGCCAGTCCGAAGCCGTAGGTGCGATATCTGGTCCTTTCGCCGCCTTTAGTGGAACCAAGTTTCTTCCCAAAGAAGCGGGTGGCGCCCTGGATACGTTACTGAGATTGGAGATTGCAATTCGCGATAGCGACATTCCCGAAATCGGACGGCTTCAGCAAAACCTCGATATTGATTTGGATCATTCCACGAGTGCTCGTGGACGAGTTGGTGTTTGGTCGCAAAACGTAGAGCAGTTGAAAGCAGCCGCAGACGATCACGTTGTTGCGTTAAAAAGTGAATTATCGACGGAGGTTGACGCTGACTTCGCCACCGTCGTCAGCGAACTTCAACAGCGCCAGAATTCACTCGAAGCGTCGCTACGATTAATTGGCCAGACGGCAAAATTAACACTGTTGGACTTTCTGTAGCGATTTTATCGATTCGTCGGATTGTTCTGACGATAGAACTCTCGGGAAGACACAGTTTCGTACCCTTGTTTTGGGATGATTAAAATGCGAATCGAAACCGAACGCTTCGGCTCGCTTCAAATCGACGAGAAGGAGTTGTTTCTGTTCCCACAAGGAATCATCGGGTTGGAGACTCTACGTCAATGGGCGTTGATTCCGGACCCGGAAAACCCGACCGTTGCTTGGTTACAAAGTGCATCCCGAGGCGATCGCGCGTTGGCGTTAATCAGTCCTCGTGTATTCGTACCTGGTTACCGAGTGCATGTCAGTCGGCGATCGCTGGAAACTCTGCAGCTTCGAAGCGACCATCGGACCTATGTATTGACGACGATAGCCGGTGGCAAAGGACGACTTACAACTAACCTGCGGGCACCGATCATCATGAACCTCGATCGACGATTGGGCGTCCAAGTGGTTACCGGTGACGATCAACCAATGCAGTTTCAACTACCGACCGCATCGTCGGCTTCTTCGCGAATGGCGGCATAAACAGTCCATTGGTAGGCTCGAAAGAGCATTCACGCCCAATTTTCACTGTGGCGAATCGGCACGACCGGTGGAAGCGTTACTTGTTTGGTTCTGCGTCAGTTAGACAGGAATTCGTCCGATAGAAATGTTGTCGAGAGGTTGACGGTTGATTCAGCCCTAGCGGTAGTTTCCGTTGGGTGAATTGTTTTAAACGCCAGCATTTTGCAACCAAACTACCCCCTAGGCCGTGTAAGAGAAACGAAGAGGATACCATGCTGGTCCTTTCGCGACATCGTGACGAAAGCATCATGATTGGCGACGACGTCGTCGTGACCATCGTGGATATCCGCGGTGACAAAGTTCGATTGGGCATTGAAGCGCCACAATCGATCCCTGTTCACCGTCAGGAAGTCTACGAGGCCATTCAGCGCGAAAATCGTCGCGCTTCTCAGACTGATCCTGACGCGACACGCGACGTACGACCGGCACCTGAGCCGCGTCAACCTCGCGATCCTCGACCAACCCGTCGAGATACCAATTAGCGCTTTTTCATTATTCAAAGCGTTACTCATAACGTTCAAAGCTGACCGGAGCCGTGCTATCGAGCAAAGTTCCTGCCAGCTTTTTGCGTTTCTCTAGTTCGACGAGTGAGCCGTAGGCGCTAGCCTCGGGCCTTACATGGCTCTACCGGACGCGATACCGGTGGCTAGCGTGCGCACAAGGCCAATGGGATCGATTTAAGCTCTCCAGCCAGCTCGTCTGGTTGGTGAAGAATTTAACCTGCTAAACTTCTTCACCAATGGCACCAGACCAATGGCGTGGAATTAAGTAGCGGAAGGGCGTGAGCGGGCCGTTGATTTAGTTTTGTTTTGAATTTTAGCGTGCAAATCATAACCCGAACGCGTAAGCGAGGGATCGCAGTGATTCCTCGCTTACGCAGCGGGTTACTAAATCAACAGCCCGCGAGCCGTCCGGTGCCGTTTCGAAAAACCCCGCGAAAAACCGGGCGGCTTGCGCCGCACCGCTAACAAAATGCTCCGCATTTTCACTAAGTCCACGCCATTGGGCACAAGGCCAATGGGGTCGACTTGGTGCAGAAACCGCAAATTTAGGTGGGGTCTTAACGATTGACAGGGAGGTACCGCTCGTCACTTAAGAAAAAACGACGATTCGTGACTCTGGACAATACGTTGTCAAGAAAACAATCCGATGTTTACTGCGACGGGCCATTAGAGACCGAACACTTCGTCGGTTCGCTCGCACCGTCCTGGGTCCGGCAGTGATTGACTTCCAATCGCTGTGCGGGTCTTCGACAAGGTTATGTGTTCGCTCCGTTAGCGAGCACGCCAAATTGCCGACCGGCCAAGCGACTTGGCCGGGTTTTCCTTCCACGTAGAACCGACGTAACTAGGGTAATTCAAGATGACACGTATCAATACAAACGTTCCTTCGCTGGTCGCACAAAACCGCTTGCAGTCCAGCAACAAAGACTTACAAACGTCTTTGACTCGCCTCAGCACGGGCCTTCGAATCAATAGTGGTTCGGATGACCCTGCAGGTCTGATCGCTAGCGAAGCACTTCGCAGCGAAATCACCAGTCTCAACAAATCCATCAGCAACACTCAGCGTGCTAGCCAAATTATTAGCACTGCTGATAGCGCCCTTGGTCAGGTTAGCAGCCTACTGAACGACGTTCGAGGCCTAGTTGTAGAGGCCGCAAATAGTGGTGCACTCAGTGCCGACGAAGTCGCTGCTAATCAACTTCAAGTAGACAGCTCGCTCGAAGCGATCAATCGAATCGCTCAGACCACTACGTTTCAAGGTCGTAAACTGCTCGACGGGTCGTTGGACTTTATCACGACCAAGGGAACGGGTGCGGCAAATATTGCCAGCCTGCAAATCGATCAGGCGAGCCTAGGATCGACTGGCAGCGTTGGTGTGACAATCAATGTTGCCACTGCGGCGACTCAAGCAAGTGTCGACATCACCGGATTTACCGCTTCGGTTCCAGGCGTCGCGTCGACTGGATCACTGAGCATTGGCACAGCCGTCACCGGTGCTGCTGCCACAGGCGACGTGACGATTGGAACGGATACCATCACCGTGAATGCGGACGCGACAGGTGCGGCTGGAAACGTTGCGATCAACTTCCTTGATGCAGGTGCTTCGGGAGCAACCACGGCAGCTATCAACGGCACCACTGGGGCTCTTGAAGTTAGCTACGATTTTTCTGCCGCGACAACATCGGCTGATATTCAAACTGCAATTGACGGCTTGGCTGGCTATTCCGCGACGGGTGCGGGTTCGGACTCCACGACTGGTGGAACAGCGGCTACTGACAGTGCGTTGACGGGCGGCGTGACGGCATCGACCGTTGGAACGATCGCGATTGCCGCAGACGCTGCTGGCACCGCCGGTAACGTTGCTGTCAACTTCATCGATGGCGGTGCTTCGTCCGCGACAACTGCGGCAATCAATGGTACCACAGGTGCCCTTGAAGTCACCTATGATTTCGCGGCAGCGACTGCCGCTTCTGCGATCACTTCCGCGATCGATGGCTTGGCTGGATACTCTGCTACATTGACTGGGTCCGGAAATACCACCGCTGGAACCGGGGCGACCGCAGGTGCACTTACGCTTGGGACGAACACAACGCCCGGTGGTGTTCAAGCTGATGTTGTGTTTGAGCTGGCTGGGAAAAATGGATCGGAAGTGTTCAACATCACTGCCGGAACATCACTGAATCAAGTAATCTCGCAAATCAATTTGGTCAGCGATGCGACGGGTGTAACTGCGGCTTCCAGCGGCACGACCCTGCAACTGCGAAGCTCAGCTTACGGTACCGACGCGATTGTTGACCTGCGAATTCTGACTCAGGGCAGTGGTGGTAATTTCGGAACGGGTACGCGTGACATCGGCAGTGACATCGTCGCAACCGTGAACGGTCGTAGTGCCAACGGCGTTGGAAACAAGATTTCGATCAACTCTGCAACGCTTGACTTGAAAGCTGACTTAGCCGCCGGATTTACCGGTGACGCGTCGATCACAATCACCGGCGGCGGCGCATTGTTCCAACTTGGCGGTGAGGTTGTCGGTAACCAGCAAGCTCGCGTGGGCATCGGCAGCGTGAACTCGGCCCGCTTGGGTGGCGTCGCAGGCAAGTTGTATCAACTTGGCTCGGGTGAATCGGCTTCGCTATCAACCAATCCTACATTGGCATCCCAAATCGTATCGGAAGCGATCGATCAGGTAACCGGTCTTCGCGGTCGTCTTGGTGCGTTCCAGGCTACAACTCTGGAAAGCAACTCGCAGTCGCTAAGCAATACGGTCGCTAACTTGCAGGAAGCTGAAAGCTCGATTCGCGATGCTGACTTCGCAACAGAAACCGCTAACCTGACTCGTGCACAGATCCTCGTACAGTCAGGTACAAGTGTGCTATCGATCGCCAAGCAGAATCCACAAAATGTTTTGTCGCTGCTACGATAAGACATAATCAATGAATAGATTATCTGCGGTTTAAAAAACGACGGTGGCCGGTACTTTTGTTCCGGCCACCGTTTTTGCATTGCGAACAGACTCAATTCGCCCCACCAATCTGCCGATCTTACCAACTGCGTTCTGCAAGTAGTCAAATTCGGTTTCTACCACACCCAAACACTCGCGTCGTCGCATGGGTCGCTTGCAATCCTCTGTCGGTTTGGTTACGGGAACCAACATCACCAGCACCGTCGATCAATTGATCGCGATTAGTGCTCGCCCGCGCGATCGTTTGGTTGCCAAAACAAAAGAGTTGCAGCAACAGCAATCCGCGATAGCTGATTTGACGGCACTAGTCATCGGCGTCCAATTGGCAGGCAACCGACTCGACATAACGTCTCAGTACCAAGCTCGCGGAGTGACCAGCAGCAACGAAGCAGCACTCACGGCAACTGCGTCGACCAATGCGATCACGGGAAGTTTAAAGGCACGCGTTACTCAACTCGCCGAAACCCACAGCTTACAAACACGTGACCTTGGCAATGATTCAGCGGTCGCTTTAGGACTTACTGGCGAAATTCAACTACGAGCCGGTGGTTTCATCAATTCCAGCGTCGCTCTTGAAGACTTGAATCAAGGTCACGGGATTGCCCACGGCTCGATTCGAATCACCGATCGCGCCGGAAATACGGAAAACATTGATCTATCCAAAGCGTCAACGATCGATGATGTGCTCGAAGCGATCAACAACGCTTCGAATGTACGAATCCGCGCAACAACGAGCGGCGACTCCATTAGGTTAACTGACATCAGCGGATCCATTGCGGGCAATCTCCGTGTTGACGACGTCGCAGGTGGCGAAACGGCAGCCGATCTCGGCCTGCGCGGTATTGATATAGCCGCCTCGACGGTGACAGGAACTGATATTTACGGCGCGGTGACGGAGACTCAGACCACAGGACTTCAAGGAATCCCGCTATCTCGACTTGGCGGCGGGGCTGGTTTGGGTTCGCTTACGTCAATCAATATCACCACCACAGATGGCACCACGGCATCCGTGGATCTAGCGTCGGCGTCAACCACGCAGGACATTGTCAGACTGATCAACGATAGCGGCCTAAAAGTTGAAGCCAAGCTAAACGATTCAGCGAGCGGTTTTCGAATTCGTGACTTGTCTGGCGGGTCAGCCAATTCCTTCACAATCTCGTCAACCGATACGACAGCGACAAAGCTAGGGATTGCTAAGACGTCAACATCGCGAATCATCGATGGCACCGACCTGCAGAAACAGTTCGTTGACGCATCCACAAAGCTGTCGACCTTGCGACAAGGTCGTGGAATCAGCCAGGGTACAATCCTGCTGACGGATTCGTCGGGAGCTACCGCGACCATTGACCTCAATGATGCTGACAAAATTACCGTCGGTGATCTCATCACTCGCATCAATGCCACGAATCTATCGCTCACGGCCGCCATCAATTCGACCGGAGACGGCATCTC
Organism: Planctomycetaceae bacterium; assembly: GCA_043775635.1. Taxonomy (GTDB): domain Bacteria; phylum Planctomycetota; class Planctomycetia; order Pirellulales; family Pirellulaceae; genus UBA6163. Next base: position 7,290 of record JAYVSE010000043.1, on the reverse strand, counting down.
CATCATCGACAACGGTGTCGGTTCAGCGAAATTTAGCATCGCAGATACCAGTGGAAAAAAAACGGCAGCGGACCTTGGACTCAAGGTCACACCAGTCGATTCTACCGATGGCAGCGGAACGGTTCAGCGAATCAACACCCGTCAAGCCGACAGTTTCACGGTAACAGCGACTGATTCGCTCACCGCAATCGTCGATCGAATCAACGCATCAGGGCGATTCGGCACTGCTTCGATTGTGACGGGAAAAGACGGTGCAAAAAGCATCGCGTTTAAGAGCGCGCGAAGCGGCGATGCGGGACGCGTAAACGTTACTTCTACCGGCTTTGACCTTGGCATCCGCACAACGGCAACAGGCAAAGACGCCGTCGTTGATCTTGAACAAAGCGATGGCTCTCGACAGCAATTGCGATCGATCGATGGCGTCTTTACCGATGCTGCACCAGGCGTTTCTTTGACTGCAAAAGCAGTCAGCGATGAGTTCGTAACGCTGAACGTCACACGAGATACGAAAACGCCGGTAGCCAACGTCAAGGCGTTTGTCGAGCAATACAACAAGCTTGTCGACAAGCTCAGTTCGTTGACGTTTTTCGACTCCGCCAAAAACGAAGTGGGGCCACTTTTTGGCACCTCCGAAGCTTTGCGAATTGAGACCACTTACTCTCGCTTGCTTTCCGGTTCGGTTTTTGGTGCGGGTTCGGTTCGTAACATCGGCGAGGTGGGACTAACCTTCAACGACAAGGGCAAGCTATCGCTGAGCGAGACGAAGTTGACCACGAAGCTGACGGAGGACAGCAACGCCGTTAGTGAGTTTTTTACAAAAGATGAAACCGGACTAGTGGCGAGGTTGAGTAACGTCGCTGATCGAATCGCAGGACTTAAGAACGGACTATTGATCAATCGCAATACAACACTTGGCTTGCGAATCGAGCGAAACAACTCGCAAACCGACGCCATCAACCTTCGATTGAGTAACGAGCGAACGCGACTGATCAAACGATACAACGATGCCGAAGTGGCAATTTCCAAATTACAAGCAAACCAAAGTTCGCTTTCCAATATTTCTTCCTTAGGCTCATCGTCAACGTCCTCGTAGCCACGTAGCAAGCTAAACGGTGCCTCGCATTGCATTCAATTTTGTCAAGGTAGACTCAAACGATGTTCTCGCAAAACGCTCCCTTTTCTGGCAATGATTCAACCGCAACACGATATCTCGAAACGGCAGTTCGTAACGCGCCGCCAGAACGCCTGAGATTGATGTTGATTGAAAAAGCGGTCGGGTTGTGCAATTCAATCTCCATTCGATGGAAGGCCAAACGTCCAGATATTGGTTGTGATGAGCAAACACTTCACGTGCGAGATATTTTCACGGAACTATTGTCAAGTGTTATCCGCACCGATTTGCCAGTAGCGCAACAAGTTGCCGACCTCTATGTCTTTCTAAGCCAACATCTCACCACTGCCGAAATGCAGCGTGACGTGACCATGATTGATGAGATTCGTCTTGTGCTCGAAACCGAAGCGGAAACTTGGCGAATTGTTTGTGAAACCACCGCCGCGATGAATAAACCACAGCCCCTCAGCGCTGTCCCGCGCCCTGCCGGACTTAATCTGCAAGGGTAACCCTTTGGGATGTTGAAAATTTGCTATTGGCGGATGTCCCCGTTTTGGCGACTCGTCACGTTCGTTCCCGAAGACGCCGCTGGAGATCGGCTTCCAACGAACCTAGACCTGGTTCAACAAGAATGAAAGACTCGTCTCAATTAAGTATTAACGACTTCCGTCGGCATCGAAGGTGACCAGCTTAGCCCGACGAATGCGAGTTTTTTCCGTACGATCGATCTGAACGATGACACCGTCCTGGACAATCACATGAATCGATCCAAATTGCAGCCCACGCAACGACTGCCGAATGTGCTCGAAGTCATCGGTCTGTCGTTGCTCGCGTAACGAGCTGGCTTCACCTGCTGCGGCCTTGTCATTTGACATGATTTTCTTCCTTAGAAGGATGTTTACGATCCTAAATTTCATAATCTGGTGCGAAGACTCGTACTCGACGAGGCATGACGAAAACATCCTCACCACATTGCAGGTCTAGTTCTAGGAATTGTTCAAAGGGCAGGTCGACCTGCAGGTCACTGCCGTCGTTCGCTGTCAGCATGATCTTCGCGTAGGAACCAGCGGGATTGATCCTGTGGACACGCGCTGCCAGGCTCGGCGAGCCATTGGCATGACGCAGAAGCTCTAGTTCATGGGGACGTACGTAAACGTTTGCCAGTCCGTTGCTCGACGCCTGGAGCCCCTGCACCTTAACAGTGCCATCTCCCCAAACAGCATGTCCACCTTCGATGCGTCCACGAAAAACATTCACGTTGCCCAGAAAGTCCATCACAAACTCGGACGCGGGACTATGAAACACTTCCGCTGGAGTTCCGACTTGTTCGATCGCCGCTTGATTCATGACAACAACACGGTCGGCCACTTCTAACGCTTCCTCTTGATCATGCGTTACCAGAATTGTGGTCATCTTCAATTCTCCGTGAAGACGCCTCAGCCAATTGCGCAGCCCCTGCCGCACTTTCGCATCCAGCGCACCAAATGGCTCGTCAAGTAGCAACACTCGTGGTTCGATGGCCAAGGCGCGCGCCAAAGCGACTCGTTGCCTCTGTCCCCCGGAAAGCTGCGCTGGGTAGCGGTTGCCAAAGCCTTCCAATTGAATCAGTCGTAGCAACTCGCTCGCTTTGCTTAAGATCTCTTTCTTTGACGGACGAGTCGCCTTGGGGCGGACGCGCAATCCAAAGGCGATGTTTTCGATGACGGACAAATGTTTGAACAATGCATAGTGCTGAAATACGAACCCGACTTTACGATCTCCGACCTGACGATGCGAAACATCCTCGCCGTGGAAAAGAATACCGCTCCCTTCGCAGTCATCGGGAATTTCCATTCCAGCAATGATGCGAAGCAACGTCGTCTTTCCTGAACCTGATGGCCCGAGCAGCGCTATCAACTCGCCATCGTTGATTTCCAGCGACACATTCTTCAGCGCTGTGTAACTGCCAAAAGTCTTGCTAACATTTTTTACGTGGATACTCATTTCAATTTGCCTCTGCCGTAGTCGGCTCAAGTGTGTCGCGAAGTTGTTGTTGTACTTTCCATTCCAAGACGGTTTTCAACACCAAAGTGATCAGCCCGAGCATGGCGAGTATGGATGACATGGCAAACGCAGCCACGACGTTGTACTCGTTGTAAAGAATCTCAATATGAAGCGGCAAAGTGTTCGTCTTGCCACGGATGCTCCCTGACACGATCGATACGGCTCCAAACTCGCCCATCGCTCGGGCGTTGCACAATATCACACCGTACAGCAGCCCCCATTTGATGTTCGGTATGGTGACGCGGATAAAGGTTTGCCAGCCACTAGCGCCCAATGAAAGCGCTGCCATCTCTTCATCCGTGCCCTGCTCTTGCATCAGCGGGATAAGCTCTCGGGCGACAAACGGAAACGTCACAAATATGGTCGCCAATACGATTCCAGGTACGGCAAAAATGACCTGCAAATCATGCTCTGAAAGCCATTTTCCAAACCAGCCTTGCATACCGAACAGTAAGACGTAGATCAGTCCCGAAATGATCGGCGATACTGCAAACGGTAGGTCGATCAACGTGATCAACAAGCTTTTTCCTTTAAACTCAAACTTCGCAATCGCCCATGCGGCGGCGACTCCGAAAACCAAATTCAGCGGCAGGGAAATGCCGGTCGCGATCAGAGTTAGCTTGATGGCATGCCAGCCAGCAGGGTCTTGAAAACTCTTCAAGTACGCACCCAGTCCATCACGAAACGCCTCCATGAAAATGATGGCAAGCGGCAGCACCAAGAACAACACAATGAACGCTACCGTGGTACCAATCATTAACCATCGTAGCCAGCTTGGATCGTGCGTTGCTTGTTGAACACGTCCATGATTCGATAATGCGGTTTGCGCGATAGCCATATTAAACACTCTTCCTTTGTCCACGGCTTACCCACCACTGCAACCCGTTGATCGAGAGCAGGATGAGAAACGAGACCATCAGCATGACGATGGCGATCGCAGTCGCACCCGCGATGTCGTATTGCTCTAGTTTTGTGATAATCAACAGTGAGGAAATTTCTGTCTTCATCGGCATGTTTCCGGAGATGAAAACAACCGACCCGTACTCGCCTAGCGCGCGTGCGAACGCCAACGCAAATCCGGTCAGTAACGCCGGTAAGACGGTGGGTAAAATCACTCGCCAAAACGTTTGCCAGCGGCCCGCTCCCAGGCTTGCCGCCGCCTCTTCCGTTTCTCCGTCGAGTTCTTCAAGCGCTGGCTGAAGCGTTCTGACAACAAAGGGCAAGCCGATAAACGTCATCGCTAGCGTGATCCCCAGCGGTGTGAATGCCACCTTGATCCCGAGCGGTTCAAGCAGGCTGCCAATCCAGCCGTTCTTGGCATAAATCGTTGTGAGCGCGATTCCCGAAACGGCCGTTGGCAATGCGAACGGAAGATCGATCAGGGCGTCAAGAATCTTTCTTCCTGGAAATCGATAACGCACCAAAGACCAGGCAACGATGAACCCAAAAAATAGGTTGATCAGCGCTCCGATCAACGAAGTACCGAAGGTCAAACGATACGACGCCATAACGCGAGGATCAAGAATCGTCTGCCAAAACTGGTCCAGCGTCATCGAAGTCGATCGCATGAACAGCGCAGTCAGTGGCAGGAGCACAATCAGGCTTAGGTAGGCTAACGTGTAGCCGAGGGTCAGCCCAAACCCTGGCAATGGGCTGTACTGCTTGAGTTGAAGTTGCATCGAGTAATCCAAATTCCATTGATAGGATAAATAAGTGTCCGGTACCTTTTGTGCGAAGCACCCACTCATTTATCGAGCATCACGAAGCGATCATCCGTGAATCGCGTTCTGCTCAACGCTTGCAAAGTCGACAACGCCAATTGCAAGCAAAAGTGCAGTGATAAAAAGGTAGATAACGGACGCTATTTGCCAGGTTGATAAAGTTGGTCGAACACGCCACCGTCATTGAAATGCTCTGGCTGCGCTTTACTCCAGCCGCCAAAAGCGTCTTCGATGTTGAAGAGTTCAATGCTTGGGAACTGCTTCTTGAGGTCGTCGGACAAGATGTCTTGTCGAATCGGACGGTAGTGATACTTGGCCGCAAGCCGTTGGCCAACGTCCGAGTACAAGTACTTTAAATAAACCTCAGCGACTTCGGTGGTGCCATGCTTCTTGGCGTTTTTGTCGATGACCGTCACCGGAGGTTCCGCCAAGACGCTCAGGCTCGGTACTACCAATTCCACTTTATCCGCACCCGCATCTTTGATCGCCAAATACGCTTCGTTTTCCCACGTGAGAAGCACGTCACCAATTTCACGTTGGATAAAGGTATTCGTCGATCCACGCGCACCTGAATCGAGCACTGGAACTCGCTTATACAGTTCTCCAACAAACGCTTTGGCTGTTGATTGTGCCGCAATTACGTCTGGGTTTGTCGCGTCCTTGAGCTTTGACCAATCTCCTAAAGACTTCTGGAGCGAGAAACCCCAAGCCGCCAGATAGTTCCATCGTGCGCCGCCGCTCGTCTTGGGGTTTGGTGTGATCACGGAGACATCTCCCTTGACTAAGTCGTCCCAATCTTTAATTTGCTTGGGGTTGCCCTTGCGAACCAAGAAAACGATTGTGGACGTGTAGGGCGAGCTGTTGTGGTCCAAACGTTGTTGCCAGTTTTCTGGCATCAATCCTGCTTCCCGCGAAATCGCATCGATGTCGTATGCCAGTGCCAGCGTCACGACATCCGCTTCTAGTCCATCGATCACCGCTCTAGCTTGCTTCCCAGCACCGCCATGCGACTGCTCGATCGTTACGACCTGCCCCGTCTCGCGAAGCTGATGTGCACTGAATTCGGTATTGAATTCTTGATAGAATTCGCGAGTAGGATCGTACGAGACGTTGAGCAACGATATCGGGGGTAAGCTTGCCTGGCCTTGCTTGCCGCCTGCGGCTTGACTGTCGCCTGCGACTTGCTTGTCGCCTGCCGCTTGCTTCGAATTGCAACCGCCTGCGATCAACATCGCCATGGCGACTAGGTAATGTGAAAATGGGTGTAGAGTCTTCATGACAGAACTTGCGTTTGAGGTCGGAAGCCAAGTGAGCTTCCACAGTGAATTGAATTCCTGACCACCAATTGCATTTGTCGTGCCATATACAATTGCAGGTCATTGCCGAGTTGTTTTATCGCGAAAATAAGCGTAAATCTGCTAAAAACGCTGGGGAATCCAGCAAATGAAACAGCCGAAGTTAGTAAAAAGCACAGCGGCCCGTTACCCGCGATAGGTAGCGATCAGTGGGGGGCGAGCCAAATAAAGCGAGGCACCTCATCAAAAGACAAGGTGCCTCGAATTTGAAATGCAGGTCTAAGTAGAACAATGGTCCCCATTGTTCTCAGAGCAATGGAGACAATTGCTCTAATCTCAACCCTCAACGTAAACGTGGCCAGAAAGCTACAGTGCTTCGGCGACTTTCGGCTCCTTGTTCCCGCCGTTGCGAGTCACCAGTGCGGCAGCCACACCGATGTTGATACCTTCATCAATGAATTTCACTGAACCATCCCCTAGCAAAGCGTGCAAGCCCGCTGCATGGAATGAGTAGGGCTGGCTCGAACCCTCCGTACCGTATGGCTGAGCCACTGCACTACCGCCGCCCACGACTGCTAAGCGGCCTACGACTGCTGGAAATCCGGGGACGCCTGCGGAGCTCCCCGCGTAAACTTCCGCGGCGTGGTCGTAACCGTTGGTGCGATTCAGGAACAAGCCAGGGATCGATGTGCCGTCCTTGTTGGAGCCCTCGAACAAGATGTCCGATGCAGGACGCACCCATCCGCCACCATTGGTGTGATGCGCATATAGGTCGTCACTAAGCTGAGCCCCACGTCGGTAAACGAATGGACGACCACCCGATTCCCAAACCGCAATCGTGTTGGAAAGTCCATCGGTGATGTCTTTGAAGCTAAGTTGAGAATTCTTCGGTGCAAAGCCGTTGGTCACCACCGCACCAGCACTGGTCGACGACGAGCTTCCATCAATGGTGATCGCTGGTGACTGGATAGAACCTAGATACTCAAGTGTCGGCGCATTGCCAAGTGATGCGGCATAGTCACCTACGGCAACGATACCAACCCACGATGTCGCAGTTCCGTTGAAGTTATCTGGATTGTGGTCGAGTGCGTTGTTGTGCCGAGGTGCCGAGGTGCATTGA
>JAYVSE010000042.1:0-21184 GCA_043775635.1 Planctomycetaceae bacterium | reverse complement strand
GCCCAGCTACTCGCACACACACACTTTCTCTGTGACCGCGATGATCGTGGTCGCTCTCTCACGGATTGGGCCGATCCATCAGCCATTCGACGTTGAATCGCGCGACAGTCAGATGCTGTGTGGCGAAGTTTCCGTCGGAGCTGCCTCGTTCGTAGAAGCAGTAGATCGTGTTGTCCGCAGCGACGGCGAGATCGCTGTAACCACTCTTGCCCGGTTCGAGTACGCGGCTTGTCGGCCAAGTTGCCCCGTCATCGAGACTCAGCTTGATCGTGACGTTCTTTCGATCGCGGCCTGTTCCCGGCAGGAGCTTTCCGTCTGCGCGATCGAGGTTGTGCGGGTTCGAGAAGACGAGCCGCGTCTTCCCTCCCGGCGCGGCACCATTCAGCCGCGCGATACTCGCCATGCAAATCGGTTCGAGCAACTCCTCGTGCAGCACGGGCATCGTCCACTGCGTAGCACCATCGCGGCTGAAGCTGATCGCGCGGCGTTGCTGCTTCGATTCGTGACGGATGTTGAGCAGCACTCGTCCGTCGAGGAGTTCGACCAGTGACGTTTCATTGGGGTTGATCAGCGGCGTTTTCTCTTGAGCCGCGATCTCACCGCGCTTCCAAGTCAGGCCACCGTCATCACTAAAGATCGTCGTTGTGACAGATGGCCGATGCGCGTGACCACCCGTACCTGTCGAAAGCCAGACCGTCGCGACGAGCCTGCCGTTCTGAAGCTGGATGCCGTGGCCCGGCCCCACGGCCAGCACCCTCCACGAGTACCCCGGCCGGAACGTGTTGAAGGTCGCGGTGATTTCGACCGGCTTGGAAAATGTCGCTCCGTCGTCGGCGCTGGTCGTGACAAAGCAGCGCGCGTACTCAACGCAATACAACAAGACCACCGTCCCGCGCTGATGATCGACGAGGGCGACGGGGTTGTTCAGCGTGATCTCACCCGGCTTGCCAAGTCCCTGCGCGACGGCAGCGGAGTTCCGTTCGAGCGGCCCTTCTGGCAACGGCATCTTTAACGGCACAGACCACGTTGCACCGCCGTCTCTACTGCAGCGGACAAGGATGTCGATGTGGCCCCAGTCTCCCCGGCTCTTCCGCGCCTCGCAGTACGCGACCAGTGACCCCTGCGCGGTGACGACGATGCCTGGAATGCGATAGAGCGGATAGCCCCCTTCGTTCGCGGTGAACAAATCGAACTTGTCGAATTTCGCTTCGGCCGCGACCGTCGATGAAATCAGCCCGAGCAGCATGGTGTAGACCAACAGAATTCGCATGGCTGGTTCCTGAGACGCAATTGGAAGTGGACTCGGCGAGTTCTAAACTGAAGCCACCTCGATCAGTAGTCTCTCACTCAAGCCGGATCGTGTGGCACGCTCTTTCACGGAATTACCAATGATGCTCTCCACTGCCGAACTGCGATCGCGAATCGCTCGTGTCCCACGCATACCGCTGGCTCATTTGCCCACGCCGTTGGAGTTGTTGCCTCGGTTCAGCCACGCGATCTGTCCGAATGGGCCGCGTGTTTGGATCAAGCGTGACGACTGCACGGGATTGCTGTTCGGTGGAAACAAAGCCCGACACAACGAGTTCCTGATTGCCGACGCACTCGCGCAGGGAGCCGACTTGGTTGTGTGGGGAGCTGGAGTGCAGAGTAACAACTGCCGACAAACAGCCGCCGCGTGTGCCAAAGTGGGACTCGACATCCACCTCGTGCTGGGGCGAGGCAAGCCCGCCGAAGGACCGGATCTCGTGCAGGGCAACCTGCTGCTCGATCACATTGTCGGCGCGAGTTTTGAGATTGTCGAAGAGTCGATTGGCCCGGCTCTCGACCAGAAGATCACGGACGTTGCCGAGCGGTTTCGCGCCATGGGTCGCAAGGTCTATCTCTGGGATCGCTCAGTAGTGCTGCCTCTCGCCGCACTGAGTTATGCAATCTGCTTGGCTGAAATCGTCGAGCAGTCTGCGGCCAGCGACTTTGAACCAACGGCCATTTACGTTTCTTCGGCCGGTTCCACGGGAGCGGGTGTCGCTCTGGGAGCAGCCGCACTGGGCTGCCGCTTTCCCGTGAAGAGCATCGCTCCCATGATCTGGCCGTGGGACAGTCAGCAGGAAATGTCAGCCACCGCCAACCGTGCAGCGGAACTGGCTGGAATCGAATCACGATTGCGGCCGGAAGAAATTCTCTTCATCACGGATCAATTGGCTCCCGGATATGGCCTCCCGTCCGATGCGGGCCTCGAAGCCATGACCTTACTCGCGAGGATGGAAGGTGTCCTCGTCGAACCGACCTACACCGCCAAAGCACTGGCCGGACTGATCGCCGACGTTCGCAACGGTCGTGCTGAGGTTGCCGACCAAGACACGCCTGCCGACTTAATCTTTCTCCACACGGGCGGGACGCCTGCGATCTTCGCTGAAGCGGAACTACTGGCGCAGTCCATTCCGAGAAAACGGCGATGAACACGCTGGGCAGAGTTGGGAACCGTTCAACACCAATTCGGCCTTGGGTTGGTTTTGATTCGTGCGGATTCGTCTGATTCGTGGTTCGCCCCCCCACTTTCTCTCCCTTCTGAACGAGACGACCTGCGCCGCTCTTGAAGTCGCTGCAACTTTTTCGAGCACTCTCCATTTTGAGAGCTATGTTTCGGACGGACGTGTTGGTGGAGAGTCGCTTCGATTCTGCTTCGCCGTCTGCCCGTCGGCTCTTCGCCGCTGGGGCTTCACTTGGTAGAGGGGAATGTGATGCTGGCTTGGTTGCGAACGAAGAGTGCTCCTCCAAGACCGTTTCCTCGCGCCGACGAACGACTCGCGCAAGAGCTGAGCGACGGGCGAGTCCGCCTCGACAAGCAGGTTTATTGGGGGCTGCTCGTTCAATGGGGTTTCATCCTACTGGCGGTCCTGGCTGTTCAAGCGGGGAGCGACTCCACGGGGACGGATGTACTCTGCGCAACGCTGCTATTGAATGGCGTGTTGTCGGTCAGACCACTCTGGTTGACGTTCCGCGCGCCGGGTGATCGAACAACACGACTGACGGTCGCGATTTGCCAAGGCGGTATCTCAACGCTGTTGCTGCACGTTTCGGGAGGACGACCGGAGACGCACCTGCATCTGTTCGTGTGGCTGATCGTACTGGCGGGTTATCGTGACATTGCGGTGCTGATGGCAGCCGGAGCGACGGCCATTGTGAGTCACGCGGCAATGTCGTTGATCGTGGCCACCCCCGCGCTGGCCATTGCCGCACCGGGACACCTCGTGGAACACGCTCTGTGGCTGGTTGTCGAGACCGCTGGTTTGGCTGCGTTCATTCGAGTCAGCACTCAGGCGATGTCCGATCTGGCGCGACGCGAAGCGGCTCTCGAATCACTCAACAAGAATCTTGAACGGAAGGTCGAACACCGGACACGCGAGATGTCCGAGAAGCTCACCTCCTTACAGCGTGAATGCTCCGTCGTTCAGGAAATGCGATCGCATTCCGAAGCCGATGAACTCACCGCAGTCCGACAACTGTCCGAATTGCGGCAACACGTGCTGCGCCACGCGACCACGCTGATGGACACGTCTTGGAGTTGGACCGAATCGCACTTTGAGGAATTGTTTCGCCCGAATTGGCGGACGATCCGCGAGACCTCACAGCAGTTGCTCAATCTGGCTGGGAGTACGGGGTTGTCGGGGATGTCGCTGGGCGACTCACTCATTGGTGGCCCGGTTACGGACATTGCAGGACCGCCTGTCGGACGCGCGGCCACGCACGACCTCTCACCGAAAGTTGGACAAACTGGTCCGAAGACGTTGTTGCTGATCGACGATCCCGTGCAGCAGGCGTTGGCCGAACATGCCCTCCACGCACTGGGGTATCGCGTCGATGTCGTCCACACCGGACCGCGCACGTATTACTCGGCGATGTTGCGCGACTACGAGTTGATCTTGGTCGATATCGATCTCGCCAACGAAGAAGGCTTTGACACGATTGAAGCTCTGCGGATGCTTCCTCAGGGAATTGGTGACACCACAGGGTTGTTCGCACTGGCTCGCGCTCGCACACCCGCAGCGGTTCTGCGCAGTACGCAACTCGGAGTTGACGGCTTCTTCTTGAAGCCGCTGAGCATCGAAGCTCTTCACGCCGCGTTCACCGGCAACAGCGAACCGGCGAACAACGGGAATCAGTCGAGCGAGCGTCTCATGGAGCGTGCCGCCGTCGGTGTTTGAATGTCGTGGGCACCTCCCGGCGATGCGTTGTGGCTGATCACAGCGCGCGTGGAATCCTGTCAGGCAGAATGCGGAGCCACGCAGGTTGCGCGTGACTTCATTTGCTCGACACGGGCAACGGGCGGCGATGCTCTTGGAAAAACTTGACGATCAGAGCGGGGGCTTCATTCGGGTACTTGTGCGTGCCCGGATGAATCAGCGTGACGACCGGATTGCCTCCTTTCGAGTCGTACTGCGTGCAAAGTTTGTTGGTCCCCCAGGGTGCGCCGTTGCCGCAGTCGTTGAGCTGCTTCAGGTGCGTTATCGTGAGTTGCTGCCACGCGAACTTCACCAGTTCATCATTCTCCCCCGCGACGTGCATGACGGGCTTTGGCTTCAAGTCGTTTCGCACACGGCCAGCGACCGCTGCTGAAGGGGCCACCGCCGCGAACACTTCACCGCGTGCAGCCCATAGCAAGTACGTGAAGCCGCCGCCGTTGGAATGACCGGTCGAGTAAATGCGGCGCTCGTCAATCTGGTACTGCTCTTTCATGGAAGCCAGCACCGCGTCGAAGAACTTCAAATCGCGGTCACCTTGATCTCCGACAGTCGCTTGCCAGCCCGGCTTCTTGCCATCGGGATCGGTCAGTCGTCCCGGTGTGTTCAGACCTTGCATGTAGACCACGACCGCTTCCGGCCACAGCTCATGCAACCGAAAGCTGCTCGCCGCATTGCGTTTGCTGCCGCCATGTCCGTGAAATCCAAAGACCAGCGGTGGCGGATCGCTCGACAGCTTACTCGGGGCGAACACATCGGCTTCACGCTTCACTCCGTCAAGCGTCCACTCCTTCGCTTGAGGCACCACATCCGCAGCCCACCCAACATTCACGAGCGAGAGCATCGCCAATATGTTCGCCAACAGGGACTTCATCTTCGATCCTTTGTTAGTGGAATGAGTGCGATTGAGCAGAGCAAAACACAGAGTTCAGAGCAGAAACACAGCGGTCAGGACTCTTTGAGTTCCGGTTCTTCTGGGAAATTGACCTGTGGTCGTCCTCGGGGGCGAAGTGTGGAAGACAATCCCAATCGTTCGGCCGTGGATTCGACCCAAGACGGTTCGCCAAGTGGACAGCCCCGTTGTGCGGCGTTCCGGATGGCCGCGAGTTCCCGGTCTGTGAGTGGTTCGTTCACCTTGTCAATCCAGTTCGGCGAACGAGGGATTGGCCAAGGTGACAATAATGAGGGGCTTGGTTCCGCAGGCTGATGCCAGCGCCACAGCGAACCCCAACGCCAGTCTTCCGCGCGCTGGACAAGCTCGGCACGTAGGGCATTCCGCTCGACGTACCGACAAACAGTGAGAAAGTGCGCATCGTCGTGGATCGGGAAGCTCTTGAACCGTCCTTGATAGACGTGTCCCTCACCCGATGTTCGGTAGTGGGCACGGTAGCGCATCGTGTGGGTGGCTGTGATCCAACGCATGAAGCGGCTCATCTCGCCGTCCCGATTCGGACTCAGGACAAGGTGCCAGTGGTTCGGCATCAACTGATAGCAAAACAAGTGAACGTCGTATTGCTCCAAGCCCTCGCCCAAGATGCGTTCAAACGCCTCGTAATCGGCCTCCTTGTGGAAAATCTCAGTGCGAGAATTCCCCCGGTTCAAGGCATGGTACAGCCCGCCCGCTTCATCGGCTCGTGGTCCTCGTGGCATCCGCACACGCTACATACTCGGAAGCCAGAAATCAATGAGTCCTGACCCCTTTGATTTCGCGTGGCCGCTGAGGATCGCAACTCGGTCGCGCGACGTTCGGCCCGCTCGTGCCAGTTCGGCTCGGTTGCCGTGAAGAAACCGACCGCCGACTGATAGGTTCCCTCGAAACCGGTCGTCACGATCGTGTCCACCAGTGTGTAGGCCGCCACTTTGCGATAGCTGCCCGGCCCATCGACCAACAGAAACGAGCCTTCCGTGGTGGGCGGATGCTTGAGGAAACAGCAAACGCTCCCCTTGCCGCTGGCGGAATTGAAGACGGCCATCCACGTCGCCCGCTTCACCACTTGCGCTGCCGTCGGACCTTCCTTGAGAAACACGCCCCGCTTCTGAATCCCCTGCTCGTCACCAAACACATAGTCGGTGGCCAGCGGCGTCCAGGCATACATCCACGGATAGGCGTTTTGCAGATCGATCGGCCCGGTCACTCGAAACCGAGCCGTCTCAATCAGCACACCATCACGAAGGGAGACGGTCGAATCGAGGTCCAGCGCCCGAATCTTCGATTTTCGCTCCATGCGAAACGAGTCACCCGCCAACGTCATCTTCGGCGACAGTTCACGGACCGGCTTGTCGTCTACGAAGAATTGCAGGTGAGTGACCTCTTCCCGCTCAACTTGGCCCGGCTTCCCCGGCACGTCCAGGAAATGGGCCGTCCCCAGATGCCCGACATTGCGAATCGTGAGCACGGTTCCATACGCACTGTCTTCCGTCGCCATGACCTCGTTCTGATAGTCGATCCCGCTCAACGTCCACATCTTCGGCCCGTCAATACGAGTCCGCAGATCGCCCACGCTGACAACCACCTTCTCCGGCCAACTCGCCGCCCCACCCTGCTTCGCCCCGGGTGGCTCAGCCCAACTCACCGAAACAAACATTGACGAGAGAATCAGGCAGAGCATTAGCGAACGGTAATGACGTTGTGATTGCATCGAACTATTCCTTTGGAGTTATAACGTTCACTGACGGTACTGCCGATTTCACGGAGTCGGAGAAAGCGAACAACCCGAATCACAAACTCCGACGCCGCCGTGCCACTGCTTCGGAGTCCTCGGAGAAGCAGTGTTCTTCAATCGCATTCACACACATCAGCACTGCTTCTCCGAAGACTCCGAAGCTGTGGCACCGCCAAACCTTGAAGCCACACAAGCAGTGCCATCCCGCCTTCTCCGAAGACTCCGATGCAGTGGCACCGCCGAACCCACTCAACAAGCAGTGCCATCCCGGCCTCGAATGGCCGAGCGACGGCCAGCCACGTGAAAGGGAGGTAGAGATCAGCGAGGAGTGTCGTCCATTCGCTCCTGACAGCCTCTTCCGCTTGCGTGGTCAAGGCATTGTTCCAGTCGACCCTTGCTCGACAAGTGTGCCCCGGTTGGCTTGCACGACGGTTCCGGTGATCGATCCCCCGCCATCGGCTTTCAGGAGAATTCCCGCCGTTCGGTGACCGCTGAAGTCGTTTCCTAGAATCGTGTTGTTCGCGTAGGCCATATCCTTGCCGGACGCGCGCACGAGGATGCCGTGAAAGGATTGCGAGAAGCGGCGTCGGCAGTGGTTGTAGGCGACGAAATTCCGGCTCCCGGTCACCTGAATGTCACCCGCATAGTCAGGGAATGTGTAGTAGGTCTGCGCGTCCTCCACGGTGTTGCCGACAATCCGGACGCCCTCGATGTCCGGGCCACCGTCTCTCGTCAGGCAGATGCCGCTGGTTCCCTGGCGGCGGATGGTGTTCCCGATGATCCGCAATCGGGTCGTTTGGCTGACGGTGATGCCCATGTCCTGACCGCTCTCGATCGTGTTACCGGCGATCAGCACATCATCCCCGCCAAAAACGTGAAGCTGGTCGCTCCAGCCCCGCAGAAACACGTTGTGGCAGATTTCGCTCTCGGAGATGGTACCGGCGGTCAGGGCGTAGTTGGGGCGTAAGGGCAAGACCTCGTAGCGAGTCCCCGCTGGCGGTAGAACGTCATTTCCGTCGAGGTCCTTCCAATGGTCCCAGTGCATCGTCAAGTCGGTCGCGGTGGCTGTCGAAAGATTGCCGAGGAGTATTCCGAGAATCGTGTAGGCCCCGGAGGTCGGATCGGTCGGCTGGTAGTCCGCTCGGTCCAGCCACTCCTCCACCGTCAGCTTGGTCTCGGACACAACCCGATCCACCACGCCGAACACACTGCCGATCCGCACGATTTCTCCCGCCTTGGTCTTGCTTTCCACGAAGTGCGCGGCTGGATCGGTGAGCTCGCGGCCCGAGACGTGTCCCTGGCCCCGGTGCCGCTCCGGCATGACCCGCACGTTGTAGCTGCACCCACCAGGGCCGTAGGCAGGGTGCTTGAAGGCGAACCGGGCGAGGTCGCCGGCGGTGTCCCGGAGCGAATTTGCGCCGTATGTCACCGTCTTCCCATCCCCACCTGCCGTTTCTTTGAGTAGCCACCATCCCAGGTCGAAGCGGTTATCGCGGACCGCCATATTCGTGACCGTGCCCCCGACAAGGATCCCCTGGTGGATGAAGCGGAACTTGTTTCTCTGGATCAAGACATCCTGACCCACGCCGAAACACTCAATGCAACTCCCGATCGGCGCGAAGCCGGGCGCCTCGAAAAGGCAGTCCTCAACCACGACATGCCGGGGCGAGTGAAAGGTGATGCCCCAGGGCAGGTTCCAAAATCGGCATTCACTGACGCGAATCCTGGAAGCATTCTCCTGGATCTCGACGGCCTTACAGTCGATCCCAGGAGCGGCCTCGAACCCGAGTCCTCGGATCCAGACGCCCTCGATCGCCCCGCTCGACTGGTGCAGGTTGAACGCGCACGATCCCGGCCGAGTCACCTTCAGGATGGAACGCCGTGGTCCCTCTCCCTCGATCGTGACGTGTGAGCGGTCGAGCGTCGCGGCGTTGACGACGTAGCTCCCCGCCGGAAATCTCAGGGTCCCTCCCTCTGGTCCGAGGGCAGTGATCGCTGCCCGGATCGCTTGCGTATCGTCTGACTTGCCATCCCCTCGGACACCCACATCGCGGACATTGATCTCTGTCGCGACGACGGGACGCAACAGAACAATCGCCCAGAGCAGACCAGTCCCCAAGAGGCGACATGAACCAAGGAGATACACAAGATAAAGTCGCATTCGTTTTAGTCCTAGTTGATTCGTTCACTTCAACAGCATTCAAGCGGAAGTTAGGTTTGTTGTTCGTTGCTCCGGCCGGCCTCGAATGGCGATTGACAGTCAACCGCGCGAACGACTTCCGAGCCAGATTGTGTGATTTGCGGTTCGTTGACCTTTCAAGGGCCGAGCGACGATCAACTTGGCGAACGACGATCGGCGGGAAGTTGTGTTTGCTCCGAACGCTTCACGGAACGATCAATTGCAAACGAGCGCTTCACAACGCATTCGATGACAAGCAATCGCGGGACACACGATCGAACGGTGACGACGGGTCGTCGATGCGTCGGACTTGTGATTCATTGCGGTTTGGGGTTGCGCCGCCGAACGCCTAAAATCACCCGGTTGCCGCCAAGAGACTTTGACTTCAGGAAACGCCCGATCGGCAACTCGAGTGCATTTTTTTGTTCGGCGTTGCGATTGTGCTGCCAAACGCGTTCATCATTGTGTTGCTCCAACGGCATAGAAAAACAACCCGTCGCTTGCACCGGGACCGCCGGAATGCCCAAAGTAGACAGTTCCATCAGGGCCGATTGCCGGAGTTGTGTCAATTTCGCCGTATCGTCTCGGGCCTTCGCCCACATCCAGCTTCCATTTCAGTCTTCCGTCTGACGTGAGGGCATAGAACAAGCCATCATCCGACCCGAAGTAGATAAGTCCATCTCTACCAATGGCGGGCGATGAATCTACCGCATTGCGTATTGGAAATGTCCATTTCAACGAGCCGTCTCGCGAGTTGATAGCACAAAATTTTGCTGGCTCGTCGTCCTGACTGCCGGTGCCTATGTAGATCGTACCGTCCGCGGCAATCGCTGGACTAGATTCGGTCCAACCGATACGTCGCACCCATTTTTCCGAACCATCCGCACGCACAGCATACAACTCGTGGCCAGCACCAAAATAAACGGTGCCGTCATCAGCGACGGCCGGGTGAGCCGCGAAGCCTTTGATCAGGGCGTTTGTCGGCGAGTATGTCCATGCGAGGGAACCATCAGGCTTAAAGGCAAATAAGCGCTCACCAACAACATGGAGAGTCCCGTCCTTTCCCAAAGCTGGCGAGGACCAACGCACGGGTTTTTCACCGCGCGAGTAGCTCCATTTTAACGAGCCGTCTGCATGAACGACATAGATGCTTGAAGCCGTGGAAAAACAGATCGCGCCGTCAGCGCAGATGTTGGGCGAAGACGTAACTTCATCCATCGTCGGAAAGAACCACTTGACGCGCCCATCGGGCGACAACGCATACAGGCCGAGCTGTGCATCTTTGGGCGGATGCGAAGGATGAAAGGTCACCCCGAAATAAATGGTGCCATCCTGGGCAATGGCCGGTGCATGCGTAGAGGTGGAGCCGCCGGTCTTGTTTTCGCGCCACTCCGATATGTCGCCGGGTCGCAAGTCTGTCGGTGGCGAAGACGCCGGGAGCTTGAACACCCATTTTTCCGTGCCGTCCAGACGGACGGCCGTGAAGCGGCTGAGGTCAGAGCAAAAATAGATGGTTCCATCGGGGCTAATGGCTGGCGAACCAGACCAAGTACCTAGCCGAAGCTTCCATCGGACGTGAGCGTCTTGTGCACCTATAACGTTGCTTCTTCCCGTTGCCTGGGCATCGCCCTTGAAGCGATGCCAACCTATTTTTGGTGCGGGCTCCTCTGCGTATGCCGCAGACAAAAGCCAGACAAATAGAGCGGTGTAAATGATATTGAAGTGTCGTACGTTCATTGGTTAGTCTTGCAAAAGGTGCCTGATACGCCGAACGCCAAGGGTAAGCCGACCGGACAAGCGGCGCGATGAACGAGAGACGATCAACAAAGCCGAACAGCCTCGAATACCGAAAACCCGCCGCTTGTCCGGGTCGGCTTGACCCGCTTGTTCGGCACGTTCTTCTGTTTTTTGTCTTCGCTTTTCTGTCTTATGATTTCTCGTCCGCCTTCATTGCACTCGCGGCCCAAAGCGGCCGCCAGTGGCACCCGGCGACAACGTACTGTCGCTACGAAGTGACTGGGTACAACACAAATGGTCCGGACGTGCCTGCGGGCTGAAGCCCTAGGTCATTGCTAATGGCAACTACAGTGCCGACGACGTGATTGCTACCTACGAGAAAGAAGCCTCGAATGTTGTAAACTGAGCCAGTAGCTGGCACGGTTACAACGAGCTCGACACCTTCCGGTAGCGGGTTAGCGGCCCTTTCTGGAATTCCGCCGACAGCAGGCGTGATAGAACCCACGATTGTGAATTTCAGCGGCCCAAGCTCGGCACTGCCAGTAATTTTACCAGCGGTATCGGTCACAAACTCCATGATCGCCGGTGGCGTCCACGGCCCCGTTATGAGTGCTGGCCTAATTATCTTTGGCGGATTGGGTGGGGCCGCAGATCTATCGGCAACAGCGGAGAATGAACAGAAGCTCTGATAATTCCACTTCCCTTGTAACTTGTTCATATCAAACCTCGATTCATTGCGAGAGAAGCCGAACGACCCAACTCAGCAGCGGCGGGGGCCGAGTGAGGATGAACCCCAGAAAACCTACATGCCCCCGCCGTTCGCTGCAGCGCCTAGTTCGGCGCTGAACTTGTGGATCACAGGGTCCGCCACGTTACAGGGATGGCCGGTTCGGCTGAGCTGACGTTTTTCAGAACGACCGAACCGGTAACACGGATCCATTCGTTGGACGGCAACGTGTGCGCCGCAGCAAATAAGTTGCCGTTTATCAACAGTTGGAGCGGGTTGCTTTCAGTACCAGCAGAAGTGCTGGGCGTGTCGATCCAGAACTCTACGTCGCCGCTAAAACTCAGGAACAGGCTGTCCCCTTTACCGATTGAACCTGTCTTGAAACCACACGATTGATAATTCGCTACTGACATGATCATCATCTCCCGCCGCTGAGAATGGTCGCCCAGCGAGAGCAGCGGCCTCTCTTGCCGAACGCTAAGGGTAAGCCGACCGGACAAGCGGCGCGAGGAACGACAGACGATCAACGAAGCCGAAGAGCCTCGAAAATCGAAAACTCGCCGCTTGGCCGGGTCGGCTTGACCCGCTTGTTGGGCACGTTCTTTTGTCTTCTCTGTTTTGACGCCTGATTTCTCGATAGGGCACATTGCCAGGACAGCACGCCGTGTGTTCATTGGATGGCGCAGGCGGCTCGTAGTCGCCGCCAGCGCCATCAGATCCAAATTAGAAATGGAAGGACTTATGTTGGGGGAGGATATCCAAGAGGCATCATCGCTAGTGGATCGAATTTCACTTTGATGTCCCGCCTTGCGTGCTTGGCTGCACTCGTACCTGTGATGGTAGGCTTTGGCGTTCCGGTGCAGACCGCAACATCATGAGTCTTACCTGGTGGCCCTTGAGGAATGCTATCGAGAGTAACCGTTGCACTCCATGCGTTAGGTGAAGCGCCAGCCGCACTCGTAAAACTGACTGGCTGCGATAAGAGTACGTTATTGCTTGGGTCGATTACCGCGATATTATTGCTCGAACTGGCCGCATTTACAGTTCCACTAGCGGAGATTGGAAACGAACTCCCCGTATATGTGAATAGCTGTCCGTTTGTTGGGGTTGTGAACGCCCAGCTTTCGTCATTGCTCGTAGAGCATCCATTTATTAATACGGCGATGGCCATGACTGGCCCGGACAATCGTAGTCGTAAGCATTGCATAAATAAACTTTCCGTTTGAGATTCCGTCTGAAGTTACTGGAAACACTTTCGACATCGCTATTGCAGTGAATACACCTCCTTTCCATTTCTGCTTCCGATTGCCCGCCACACATTGACATTTATCGAATCGGTGACAAACCTCACCGTTCCGTCACAAAACGCAACATTCACCCCTCGGGCCGAATGGACGCTGTCTGCGGAATAGACCCAGTTGCACGTTCGGGAATTCGGGGGCAATACATGATCATAAAGAGTCTCACTTGCGCCACCAAAGGTCCAGCTTGCTCCTCGAGCCCAAGGGTAAGTTGCCGTTGCGGCGAGACAGTCAGATGCAAGAATCTGAACGGGTCTCCGAAATAGTGGCCCCGAAGATGACTCATTCCAACGTGTTTGACGTACCTTGTTG
Organism: Planctomycetaceae bacterium; assembly: GCA_043775635.1. Lineage (GTDB taxonomy): Bacteria > Planctomycetota > Planctomycetia > Pirellulales > Pirellulaceae > UBA6163. The sequence goes on along the minus strand of JAYVSE010000042.1, from coordinate 8,027 downwards.
TTGCCGCTCGGAAGCATTTCACTGATCATCGCAGTATTTGAAAGCCCATCAAACACGTGGTCAGGATTGACCGGTGAGTGGTTCAGAAAAGTAATTACGCCGTTCGGTGATTCCTGCCCCGGAAGTGCGGTTGGCGATTCGGCAACGAACCATCCCATGTTTCCACCATAACTTCGCATGAATCGGTCGCCAGTTGCCACGCCATCCGACGGGCAAACAAGAATTGTGGGACGACGCTCAGCGATGGCTCGTTGCTCACTCATCGGTTTGGCAAAGTCAATCTGACGAAAGAGCGAGTCCTGCTCGATGTACGGGAGTAGGCGGACAAAGAATGACGCTTGATCTAGGCCACCGGATGGCGGATAGACAGAATACGTTGAGGCATACGAAGACGTAGCAGTCGCGAGTTGCTTCAGATGAGAAACGCACTGCATTCGGTGTGCGGCTTCACGCGAGGATTGAATGGCAGGCAGAAGAATTGCTAACAACAACCCGATGATGGCGATGGACACTATAACTTCGACGAGAGAGAGTCCATTGCGAAGTGGTGTTGGTTGGCTGTGAACGGCACGCACGGTAACTCTCCTGCCCAACGCCAAGGTTAACCCGCACGGACAAGCGGCGCGAACTACAGCAGACAGTCATTTCGGGCAACGGCTGGAACGGCCCAAGCCCCGCCGCTTGTTCGTGTCGGGTTGAACCGCTTGTTGGGCGGGTTGATTGCGCCGATTTGGCCTTTCTTGGCCTATTTACCGAAAACTTTCTTTTCCGAAACTCCTGCTTCAATGAGAGCTGCAACTTTCAAGGCGTGAAGCTGACAAACGAACGCAGTTGCCTTTTTGACGTTTGCACGGCCAGCAAGTGCAACGCCTCCGAGTGCAGCGACTCCCATGATAGCCCACCCGACAGGACCACTAAGAAAAGCAACAATGGATGACGCACCTGCGTACGCAGCGAAAGGCAAAGTCAGGCCAAAGAACCCAGCGACGGTTGAGATTGTCACTGCCATCGTTGTGTAAAACGCGAAGCCAGCAAAGGCAACAATTACAGATAACGCAGCCAGAGCCCCTGCACCGCCGAGGGCTGCAATTGCTGCCTTGTCTTTTATCTTCCCATTGGGGTCGATCTTATCCAAAAGTTCTTCACGTTGCTTGACAGTGAGTTTGTCCCACAGTTGAGCAAACAATTGCTTTTGGATTTCACGTTCAAGTGTGAAAGTCGGTTCCTTACCAATCAATTCCGATGCAACACCGGCATCCTTGGCAACCCATGTGACCAAGGAGTGATAGTTCAATACCGTCTCGTCGCGGAATGGATACGCCAGAATGTTGCTGGATATCCAAAGTGCCTGTTTTTGGATTTCACGGACATCTTTGCTTTTGCCCTGTAGCGCTTCGATGCCTGCATTTTGGTCAACCATTCCCAATGCCTTCTTCAACGAAAGTAAGCTCTCATTGGGAAGAGCATTGAGAAACTCGTATAGATGATCCGCAGTCCATTTGTCCTTAACCTTCGCGACCGCGGCAGCCTTGGCCAGCGGCTTGGGCGCGGGTGGATCAGCGAGACATTTGCCCGACAATGCGGTCATCGCGTATGCGCCGACAAGAGCCATGAATTGCCGTCGGTCATGAATTGAGTTCGGCATTCGATGTGTTTCCATATTCGTGGCTTCGTGAGTTTTTGCGGTTCGAGCCGCCCAACGGCGGCGTTCACCGGGCCGCGGCAAACGAGTTTCCATTGTCAAACCGCTCGGCTCCGCGGCTCCGTGTGCAACGCTTGGTTACCCGACGCTTCTTCGGACCTTGCGTTGTAGCCAACGTTTACGAGTGACATACATCGCACCCCAGACAGCGCCAATACCAGTCAATATTGCCCAAGTATAGCACGTCCAAGAAGTGACTACAGGATGGTTACGAAAGGGCGACGTAAGCGACGAAAAACCTTTGTCTGACAGCCAATTATTTATTGAGTCGAAGTAAAAGACGTACGCGGCGGGCCCGAGGACAATGAGGCAAAGGACTGCTGCGAGGAAACAGATTCGGATGACACGTACTGCGGTTGGAAACAAGAATCGGAGCGTGCGATGGATCCAGCGTGGTAAGCGAACAAAGGGAAACCTAACTGTACCAATCAACATCCGGACAAGAAGAGACTCAACTTCATCGAGCGCATCCTCGTTAGCAACAATCGGGCGCTGCTGGGGTTGCGACTGGTTCGGTACTACTCTCGCTTGAATCGGTGAATGTGGCGGGTCTACGCTGCGTTGCATGTGTCATCGAAGCCTTGGAGTTAAATCAAGTTAGTACTGTGACGAAAGTGGCATCAGTCGCCCCAACGACCAAGGTAACCCGGCGGCGGCCAGTGACCTTTGATTTGTGAAAACGCCCGATCCGCCGCTCGGGTTGACCGCCTTGTTCGCTGACTCATGCGTCTCGGCGGCGACGACCCCATTCCAGTTTCATTCGATTATACCCATTGCTATCGGAATCATCGGCAGGCTTCTTTTCGCTACTTGCCTTGTAAAACCCATCTACTTGATCTGCGAATCCGTAGACGGCGCTTCGCCATTCAAACTCGGGCACCAAGAACTTTCGACCGTCGGTGTGGGTAATTTGTACCGAACCATCAACGTGAACGACTTCCACATCTGAGCCGTTTGGGCAACCGCAAATTGTTACGTCCTCGTCACCAGTGTCATACATCGCATGACCACAACAAGGAAAAAGATGCTCCCCAACGGGTGACGCTGTTGTATGGTCGCGTTCAAGTGTTCGTAGCAGGTAGATGACGGAAGCGCTCACGGTACAGTCGCCGTCATCGGGCCTCACCAAGGTTTCGCCGTTGATCTCGAAGCGAACGGGCGAGTGTGCGCACAAGTCGAATTGGTCGTCGCAGCCTTCGTCTTTGATCCAATGCAATCGGGTTGGCAAGAGCGTGATCATCTCTATTGTCAGCGAACGACCAAGGTAACCCGGCGGCGGCCAGAAACCTTTGATTTGAAAACACGCCCGAACCGCCGCTCGGGTTGACCGCCTTGTTCGCCCTCTACTCGGTTTGCACTACTCCGAACTCGCTGAGGCGGAAGCCAAAGTACGGAATAAGTATTTCGGATTCAAAGAGCGACCAATCCTTCTGCGGTATTCGGACGAAGGTACTATTGTGATTTGGAGTCCACCACTTGTCGGGTCCATCGTATTTCTTGGCTAAAACTGCGGACTTGATCCATCGAAATGGTCGTTCGGCCCAGCCATTGCCGCGTTCGCACAAGTAATTCGTTGGGCCATCAAATTGGCCAAGCATCAGGATGGACGGATCTTGATTGCCATTGCAGACGTAAAAGTATTCTCCATTGCGTACGGCATCGACGAATTGTTCGCCTTGAGATTCGCTTGATGTTGCTTGCGGCAATGTGTTCTTGTGAACGAGCACGACGCCGCGACGTAACCAGTCGAACACATCGAGGACCGTTGCGAAGTCGCTTCCGTTACTGCCGGGTCCCATCGAGAGTTTCCAGAACGTTGGGTTTATATGGCTGCATCTATTGAGGGCGAACGTCCAGGGTAAGCCGACCGGACAAGCGGCGCGATAAACGACAGACGATCAACGAAGCCAAACGGCCTCGAAAACCGAAAACCCGCCGCTTGCCCGGGTCGGCTTGACCCGCTTGTTGGGCACGTGCTTCTGTCTTTTGTCTTCGCTGTTTTGCCTGTTGATTCCTTGTCGGTCTTCATTCGGCACTGGCGGCCAAAAGCTGCCGCCAGTGGCACCCGGCGAAAAACGCGATAAACACAACTGCAAAAGGCCAAGAAAAACGAATCGTGTCGAACATTGGGTTTACTTCTTCTTTGCCTCGTGCAGTGGCGTGTCAAGCAATTCAAACCACCATCGTCCGAATGCACCGAACACCTCAATATCAACCTGCGGCCCTCCCAATCGCACTCTCGCTTTTACTGTCCCGATGCTGAACAGATAGTAATCCTTCCGCTCGTACGAGACATCAAGCAGGGCGTCCGCGGCGAGTTTTTCCAGCATGCCAACTTTCGCTCTGTTTTCCGCCATATTTTCACGACATGCCTTCTCAAGGGAAGCCCGATCGGGGTTGGTGACGAATGCGACGACGAGTATTGCGGCGACGATCACGTATCCCCACGGACCTTTCCTTTCCTTCTCCACCGCCTCAGCGCGGGTAGCGGCTTCCGACTGTTTCTGTCGCAGACCTTCGTAATGAGACGTGATGTTTCCATACTGCACATCTGAGCCTGGATACACTCCGGAAGTTGCGCATTCGAGGTCGAGTTTCATCACCATCTCGCAATCGCGCATTGCTTCGGAAATTGCTTTCATTTGCTCTTCTGGCGTCGGAAGACTCTTAATTAAATCGCTATATGTGCAGACGCGACGTTGGTAAGCCTCAGCTAGCTTGCCGTTTGCTTGCCCATGAGCATTCTGAATCCGGCGGGTTGCCTCAGCCAAATTACTTTGCCGCTCCCGAAGTGTCGATGCGCTCACAATCCTGTCAAGAACGTAGAGGACGACGCCACCAATTATTGACAATGGCACGAGCACGGCACACGCCAAGCCGAGTATGTATTTCACAATATCCATCGCGTACCTCGTGGCTTCATTATGAGGGTGAACTGACTTGATGTTGGGGTACTTACGGGACTGCCGACGCCTCGTCGCGGCATCGAGCATTCCGACCCGCCGAACGCCTCTGTGTGAGGCGGCAACAGGTGTGACTTCAGCGGCCCAACGACAGCATCACCGGGCCGGCCGTGACGACTCTCCATTTGAAACCGACCCGGCGGCCAGCCCCGGTGCATGCGATTGTTGGGCGGCGCGCTTGCCAAAGCTGATAAAACGCCAACCGACACTGAAAGACCATCCACACAAACATGCCGTGACGGGAGCTGCCACAACGAATGCACCATGCATAGCGGCATTTCCGATCTCGCTGTCCGAATCAAAAAAGTAAAGCATTCCCGTATAGAAAACTGCCCAAAAAGTGGCGAGGCAAGATGCAATGTATAAGGCGTCGATAAGAATCAGGCGATTCTTCAACGAGACATCAATATCAATGGGCGGATGCATACGGCGTGACCGCTCGCCAAAGTAATTCCAACGCACCTTCCAGACAATTGACGCAAGTTGTTTGAATACGGCATTAATTAATGCGCCGATGATAACGCCGACTGCGCACGCCGGAATCAAATAGAGCCTAGGAAGATCGACCCACTCGTACCACCATCGGCCCAGGAATCCTAAAACGTGTACTTCAAATCTGTGATCTCCTTTTACAAAAACGCGGCCAATGCTGAAGACCTGACAATTATTTACTTCATAATCAAGTGCGAATTCAGCAAGAGCGGCGGCGGCGACTTCTTCAATCAACGAAAGCCCACGGTCGTTCCGCGACTCCGCAAGTCTGGCTTTGTATCCGTTAGAAAACGAGCGATCGCTGGGATTCAGCATCCAAAGCAATAATAGTAATATGACGAGTCCGAGTACGTTGTAGGGCCAAAGGCTGACTGTACCGAATGCCCGTTCTTCGGCCATGAAAAGCTTCTCGCTTTGCTTGGCCAGATTGGACTCCGCAGCCAGCAGTTCAGACCGAAGGAGTTGACATTCGGAGGAACTGTTCCCCAATAACTGTAAATCCCTCAATCGAATTGCACAGTTTGTCGCGTAAATCGACTCTTGGTTTGCATTCAGGCGAGTTGCCAAAGAATCATAGATTGCGATTGCTGATGCCCAATCGCCAGTTCTTTCCAATCGTGCTGCGGTTGCAAACTCACTTTCGACGTCACTCATTGTCTTTTGCACCTGCGATGACATTGCGAGCCCAACGCCAAGGATCACCGGACGTAAATTGGCTGTGATTTTGCGGGCTGGCGTCGTAGCAAAAATCACAGACGATTTACGGTCCGGTGAATCCGCTTGTTGGGCAATTTTTATATAAATTACATTTAATTTAATAGCCGCGGTGAAGAGATATTTATTTGCCTACATTTTCCAAAAATTCATTAACTTCATCCAATATATTTTTGAAACATTTGACAATCTACCATGTAAAATAGATATATTTATTTTACTATTGCCTGCGACATTTTGCATTGTTTCAATTAAACCAATCGATACAAATTCTTTGACTTTAATGTCGTTTATTCAGAGCAAGATGATTTATTAATTCGGCAAAAAGAAATATGTGGGCTGTATTATTTTTAGATAATTCATTTAAAGCCATATGAACTTGACTGCCTGCCCATAAATAAGGAAGGAAGGATCCATCATACTCGACAATTATATCCAACATCGACTTAAAGTAAGATTCATCAAATGCTAGGATTGAAATAAAAACCAAATCGTTTCGCGTTTCGCATTTCGCATTTTAAATTTTAAATTTTCCAAACAATTTATTACATTTTCAGTACCAATTAATACCGACAATTTTTTTTAAATTCTTCATCACATAGATTAATTCCCAAAGTGATATTTAATAAGTTTTCATTTTCGACATCAAATTCATCATAGTTTTTATCAATTAAATTGATAACTTCCGATTTGGTTAATTTTTTTAATATATAATCCCAGAATACTGTAGTAAGATGCATGAATATATTTTTTTTGTGCTTTTCTGGTTTTCGGGTCCGCCCAACGACCAAGGTTAACCCGCACGGACAAAGCGGCGCGGGAAAGAGTTGAGCTACGAATTCAGAACAGGCGCGGCAGGGCGAGAGGCCGCCGCTTTGTCCGTGTCGGGTTGAACCGCTTGTTGGGCGATGGCTGCTTGCCGTTTGCTCAATTGTGCGAGATGAGTCTCTATGACATTCAACAACTGCTCGTCTTCGATGTCCCAGAGCGATTGGTTTTCAAATTCCTCGGACAAGAATCCCAAATTGGCCATCAACTGTCCGAACCGGATGTCTGGCGATAGATCGCACAACACCAAGAGTTTCTCGATGATCGTTTGCTGATTGGTTGAAATCATGGCAACACATCTCCAATCGTTGGTGAGTTGGCGTGAACTTTGGGAATCTTTCCAATGACCTCGACGGGAACCGGCGTTCCCGGTGCGAGTTTGGCAATTCGCGTTGCCCGAGTGGCCCCATTGTAGATGACCAAGACACCGTCCGACGACTCGAAAACCCACAACGGCGGCATTCCGGCGCGAGAAGCACCAAATTTGGCAATTTGCCTTTGCAGCTTTCCAGGGTCGGCACCCTGCGGTCGGGATGGCGGAACGCGTAATTCTCGCGGATCAATTTCACGGTAGTCAGGTTGCATGGCCGCGAGTGTACCAGAACCCGTTCCCACAAAAAGGGCATGCGTGAATTGCGGTTGATTGACCTTTCAAGTGCCAGACCACTTCAATTCGCCGACAGTTTTTTGTTGTCAGGCGAGTTCAAACACGCCCACACCTCGGTTCTTTCGGACATGCTGCCAGTTGAACACCCCGCCGTTCATCGTGATGTAAACGCCAGGTGAAAGAATCTGAACGGCGGCGATCGCTGATCCCACGTTGAATGCACTGTCGGTGTTGGTGAGAGACCACGGGACCATTGCACCGACCAAGACGACCGTCTTGCCAGCGACCGCCTCGGCCACAGCCCGGGCGGTTTCAACCATCGTGTCTGTACCGTGGGTAATGACGATTCGCTCCTCCGGCGACCGGGCGCACGCATCCCTGACTGCCATTCGGTCGTCATCAGTCATATCCAAACTGTCCTTGAGCATGACGACTTGGACGGCGATGCTCGGCGCGGTACAGCGGGCTTATTGGAGGAGCGACGGGATGTGGGTCTGCGCGAACGTGAGTTGGCCAGCCAACTCGTCGTAGGCTTTATCGATCGTACCGCCAGTGATGAGAAGTCGAATTCCGGGCATTGTTTGGTCGCCACGGCTGCGGTGCCAACATCTTGGCTTCCGCGGCCCAACGCCAAGGGTAAGCCGACCGGACAAGCGGCGTGATGAACGACAGACGATCAACGAAGCCGAACCGCGTCGAACACCGAAAACCCGCCGCTTGT
>JAYVSE010000041.1:0-14937 GCA_043775635.1 Planctomycetaceae bacterium | reverse complement strand
AATGACGTCAGCCACGGGCGGAGTCCCAAAGTACTTACTTAACTTAGGACCGTTCGATCAATAACTGTCCGGTTGTTGACGTGGGATAGGCTGCCAGCCTGTCATTTTCAATGCGACAGGCTGGCAGCCATTTTATACCCCACAAGTTTCAATAGTTCCGGCCCCATGCCAGCTTGCTGGCATGAGCCTAAGTTTTATTGTTAGAAAACGCGGCAACCACCACCACTCCCCAAATCTCCGCTGCACGCCGCTTATGGCGGCGTGCAGCGGAGATTTGGGGAGTTCCGGAAAACGGTCCTAAGTGAACGACAGCGCTCTGTTTGAAAACTGGTGTTGGACTCCATGCACTCTACGACAAGTGGAATGGCGATGAGAATTTTTACCCCGTGCTTCCTTTTCTTTTGCCTTGCCCTCACACGACCGGCTATGTGCGATGGTGATGTTTCGTTTGAAACCGAAGTGTTGCCTATTTTCCAGAAGCATTGCATGGTCTGTCACGGAGAGAAGAAACAGGAATCTGGATTACGTGTGGATAGTCGCGAGGCGTTATTGAAAGGCGGTGACTTCGGTGCAGCGATGGTTCCCGGTGATGCGGCGAACAGTCATCTTGTAGAGGTCGTGACCAGTACCGACGAAGACGTGATGATGCCGCCCAAAGGCGACCAATTAAACCCTGGGGAAGTCGACCTGTTGAAGCAATGGATCTCGCAGGGCGCCATTTGGCCAGGCCAGATGGATGCCGCCGCACAAGTGAAAGTGACGAGCTCGCATTGGGCGTTTCAGCCTCTTCAAACATCATTCTCATATAACTCGTTGGATGGCTTTATTCGCGCCCAACTCATAAAAAAGCAGATTGAGCCGGTGGCCGAAGCTGATCCTAAGACGCTGGTCCGCCGCATGACGCTCGATCTGACGGGGCTGCCTCCAACGCCCGCCGAAGTCAAGGCCTTCGAGGCGGCTTGCCGCTCGGCAACATCCATTGCGATCGACGATGCGTCGGTGGCAAAACTCGCGGACCGCTTGCTCGCCTCGCCCCATTACGGCGAGCGATGGGCGCAACATTGGCTCGATGTGATCCGTTACGCCGATACGCGTGGTTATGAGTTCAACACGCTACGCGAGAACACCTGGCCGTTCCGAGATTGGGTCATCGAAGCAATGAACAACGACATGCCCTATGACCAGTTTCTCTTTCAGCAGATCGCTGGAGATACGGTGCAAGTCGACCCTGCCACCGGCTTCCTTGTTACGGCACCATTGCCCACGCCGCCGGAGGTGGGACAGGAAGCTGCAGCCATCCGAATGGCTCGATTCAATAGCCTGGACGAAGTCATTCAAAATATCGGCAGCTCCATGCTTGGTCTCACCGTCGGCTGCGCACGCTGTCACCATCACAAGTTTGATCCAATCTCGCAGCGAGATTACTATCGCATGGTCGCTGTCTTCTCCGGACTGCAATACGACACCCGACCGTGGCGTAAGGGCAAAGACGTCGGGAGCTTGGCGGAGCTGAAACAGGTCGAACAACGTATCGCTGCGATTCGTTCTGAACTTACGACGCTTCCGAACTGGCGAGTGGTCGATAACGGACAATACATCGACACGTTCCAGCCGGTGAAGGCGAAATGGGTTCGCTTGAGCGTGACCGCAACGGATGCTACCAGTGAAGGGCCCGCCTTTGATGAAGTCGAAGTCTGGACCGCGTCAGAACAAGATCTTGCACCTAGACGAGTGTCGGGGATCAGTGAAGGTGGAAAAGCGTCCTCATCCGGAGCCGCCACGCAGTTGGGGAGCAAGGATGAGTTTCTAAATGATGGACAAACTGGAGTAGCGTCCGTCTGGGTCGCAGACCGGCGACCTCCGGCGTGGGTGCAGACTGAGCTTTCGCAGCCTTGCCTGATTGACCGCATCGTCTGGAGCCGCAACCGAGATCTTTCCGAATCAGACGTCACCACCCACGCGATTCGACTCACTTCCGAATGGCGCGTCGAAGTTGCTGAGAAAGTGGGCGAATGGATGGCTGTCGTAGGTGAAGCAAAGGGTCAGGGGGTTACTCCTGAAGCCGTGCAGCGTCGCCGACAACTCGAAACGGAACTAAGTGAGCTTGTCGCCCGTGCAGCAGTCCTGCGGACTGTACCGATCGTCTTCGCTGGCAAGTTCACTGAACCCGATCCGATCCATGTCCTGATGCGAGGCGATCCGGAACAACCTCGTGAGCTCGTGGGACCCGGTGGACTTGACATCCTGAGCGGTGTTGAGCTTCCCGCATGCACGTCCGAGAGTGATCGGCGCGTGGCCTTTGCCAATTGGATCACTAGGAACGAAAACCCGCTCATTGCTCGTGTGGCGGTTAACCGCATCTGGCAGCATCGTTTCGGGAAGGGGCTCGTTGATACGCCGAGCGACTTCGGCATGGTCGGAAGTAAGCCGACACATCCCGAACTGCTCGATTGGCTTTCTCGCGAGTTTATCGCGAGCGGGTGGAGTGTCAAGCACCTGCACAAGCTGATCGTGACTAGCGCGGTCTATCGGCAGAGTAGTCAACCTGAGTTACATGCATTGCGGATCGATCCGGAATCGCGAGATCTCTGGCGTTATCCATCGCGCCGACTCGATGCCGAGACCATCCGAGATAGCATCTTGTCGATTACCGGAGTGCTCAATTTTCGAATGGGTGGCCCCGGAGTGAACATCTACGGCCCAAAGGGGAACTTCGACCAGTGGAAGCCCAAGGCGGAACAAGATCCAGAGTCCTGGCGACGAATGATCTATCTGGCCAAGATGCGCGGTGCGGATGACGGCATGTTCAAGCAGTTCGACTTGCCCGATTGTGGACAAGTGCGGGCCAAACGCGGTGAATCAACAACACCGCTACAGGCCCTGAACCTGTTCAATGGCAGCTTCACGATTGAGCAGTCCGCTTTGCTCACGCATCGTCTGGAGCGCGAGGCGGGTGCTGATTTGGTGAATCAGATCACCCTCGCCTTTGAGCTGATTCTTTCACGTCCCCCAAGTCCCAGCGAACGTAAGATATGCCTCAGCACTGCGGAGGCCGAAGGGATCGTTACTGTCTGTCGAGCGCTGTTCAATTCCAACGAGTTTCTATTCATTCCATGAAACCATTTGCATCCCTGCATGGCCTCCGACTCCTGAGTCGTCGTTCGTTTCTGTCTGACCTGGGAATTTCTGCGGGAGGGATGGGACTGGCGCAGTTGCTCGCACGCGATGCACTGCTCGCGGCACCGATGGGCGACCCGATCCGGCCCCAGATCGATTCGGCGCGGCCATTTGCCGCCCGCGTTCCTCATTATCCAGCGAAGGCAGATCAGCTATTGATCATCTTTTGTGCAGGAGCGGTTAGCCATCTCGATTCGTGGGACTATAAGCCGGAGCTCTACAAGTTCCACGGCCAAGAACCGCCAAATGCACCGAAGGTGACGTTTGAGGGCCCGATCGGAAAAATGGCGCAGCCTTTTTGGAAGTTTAAGCCGCGTGGACAGACCGGTAAGATGGTGTCGGATCTGTTTCCCCATCTCGCCGAACAGACTGATGACATCTGCTTCTTGCACTCGCTGACCGCTAAAAACAGCGCCCACACGCAGGCAGAGAACTTCCTGTCGACTGGCTTTACCTTTGAGGGTTACCCAAGCCTTGGTGCATGGGTGACTTACGCGTTAGGCACCGAGAATGAAAACCTGCCTTCCTTCGTCTCGATCGCTGATCCTCGCGGTCGCTCGCAAGCGGGGCCTAACAATTGGGGCAATGGTTTCCTGCCTGCTGCGTTCCAGGGCACTGCTTTCAGCGCGGGTGAACCACCCCGCAATCTTCGCTCTCCGAAAAGTGTCACCGACGGTGCGAACCGAGCTACCGTTGACCTGCTCGCAAAATTGAACGACGAACACCTCTCGCGATTCCCAGGCGACACCGAACTCACCGCGCGTATCAGCAGCTATGAATTGGCTGGACGGATGCAGCTCTCCATTCCAAGTTTAAGCGACTTGTCGAAGGAATCAAAAGACACACATGAAACCTACGGCACCAATTCCCCCAACGTGGTCAAGGCTGAATATGCCCGCAATTGCCTGCTCGCACGTCGCCTGTTGGAGCAAGGCGTTCGTGTGGTCCAACTATTCAATGGAGCTTATGCCAGTGGCGGCAAACTGAATTGGGACAGTCATTCGGAGATCCTCGCTAGCCACGGCACCCATGCTGAGATTTTCGATCAGCCAACCAGCGCGTTGCTCCGCGATCTGAAGCAACGCGGACAGCTCGAGAGGACTCTCGTTGTCTGGTGTACCGAATTTGGTCGCCTCCCATTCATGCAAGCGAACGGCACTGGCCGTGACCACAACATCGATGGTTTTACTTGTTGGATGATGGGTGCTGGAGTAAAGCCCGGCTTCTCCTACGGTGCAACGGATGAACTGGGTTGGAAGGTTGCGGAGAATTCCGTAACACTTTATGACCTCAACGCGACCGTCTTGCACCTTCTCGGACTCGATCACCGGAGTCTCAGTTACTATTTTAATGGCACCGAACGACGCCTCACCGATGTTCATGGTCAGGTCATTCAAGATATCTTGAATTGAATTTCCCCTCGGTACTCCGGTGGGAAGAACGGTTTAGTATGAGGGGGGAGACCAGTGAAATCATAATAAACTCGGCGCTCAGAAGCCCCTCAACCCTACGCCGTGAAGGACAATTTAGCGGTATGGCGCGAGCCATCCGGTGACTCGAGCCTCAGCGAGGCCGGACGGCTCACGCCGTACCGCTAAAACCGTTCAATTTACTGAGGGAAAATCGTTCACGGCGTAGCCGTCACCCAAGGCCCAGCGCGCAGCGATCATCGCTATTCAGCATCGTGCGGTCTTTTATTGTCGTCTTTCGCTCCGCGAAAGAATAGGGAAACGCGCCTTTCGCGGAGCGAAAGGCAGCACATATTTTCCGCACGCTGTTTAATAGACGATTCTCGCCTGGACGGCGGTAAACCGATTACGACATCGGTTCGTCGATTGGCGCTTTGGACTCTCTGCGGGCGAGGTCGGCAAACTTCCTTGCAAGCGTACTAGATAGAGATGTGAGGTTGCTGACTCTGTGAGGTAGAGGCAGAAAAGTCCCGCATTTCTCTTTCACGCGAGTTTCTAAATCGACTTGCAGAGGTCGATCACCAATTCGATTATAGCCGCTCATTAATAGCGATTTCAGCAACGCATCTGTTCGTTCAAGTCCAGCGTCACTTTCGCCTTTTATAGCATCGCAACATATCGTCGCGAGCGCATCCAGGTTTGCTTCGATCTGCGGGTTTGTTGTGTCCATTCTCAATTTCTCATGTCTTTGATACGTTTATCACTGGGCTTTCGCGACTACTGTCAAGCAATTTTGGTGCCAAGTTCTCGAATGAGACCGTAGGACGCCTGCGACCGTGTTGCAAGTCGACCGGTTGATCGCCGCTCGACCCGATTGAACGCGCAACAACCGGCTTGAGCGTTCCACAATTTTGCTTCAAACGCTAGCTCGCCGCTGCGCCCAATGCTGCCATGTTGATCGATTTGGAAAGCTCGGAAAGTTTCTTGTCCGCAACTTCCTCTTCATTGATATTTTGCTTTAGCAGTTTCAAGGCGTTGACGTAGCCAAGCGCTTCAGCCCAAGTGCATAGCGTTCCATAGGTGGCGATTTCGTAGTGCTCGACCTTTTGTGCACAGGCAATGATAAGCGCATCTTTCACTGCTGGCTCACCATCTTCTTCAAGCATTGCTTCCGCTTCCGTGATGAGGCCTTTCATCGCTTCGCAGGTCTTAGCTTTAGCCGGTTTTCCCGTATCTTCAAAAGCTTTTTCGACTCGCTCGACTTGCTTCTGCGTTTCCACAAGATGAGACTCGATAGCCTTGGTTAGGTTTTCGCACGAGGCATGCTTGGCCATTTTAGGCAAAGCCTTCACCAGTTGACGCTCAGCGCTAAGCATGTCACGAAGCTCGTCATGGAATGCGTCAGCGAGATTTTTAAGAGCCATTTAAGTTACCTTCTGATTCTAAGTTTTGGGAATGGGAGTGAAGCTAAAGCAATAGCGACGGTCGATCCGTCGAATTCGATTGCATGCTCAACGTTAGCGGTCACTGGCAAGCATATGGTGTGCCGTCATGGACAATTGTGTTCTGCACGAGGCTTGAAGGTGCGGAGGCGATGAGAGTTGGCACATGAGTTGCGGGTGGGCGAGTTGAGACTATATGCTAGTCCAACTCCCCCACTCGCTTTTTGAAAATGGCTCAGCCTTGCCCACTCCGTCGCGTTACCGAAATGTTTATATCACTATTGGGACCCTCGTGGCAATCATCGTCTTTGCCTGCATCGCCTGGAATGCGAGCATTGTCGAGCACCTTTCCACGGCCACTCAAAAACAGACATTTACCATCGATTGTGAATTTGATCGCTTTCGTCAGATCATGGTCCGCAAGAATGCAACCGGCGCGATCGTCGGCCATTCCGGTATGAGGCTGGTAAGCGAAAAAGTGCAGAATATTGAGTTAGATACGTCTGGGGACGATCGCCCGTTGCTGAATGCCATTCGCGGCAAGTCTAAGTCAGACGTTTCGGCTGTTAAGATTATTACGGTCCAATTAGACGACCCGACACTTGATGCGAGCGAACTTGTTCTGCGCCAAGTTGCGGATATACACGGGAGCGAAATTGACGTGACGACCCAATCGACGGGACCGACCGGACGTCTTGAGCGTTACGCGACATCATTAAATGCTCAACCCGATGCGCGGGGTACACAAGTTACAATATCAGTCGAAATGGGCGTTCGCATCAAGATTCCAAAGCTGTTTGTAAGTCGAGCCGATGCACGAGTTCAAAATGCTGCAGACGATGCGATCACAGGGCAAGCTGTCGCAATAAAGCAATTCATCATCGAGAATGCAGACCAACGAGTTATCCTGCCTGACCTTTAATGGATCAAATCATTCACTTGGTGTAGCTCGTGAGCCTAAGTTTGAATATCATTGTCTGTGCGATCTCCACTCAGCGAAATGATTCATGCCTGCTCCCGTCTCTCTCGGCCTCGACTTTGGCACCGAATCCGTTCGCGCGATTTTGGTTGACTCGACGGGAAAGCAGCGTGGCCTAGCGACCAACGACTACGCGCACGGACAAATCACGGAGCGGCTGCCTGGGACTACGCAATTGCTGCCAACGAGATACGCCTTGCAATCGCCCGGCGACTGGATTGATTCCGCTGTCCAGGCGACTCGCGAAGCGATTGGCGCAGCGGGAATATCGAAAGACGACATTGTCGGGATCGGTGTCGATTTTACGAGCTGCACAATGTTGCCGACCACTCGCGATGGCCGACCACTTTGCGAGTTGGAGCCATTCAAAAACGTTCCGTTGGCGTGGCCAAAACTTTGGAAGCATCACGGAGCCATTGAGCAGACTGAAAGGCTTAACAAAATCGCGAAACAGCGAGATGAGCCGTTTCTGCGTCGATACGGTGGCGCGATCGGCTTGGAATGGTTTTTTCCCAAAATGCTTGAAACCATCGAGTGCGCACCAGAAGTCGCTATGGCTACGGAAGTTTGGCTCGAAGCGGGCGACTGGTTCGTCTGGCAATTGGTTGGTGGCCCTGCCGAGACGCTTACGAGATCCACTTGCCAAGCAGGTTACAAAGCGATGTGGTCCGTCACCGATGGTTACCCATCGACCGATTTTTTGAACGCGGTGCATCCGGAACTTGCTCGCGCCGCAGCACGTTGTTTGCCAGGAATCATGCGTTCGCCGGGAGAGCGAGCTGGGCAGCTCACCGTCGCGATGGCCGAGCGGCTAGGACTGCGAGCTGGAACGCCAGTCTCCGCTGCGATCATCGATGCACACGCTGCCGTCCCAGGTGTTGGTGCAGCGGAACCCGGAACGTTGGTGATGGTCCTGGGCACTAGCAGTTGCCATATGTTGAACTCCACCGTGTTTTCCGAAGTCCCTGGTGTTGCCGGCGTTGTGGACGGCGGCATTCTGGCAGGAATGTTCGGCTACGAAACGGGACAAGCCGCAGTCGGCGACGCCTTCGCATGGTTGCGTCGGTTACTCGGACGCGAGTCCTTTGAGTCGATCGCTGTCGCCGCGAGGCAATTGCCCCCTGGGGCAGAAGGTGTGCAATGTTTGGACTGGATGAACGGTTGCCGCACGCCGCTGATGGACGGTACGCTTCGCGGGGCTTTCACCGGCCTCGGACTTGAGCATGGACCACAGCATTTGTACTTGGCGCTGATGGAAGCGTCCGCATTCGGACTGCGCTGGATTGTGGAGTTGCTTCGCGACGGTGGTGTTCCCATTAATCGCTTGATCGCAACCGGTGGGTTGCCGCATCACAATCGTGGAATCGTCGAGGTATATGCCGACGTGCTCGGACTCGAAATTGAAATCCATCCATCAACGCAAGGCCCCGCCATTGGCGCGTCTGTGTTGGGTATGATCGCTGCCGGACCAGAAGCAAGTGGCTTTCAATCAATGATCGAAGCTGCCACCGCGATGGCGAGCGTAAGTCCAGGAATGCAAGACGTGGTCCGTGCACGCTCCGACCGCACGCAACTCTATGACCCGCTTTACAAGCGCTACCGCCGTTTAGCCTCGTATACGACAAATCGATCTTAACCCCAACATCCCTACGCCGAAGGATAATTTAGCGGTTTGGCGCGAGCCATCCGGTGACTCGGACCTCAGATTCGTCGTGGGCCGAAAAATTCGGCGAGTATGCCCAAAGCGGCGACTCTGCTAAAATCTCAGCTTGTCGCCAGACGAACGCTCGGCTGGCGCGGTCCAGTGGGAATTATCTTTAAAACGTGCTGTCACGTGGAGTTGTTCTATGGCACGGTATTTCGCAGCAGAATCCTCTTCTCAGATTGCTTTATTGTTTATTTGCTGCTTCGCTATCGTTACAACGGCACGGGGACAAACTTACAAGGAACTTCCGCCTGTCGGCATCACATTGCCTACCAAGTCGATGGAAGCATTAAAGAAGGACACAAAACAAATTCGCGAATCGCTTGACCTCGCGGTCCTTTCGGGCATGGAGTCCGATTCGTGGCGAGCCGACGTGGAAGTCTTTGTGCGTGCCGTCGAGTTAGCGATTGAGCAGAACTTGTTTTACAACCCTAAAGATGCTGACGCTGCCGCACGGGCTTTGGTGATTGCCAGCGAACGACTGAACGCCGCAAAAGCGGGTAAGCGGGGGCTTGATTTGCTCGTGATCGGCTCCAGTGGCAAGGACCAAGGGAGGACATTGGCGGGCGGTTTTGTTTCCGAAATCGATGGTTCAGTACAACCATTCGGCCTCGTGATTCCCCACAAGTCACTTGAAATTAGCACCGAGAAGTATCGCCTGGATGTGTGGCTGCATGGTCGCGGCGACTCGAATACAGAAGTTCCTTTTTTGCTGGACCGCCTTGACAAGATCGGCGAGTATTCGCCGGCAGGCGTGATTGTGATGCATCCGTTTGGACGTCACTGCAATGCGTTTAAGTTCGCCGGTGAAACGGATGTTTACGAAGCGATTGCAAATGCTGAAGACCTGCTGCCGATCGATCCCAAACGAATTAGCATCCGTGGTTTCTCGATGGGTGGTGCAGGGTGTTGGCACTTGGCGGCGCACGCCCCAGCCCGTTGGTTCGCGGCTAATCCTGGAGCTGGTTTCGTCGATACGGTTTTCTATCAGGGTTGGGACAAGACGCCTCCGTATGAGCTCAGCGACTGGGGACGAAGGCTGATGTCTTGGTACGATGTCGCGCCCTGGGTCGATAATTTGTCCAGCACGCATGTGGTCGCTTACAGCGGTGAAATCGACAAGCAACGCGCTGCGGCAGAAGCAATGGTTGCGGCCGCCAAGTCCTCGGAAACGTTGACATCGGACGGATTCGAAATCATGCATGTAATCGGCAAAGGCATGGGGCACAAGATTGATGATGCTTCTGCTACGTTGATCGATGCGCAGTTGGCTCAACTGGAAGCGGAGGTAGGAAAGCAACCACGAACGAAGATTCACTTGGTCACATACACGCTTCGATACCACGAAATTGACTGGCTGTCCGTCCAAGGGATGGAAGAGCATTGGCGACAAGCAAAGTTGGATGCGACCATCGAAGCACCAACGACGATTCGAATGAAGACCACGAATGTTAGTTCACTGCGATTAGATTTCTCGCGTGATGGTTGGCCCATGAAATCCGGATACATGCAGGTCATCATCGATGATCAAGCGTTAGACGGCCCCGGCGTGATTCAGGGCAAGCCTTCCGTCACTCAATGGTCCAAAATTGATGGCCAGTGGCAAGAGGCTGACTTGCAGTCACCCAACCTCAGCAAAGTCCCCGGTCTCCAGGGGCCAATCGATGACGCCTTTACGTCACCGTTTCTGTTTGTGCTGCCAAGTCGTCCCTGTCGACATGGAGTCGTGCAACGATTTGTCGATCGAGAAGTTGAGCACGCGTGCCAGACTTGGCGACGCATCATGCGCGGCGAGAATCGTGTTGTCGCGGATGTCGATTTGACGGCCGAGCAAATTGCCAATAACAATCTTATTTGTTTTGGCGATTTCAAAAGCAATCGATATCTTGCATCGATTGCGCCATCGCTCCCCATTCAGTGGACCGACGAAAAAATTGTTGTTGGCGATCAATCATTCGATCCGTCGAAGCACGCTGTCCTGTTGTGTTATCCGAATCCACAGGCACCGGCACATTACGTTGTGGTCAATAGTGGGATCACATTCCGGCAGTTTTCCAACGACAGCAATTCACGACAAATCGCCATGCTGCCCGACTGGGCCATTGTCAATGTGAGCCAACCCTCAGATCAGATTTTTCCAGGGCAAATCGTTGTCGCAGATTTTTTTGATGAGTCGTGGCGACTAAAACGAGCCAACAATCATTGAACGCTCCCTCCCGTTGTGACGTCGTTGAACAGTGACGGGCGACGATGCCAGAGCAACCGCTACGACCCGCAAAGCTATTTTTGTCATTAGCTTTGATCGGGCTTTGATCGATTTCTAGCTTTCGTGACCATCCTGCATCGTGAAATTGACCTAGCGTTTCATCGCTGTTGGAAAGCCAATGCGACTTGCTTTAACCGCAAGTGTTCACACTACTTTAATTGCTATGAAACCCGTCGAACAACGATCAAGACACGACAAGCCGCAACAGGCACGAGGTTGCTTGCGCCGAATAACATCGCGTAACCAGACGAAAGGTGCTGCGATCATTGAACTTGCTGTTTGCCTGCCGCTGCTGGTGACGATGACGCTGGCAACCATCGAAGCTTGCGCGATGATTTATCTCAAACAAACCCTAAAAATTGCGGCATTTGAAGGTGCTAGGGTCGGGATGATTAGAGGTAGTATCGCCTTAAATGTTGAAGCGCAAAGTCAGCTCGTTTTAACTGATCATGGTGTCGTTAATTCCTCCATCTCAATGACGCCGAATGACCCAGCGACGCTGGTTGATGGTGATTACTTTCGCGTCACGGTCGCAGCCCAGTGTGCTCCCAACTCGTTGATTGGTGGCTGGTTCTATTCAGGAAAGACGTTCAGCGAATCTGTCGAGTTGGCGTTTCACTAGGCTTAGTTTGAAAAGGTCAAACCCCACAATGAATTGTTCTCATACCCGTCGACAGGCCGCTACGCTGGTATTGGTCGTGATATTACTACCCGTACTGTTTATCCTTGCCGGATTTGCAATCAATATCAGCTATTTACAACTCGTACAAACCGAAGCACAGATCGCAGCCGATGCGTCTGCGAGCGCTGCTGGGCACGTATTCGCTGTTACTAATGACAAAAATGCAGCTCAGGCTGCTGCGACTGCTGTGGCAGCAAAAAACCGAATTGGCGGCAAGATTCTCCCGCTTCAAGCAATCGATTTTGAATTCGGAGTCGCAACACGAGCAAGCCTAAATCAGCCCTATAATTTCTCCGTGGCTGCGTCAGGAAACTCAGTTCGATTGACAACGCGAAGTCTCTCCACTGGCGTTGGTGGTGACATCGTTCCGTTGTTTCCATTGTTTGGAAGCGTCGTTCAATTTCGTCCGAACCGAACTTCGACATGTACGCAGCTTGATCTTGATATCGCGATCATAATGGACCGAAGCGGGTCGATGGCTTACTCATCGAGTGAAATTTCGGCGTATCCACCCAAGCCCATCAACGCACCGTCAGGCTGGACTTTTGGAAATCCAGTACCTCCTAACGCACGATGGCTTGATGCGATCGCAGCGGTTCAGGTCTTTACGAATTTACTTCAAGTATCACCGCAACAGGAACAAGTTGCGCTTTCGGTGTATAACCATCAAGTATCGACACCGCAGCCTTTGACGCTCGATTACTCGTTGGTTATCAATAAACTAGTTAATATCTCTGCTAATTTTATCGCTGGTGGAACGAATATCGGGGATGGGATTTTGGAAGGCATCGGCGCAGTTGGAGATCCAACACGAAGGCGCCCTTGGGCAAATCCGGTGTTGATTGTGCTCACTGATGGCGTACACAACTACGGAACCAATCCAATTGACGCTGCCAATGTAGCGAAGGCCCAGAAGGTTACTGTGTTTACGCTAACGTTCTCCGATGAAGCGGAACAAACCTTAATGCAAACCGTTGCACAAACTGGCGGTGGGCAACACTTTCATGCGGTCAATGCAACTCAACTTCAAGCGGCATTCCGTGATATTGCCGGGCGACTTCCTACTTTAATCACGCAGTAATTATACAAACGGCGCAGGCTCATGGACCGTCACATTACACTTCGCAGACTCGCAGCCGCATCCTCCATGTTGACGATTGGCGATTGCGGAAGAAACGAATTCCGCATTTGGTTGAGACCTTCGAAAACCTCTTCAATGAACAAGTTGCGCGATCGATGCGTCGCAGCTCGCCGTGCCGTTGCGGCAGTCGAGTTTGCGATCTCACTGACCGTATTAATGCTGTTTGTGTTCGTTGGTTTCGAGTTCTTTCGAGCCAGCATGTTGCGGCACAACGCCGATTGTGCGGCCTACGAAGCGGCTCGCAGGGCAATTGTCCTCGGCGCTTCAAACGCGAACGCGGTGGCTATGGCCAATAACTACTTGGCTCGTGTCGGCGTTACTCCTACATCCGTGACGGTATCGCCAAATCCGATTGACGAAAACACCGCGCAAATCAACGTCGAAGTCCGAATTGCGATGAATAACAATTCATGGGTGGTTCCGTCATTCATGAATGGCAAGGTGATTATCGGGCGCAGTCGCTTGATGACGGAACGTGCACCCATCAATCTCGTTGGTGCATTGCCGTTGCCACCACCACCAGATCCACTTCCACCACCGGACCCATTGCCGCCACCAGATCCACTTCCGCCACCGGATCCTCTTCCACCCCCACCGCCACCACCGATTCCAATGTTGTAGTGTGCATCGGCGGACAGTGACGCGAGGTTGCAACGTCGCGTCACTGCGGGATTTGGGAACCTGTTCCTACAGTAGGAACAGGTAATCGGTAGGCTTTTCAATGATTGGCGATGAACTCAGCAGGTCACGTTTACTTGCCCGTGCAATCGCCGATCGGGCCAGGATGGTGTCAAAGTCGAGCCAGCCAACTAAGTGAAATCCATCGTCGACGACAGGTAATTGGCGATACTTATTCATTTCACCGAGGATCGACTCCAGCAAGACCGACGCGGGTACTGACGGTGCGTCGTGATTCGCAATTTGCCCGGCAGTCCATCTTGGGTCAGGGCCTGCGCCCACTTGCTGGAGATGCTTCACCAACTCCGATATCGATAGCAGGCCAACGACCACATTACCTGGCCCAACGACAGCCGCAGACGCGTGCGGTTGATCACGCCACCATTGTTGTAGCTGTGGCACGCTCCAGTCCATTGAAACCGATGGTGCAAGTCGGCTCATGACATCACCTGCGGTCAGCTCACGAAGATGTTCGGTAATCTCGACTTGTCTTGTTTCCATGTGCCCTGCGTAGATGATAAACGCAGCGATCGCCAGCATTACGAATTGAGGCGGCGTCGTTGAAACAGCAACAGCGATCATCAACGCCGCGCAGACCACGCCAATCCGCTGAGCCCAGCGTGTTGCTGCTGCATATGGCAGCCCCATTGCCAGGATACTGCGAAGCACCCGCCCGCCGTCCATCGGGAACGCAGGGACCATATTGAAAAGCACTAAAAACACATTGATCACTAGCAGTGAGACCGCAAATCCAAGTATTGACGGTTCCATGATCGCATCGGTGGCTGGTTCAACAGTCGGCATGTCGTTATCCGAACCGGTAATAGCCTGCAATGCGCCATCGATGAATTCTAGGGGCGAAAGACTCAGCGCAGTCATGAGCCCAATGCTGAGAAGTATTGCAATGCAAACATTCACTGCCGGGCCCGCTACGGCGATGACCAACTCCTGAATCGGAATTCGTGGAATACGAGTCAATCTCGCGACACCACCGATCGGTAGCAGCGTAATATCCACTGTTTCAACGCCAAACCTTCGGGCTGCGAGCGAGTGCCCATACTCGTGAAGCGTCACGCAGGTAAACACCGCAAACAGTTGTGCAACGGCGAATACAACCATTGCCGCTGAGCCGCCAACACTGTACGCGGAATACACGACGTAGGCCACAACAAGGCCGAACGTCCAATGGACAAATAGCTCGATCCCAAAGAACCGACCGAGCTTGAGGCGTTGTGATTCCAATGGATGTTCGCGTTATTGAGTATGAGAATGGGGATGCGTAAGGGAAAGGCAAATGAGGTCGTCGCCGTTCACGCCAGAATGCCAATAGACTGCTTTAGTATCGCACGATCAATTAGTGGGATAGGCTTCCAGCCTTTTTATACCCCACAACTTCAAAAGGACCTTCGGCCACCACCCAGCTTGCCTAGGAACGAAAATGCGAAGCATTTTGTTAGC
>JAYVSE010000040.1:0-10969 GCA_043775635.1 Planctomycetaceae bacterium | reverse complement strand
ACAACTCTTTTTCTGACAGCGGCAGTTGTCGCTCGTCCGGTGTGCGTGAAGCTGCTCGCAATAGCAGCACGCTTCGTTTCACGGCTTTGGTGCATCATGCTGAGCTCCTGCCGATCGCTATTCGGTACTCAGCGTATCGCGTCGTCTCACTACCGGATTCTTCCCAACTGAAGCCGTGGACGCCGATATGCGAACGTCTCGGAACGGTATCGGCGATGTTTTTAAATCCACCAATCGCTCGCGGCGAGTCCCGGTGAGTCCACGAACGCAATGAGCACTGGCCAAGTGTGGCCGAGTCGCTCCGCGACTCGGCGTGGTGCTCGGCTGCGACTCGGCGTCGAGTTGCGGAGCAACTCGACCACAAAGATTCTGACATCAAATATAGTCTAACTGCTCGAATCCATTTTCGAGTGAAACGGACAAACATTCAGTTTTGTTTGATGCGGTTCAAAACGTTAGTTTTTGAACAATACTTTCGGAATCAATGTTAAATTACACCCTAATCGACAAACTGACATGGGGCGTGCGTGAAGCTGCTCGCAATAGCAGCACGCTTCGTGTCACGGCTTTGTTGCATCATATTGAGATCCTGCCGATTGCTAATCGGTGGAGGCCGTTTTTTATTTCTGGATCCGCTGGCTTGGTGCTGTAGTTTCTTGGCTTCGCCACCGTTAAATTGACACGGTTACGGTTTTGCCCTCGCGGTACTTGGCGAGTTTTATCCATGTTCGAACGATACGAGTCCGTGGTCGATCGGGTCAGCGTCGTCACACGCCGATTTCGCCAAGTACGTTTTTGGTGGTCGATCGGCAGCCTTGCGGCTGTGGCGTCGCTTATCGGCGGGTGCTTGCTTGGGCCAGTACGAAGTGGTGCCGTACCATGCCCGCGAGTCGCCCTCGGTTTGCTGATCGCCACGGTCGTTGCCGCGGGCATCGCATTGATTCTAGTGAGGCTCAGCTATCGCAATCCTCGCTGGGTCGCGGCGAGAATCGAATCACGATTTCCAGGATTGCAACAACGCCTGTTGACGGCACTCAGCCAAGCGCCAAGCGCCGAGCGCCGACGGCAGCGAGCTCAGCTTCCTACAGCGACGCGTTATCAGCGACGCCTATCAACATTCGAAAACTCATCGCTGGTCAGAAGCCGTTCCTAAATCTGCGACGCTGCTCAGCCGAATGACCGGCGGACTGTCGCTGCTCATGCTCGCGTTCGTGACCTGGCTGCTTGTTCTATCGCCTCCTCTAAGCCAATCCTCAGCATCTCGAATCCCTCTACTCGATGCTCCGAACGTTGTCATCGAGCCTGGTGACGCCGAAGTTGAAAAAGGCAGCGGACTGGTGATCAGCGCACGGTTCCCATCCATCAACGATTTGCCCGACAGCCTCGACTTAGTCTCGATGAGCAGCGATCAGTCATCGCAAGATGAATCCAATGACCAGCGAATCGCGATGTCTCAAAGTCTCGACGACCCGATTCTCAGCGCCTATGTCCCGACGATCGAGAAGTCGTTCCGATATCAAGTCGTTTCACGGCAGTGGCAAAGCAAGCTGTACTCTGTTGACGTGTTCGAGTTCCCCAGTCTCGTTCGTGCCGACGCGGTTCTCGACTATCCCGACTACACGCAGCTCGATACCAAACAAATCGATGACACTGTTCGCGTTGCAGCCGTTGAAGGCACCAAGCTTTCGTGGAATTTATTTTTCAATAAGCCACTCGCTGATGTGACGATCAGAAACTCCACAAACGAATTGCAGGAACTGGCAAACGTTATCGGCGAATCCAGCCAACGGCAATTTGAGGTCACGCTTCTGAGTACAACACGGTGGACCATCGAGCTGTCCGATGACAAGGGACGCAAGAACAAGTATCCCATCACGCTTGATGCCCGCATGATTCCAAACCGAACACCGGAATTGAAGGTAACCGGCGGAGGCGACCTGATCGCATCTCCATTAGAAGAGTTGTCCTTAGCCGCAACGGTCAAAGACGATTTTGGACTTGTGGCTGCTGGTATCTCAATTAACTGCGCTGGCGGAGCTACTCAGGAAATCACGCTCAAGAAAGGCATTGAAGGAAACACGAAACAAACAATCGAACACTTGATTGAACTGGAACAGTTGAAGGCTGAGCCAGACCAATTGCTGTCGTATCACTTCTGGGCCGATGATTATTCGGCGACGGGAGAAATTCGTCGAACTCAAGGTGACTTGTTCTTTGTCGAGGTCCGCCCATTTGAAGAAATCTACCGCGAAGGTGAAACGCCCCCAGGAGGCAAACCGCAACAACCGCCACCGCAAGGTGCTTCGCAGCAAACCGAGCAGCTCGCTGAGCTTCAAAAGCAGATCATTGCCGCGACCTGGAAGATCGCTCGCGACCAAAAGCCCGCTAAGCAAATGGACACTTTCAATTCAGACATCGATGTGCTTAAAGATTCACAACAGCAGGCGATCGATCAAGCAGCCGAACTTGCCGAAGCAGCAATCGATGCGAAATCAAAGGAGCTAATCAAAACGTTGACCGGTCAGATGGACCAAGCCATTGAGCATCTGACCGAAGCTGGCGAGACGATCTCAAAGCTTCCCCTGCCGCAAGCGTTAGCCGCTGAACAAGCCGCTTACCAGACGCTGCTAAAACTGCGCGCCCACGAGTTTGAAGTCAGTCGATCCCAACAGAAACCTGGACAGCAAAGCAGTAGTGCGTCGGCTCAGCGCCGACAACAGCAGCTTGATCAACTTGAACTGAAGAAAGACGAGAATCGTTACGAAATGCAGTCAGAGGCAACCGAGGAAGATGCCGAGGCTCCCGCTAGTGTGGATCGTCAGATTCTGAATCGACTCAAAGAGCTCGCTCAACGCCAGGAGGATATCAACAAGCAGCTTGCTCAACTTCAGTCGGCATTAGAACAAGCCAAAACGGAAGAAGAAAAAGAAGATGTTCGTCGGCAGCTCAAACGGCTTCGTGAGCAAGAGCAAGACATGATTCGAGAAGCAGACAAGCTCGCCGATCAGATGCAGCAATCCGAGAACAATCAGGACCTAAGTCAGCAGACCGAGCAGTTGGAACAGACTCGTGAGAATCTTCGTCGATCTAGTGACGCACTTGAAAAGAACGCCGCCTCCGAAGCACTTGCAGCGGGCACGCGGGCGGAGCGTGAGCTTGATGAGATGAGCGACGAATTTCGCAAGCGAGCTGCCGGAGATTTCAACGATGTCGTCCGCGAAATGCGCTCCAAAGCTCGTGACCTGGAACAAGCACAGCAGCAGCTCGGACAACAACTTGATCAGATGGCAGAAAATGCCGAGCCAGGTTTACGGTCGGGCGGCGATCGCGATGCCATACAAGAGTCGCTGAAGGAGCAACAAAAAGAACTCAGCGAATTGTTGACGCAGGTTCAACAAACAGTTGAACAGGCGGAACCTTCGGAACCGCTGCTGGCTGAAAATCTGTACGAAACGTTTCGCAAGGCTCAACAGAATCAAGTCGAACAACGGATATCAGACACAGGTGAGTTGCTCCGCCGAGGACTTGATCCGCAAGCACAGCAGCTTCAAAATGACGCCCAACGCGGGACCGAAGAGCTGCGCCGCAATCTGGAAAAAGCAGCGGAGTCAGTCCTGGGAGACGAGGCCAAGGCATTGGAACGGGCGCTTAATGAGCTTGAACGACTGGACGAAGCATTGAAATCAGAGATGTCTTCTGGGAAAGGTGAAGGAGAGGGGGAGATGGGGAGAAGGGGAGATGGGGAGATGGGTCGTGGGGAGAAGGGAGATGGGGAGAAGGGTCGTGGGGGGCTGTTGGAACAGATGGGACAAAGTGGAGGTGGCGGCGGTGGAGGTTCGATCGCGTCTCCGATTGCGGGAGGTGGCTTTCGCGAATGGTCCGATGGACTCGGCGATGTCGAAGAAATGGTCGGCGACCCAGAACTGCGGTCCGACACGGCTGCGATCCGAGATCGCGCCCGCCAAATGCGAGTTGAACTCCGCCGCAACGGTAGCAAGCCTCAGTGGGAACTCGTGGAATCAATGATCGCAAAACCCCTTCGCGAATTGAAAATGAAGGTGTCCGAAGAGCTGCTGCGACGATCGGCCGATCGTACTGCACCGGTACCGATCGATCGCGATCCCGTTCCCGATGAATACTCCAGCGCCGTCAAGCGATATTACGAGAGCTTGGGGAGCGGACGTTGAAGCTACTGCCGGACAATTTGCTCTGGGGTGCACCTGACTGGGCGTGGCCAGCCATCGTCATTGCGATCGTATTGTCGCTGACCGTATTGTGGAATTACGGCTGGCGACGCGTCAACACGCGTGCAAACGCGATGGCTTTTTTATTAAAGCTGCTTGCGATCGTGCTGCTTGCCGTCTGTTTGCTTGACCCTCTGCAAAGCGGAACACGGCCACGTCCGCAAGCGAACCTGTTTGCACTGCTCGCTGACAGCAGCCAAAGCATGACAATGCGTTCCCATGCAGTTGGCACAACACGAGCCGACCGGGTGATCGATTTGTTACATAAGGAGAAGCCGTGGCGCATTCGTTTGGGCCAGGACTTTGATGTTCGTCCCTATCGTTTTGCGCAACGACTGGAGCCGATGCCAGCGACAGAGACGCTGACGATGGACGGCGGATCATCGTCACTCGCCGGAAGTTTACTGGCGCTTGGCGAGCGGTTGAAAGACCGACCGGTCGCCGGCGTTTTACTGTTTACCGACGGAAACCTAACAGACCAACGACTATCGAACGTTGATTGGTCGAAACTTGGCTTTCCGATCTATCCTGTCGTTCCATTTAACGAAGATGCTCCCAGTGATCTGCGAGTCGCCGACGTGAGCGTCACTCAATCCGATTTTGAAACGGCACCGGTTTCGGTAAGGATCTCGATTGCTAGTCAGGCAATGTTTACATCCTCCAGCGCGCCGCAAATCGTGAGCGTTCGATTGGAAGACCAGCAAACGGGTAAAACGATTAAAGAACAGCAGGTCACGTTGACGGCTGACGAGCAATCGCAACCGATCACGATCAAGTTTCGACCTGAAAAACCTGGCGTTGGCTTCTATCGTATCGTGGTCTTTCGCGAAATCGACAGAGCAGCGCTGGAGTCATCTGGCGAAGTAAAATCGGAGGCAACTTTTGCCAACAATTTGCGTTGGCTGGCGATCGATCGTGGGCGAGGGCCGCATCGGATTTTGTACGTCAGCGGGCGACCCAACTGGGACTTCAAATTCATCCGCCGCGCCGTTCAGTCGGACCCAGAAGTGAAGCTGGTTGGATTGCTTCGGATCGCAAACAAAGAGCCGAAATTTAGTTTTCTCGATCGCGAGGTTAGCACCACCAATCCATTGTTTGCGGGACTGGGAGATACCGAAGAAGACGCCGCGCAGCAATACGATGAGCCTGTGATGCTGAGACTGGGCGTTGAAGCTTCGGAAGAGCTGAGCGAGGGATTTCCACGCACAAACGAAGAACTGTTCGGTTATGAAGCGATTATTCTTGATGACATTGAACCGGAGTTCTTTTCACCTGATCAATTGCTGATGCTCCGTAGTTTTGTTGCAGCTCGGGGTGGCGGGCTGCTGATGCTTGGCGGCCAAGAATCGTTCGACGCTCGTCGCTTTGCATCGGGCCCGCTGGGTGAGCTTTCGCCTGTATATCCACCGCGACTGAATGAAGACGGCGTCTCGGATGTGTTTCGAATGGAGTTAACGCGCGAGGGATTGTTGCAACCTTGGTTTCGCTTGCGTGAAACCGAGGCAGGAGAGTTAGATCGTATTACCGAATTGCCGCTCTTCAATACGATCAATCCAGTCGGCGAGACAAAACCCGGTGCCATTCAACTTGCAACGGTCCGCGACAGCCAGGGCCGATCGCTGCCGGGCTTGGTCATGCAGCGATTTGGCAAGGGCAAAACGGCGGCGCTGATGGTAGGAGATTCATGGAAGTCATCGATGCGGCGCAAGCTCAATGATGAAGATGAGCCCGCACGCTTGTGGCGTCAAATGATTCGATGGCTGGTCAATGATGTTCCGCAGCGTGCACAAGTACAGATCAACACCAACGCAGATGGCGATGGACACGTCACGATTTCGACCGAAGTTCGAGATGAAGCGTACTTGCCCTTGGACAATGCAAAGGTTGAAATCGAAATCACACCGATCGGATCGACAGTCGCAGGAACGGCAATTGAATCGCAGGTTTCGACTATCAAGCTGGTTGCTCAAAGTGACAGTACCAAAGCCGGACGTTACGAAACTACTTTTTTTGCAAACAAATCTGGTGGCTACCTGGCGAACGCTCGTGTTACTGCCGAAGACGGTAGCGAGATTGCGATTCCGACGTCTGGCTGGGCGGCGCAACCCAGCGAAGCAGAGTTTCGACAATGGTCGATCAACGAAAAATTCTTGAAATCCGTTGCCGACGAAACCGGTGGACGAATCGTCGACGACCAACGATTAGACCAGTTCGTCACAGAACTCCAAAACCGCAAGGTTCCCCTCACCCAAGTTTGGACCTACCCGTTGTGGCATCAACCATGGGTCATGTTGTTTGCGGTCGTGTGCCTATGTGGCGAATGGGGTCTGCGCCGCTGGAAAGGTTTGTCATGAAGTTTTTCTTACGCACGCTGATGCTCTGCACCGTGTCCAACTGCGTTTTCGCAATTCAAGTGAACGCCGCTGAACCGAATAAACCGCAAAGCCAGATGATCGTTGTCGTCGGTGCTGCAGGAACACCGGAATATGGCGAGCAATTTGAGACGTCGGCGAAACAGTGGGCGACGCTCGGCAACCATGCCGGGCTAGCGATCACCGAGATCGGCTTCGGTTCAAGCGATGAGAAAAGTGACGTTGATCTTTTGCAGGCTGCGATCTTGTTACTAGAGGACGCTAATCCTGTCGAGCTTCAGCCGCACTGGTTAGTTTTGATCGGCCATGGAACTTTTCAGTTGAACGTGGCGAAGTTCAATTTGCGAGGGCCCGATGTCGCGGCGGACCAGTTAGCCGATTGGACGAAAAAGTCGAACCATCCGCTCGTGATTGTAAATGTCGCGTCGGCGAGCGGTCCGTTTGTGAATTCACTATCGGGAAAGAATCGAATCATCGTCACCGCGACCAGAAGCGGTGACGAACAAGATTTTGCCAGGTTCGGTAACTTCTTGCCTAACGCCCTCGGTGATATCCATTCCGACCTGGATCATGACGATGAAGTTTCGTTGCTCGAGGCGGTGCTCAAAGCAGCGAGTGAGACGAGCGATTTCTATCGATCCGAAGATCGCATCCAAACAGAACATGCGATCGTCGACGACAATGGCGATTCTCTCGGCACTCCCGCCGAGATGCTGAACGCCGTGCTGCACGGCACGCCCGCACCTGCGGCGAAACCTGCGAAGTCCAGCACCACATCCGCTAAACTGGATGGAAACGTGGCCGCGAAAACGATTTTAATCCCGTCGGCAGACGCCGCTGCATTATTGCCGGAAGAGTTGGTTGAGCGAGCAGGCATCGAGTCCGAGCTAACCTCACTACGTGCGGAGAAAGCGTCACTTAGTGAATCTGAATATTTTGCGAAGCTTGAAAAATGGATGCTCAAGCTGTCCGTTATTTATCAAGCGGCAGAAAAACGCGAGAAATTGCCAGTCAATTCACCTTGACGCCATAGCCACAGATTTCCGACGTTTCCCATGGTGCCGAAGACTTTAGTTTTTATTCGGCGATTCTCCGTTTTTTTTGGGAGCTAGCGTTGGCCCCGTTTCGTGTCCTAAAGCTGTCATTGATCGCTCTGGTGATCGGCATCGTTTCGCTTGCGAATCGATCGTCTACGGTTGCGCAATCACCCGGCGTCATGTTGTATGATCCGGTGCCGATGGCCAGCCAAGATCCCTACGCGATTCAACCCAACGGTTATTTCTCACCCGTTCAACCCTTAGCCCCTCTCCGTAACGGTTTTCGTGCGCTCGCTAACCCGGTTCCCTACCGTGGACGGATGTTCCTTCGCGGTGAGTACTTGGGTTGGAAAATGGACGGAATGAAGACACCAGCACTCGTCACGACCAGCCCTGCCGGCACGCCTCAAAACCTCGCGGCGTTCGTCGGTGGCGCAAAAACTACAACGCTATTTGGTGGTGGCGAAATTAACAACGATTTTCGAAATGGCTTCCGTGTTCAAGGCGGTTGGTATGTCGACCCGACGCGTTACTGGGCAATTGGTGGAGACTACTATCAATTGTTTGGAAATGGTGAAACCTTCGCGGCGAACTCAACCAACAACGCCATCCTTGGCAGACCTTTCTTCGACATCGTCGCTGGACGTGAAACGGCGCAACTTGTCTCCTTCCCCGCACTTGTATCTGGAGACATAGCCGTTAACACGGACACTCAGCTAAGATCCTTTGGAATCCATATTCAAGCCGATGCGCTGAACGAACCGGGATCGATTCAGCAAACCGCTAGCGACTGTGGTCGTGAACCGCGATTGAACTGGCTTCTGGGCTATCGTCACGTCAGTCTCGATGACGAAATCAGCATCTCGGAAAACCTTACCTCATTGGTCAACGTGGCCCAAGGCACGATTAACGTCAATGAGTCGTTTCAAACCGAGAATGACTTCCAAGGCGTCGAGATCGGTGCGATTCGCGAGATTCCGATAGGCCGCTTTTGGTTTGAGACCGTGACGAAGGTCGCGCTTGGAACGAACGCTCAAAAAGTTCGTATCAACGGATCAACGCGGTTGGTCGAAGCGGGTGTGCCTGAGACTTTTACAGGCGGGCTCCTCGCACAGCGAACAAACATCGGTATCTATGAACGGAATGACTTCGCGGTCGTTCCCGAAATCGGAGCAACGATCGGCTTTCATGTCACGCCTCGCTTCAGCCTTACCGCAGGTTATACGTTTGTGTATTTCAGCAACGTGGTACGAGCCAGCGACCAGATCGATACCGACGTGAATCCGGGATTGATTCCGATTGAAGACGATCCGCTGACCGGTCCGCTGCGTCCACACTTTGTTTTTAGGCAAAGCGATTTCTTCGCTCAAGGTGTCACCGTTGGCGGCGACTTTAGGTTTTAGTTCTTTAGTTCTGCTCCAAAGAAACTGCTCGGGCTATTTAGTCACGATCCTGCTATAATCGACTATCACTTGCCCCAATCTTCCCATGAAGGAACATGAACATGAGATTTTATCGTCTCCTCCCCATCGCACTCACGCTGCTCATACTGCCTGCCTGCGACCAGAAGTCAGACGTCAACCGGTCAAATGGAGTCAAGGACGCGATTGGTGCCCGCCCCTACGAAGATATTCGTGATACCGCCGAGGACGCTGGTGACGCAGTCAAGGAAGCCGGCCGAGACATCAAAGACGCAGTCAACGGTTCTTGAGCCACAACATGCGTGCCTTACTCACGTACACTGGCAATTCTCAAAGTGCATGGCACTACGAGGCGGCGCATCCGGCGTAGCCTCCATTTGACGCCGCACAGAGCACTTGGGGCAAACTGGTCGTAGGATCAACGATTCACTTCATGGTCGCAATTCTGTCAGTTCTCGGTTTCCACTCCCCCGGTGTGTAAGTCACCGATCGTGTCACTGCCGAAGCGCCAGAACCAGTCGAGTCCGTTACGACCCAATAGAGAGTCGATGGCGATGCCGTCGGTGACCGCAGTCGCGCTGTTGATCTTAAACGACGCGCCTGGGCCGACGCCGGCGCGTAGGTTGGCGATCCGCTGGGCGTAAGCGCTGTTGGCATTAGTCCTCGTCCACTCAGCCATCAAGGCGTCGATCGCCAGCCGGTTGAGCGATTTGGTGGTTTCGTCGTAGTAGGTGAGCTTGCCGCTGATAAGAATATCCTCTCCGTCGCCGCCCTGAAGGCTGTCGGCTCCGGACCCGCCAACGAGCAAGTCTCGGCCTCCGAAACCTTGGATTAAATCGACCCCGGCCCCGCCGATGAGCACGTTGTTCTAGGCGTTGCCCCTGAGTGTGTCATTCATGCTGGTGCCGACGACCATTTCGAATACGGCGGCCGAGGACAGCTTGAGCGACAGATTGGCATTCAAGGCTTGCGTGGCCACGCTCGCTAGATCAAGTACGATCCCCACGACAGTGGTCTGCGAGAAGTCGAGTAAGTCGATTCCACCTCCAGCCGCCTCGTTTAGCGTATCGACGCCGAGCGCCGCGTCGGCATCGAAGAAATAGACGTCATCGCCGGCACCGCCGGAAAGCCCGTCGTTGCCGGGCCCGCCAGTGAGCATATTCGCCAAATGGTTACCCGTCAGAAAGTCGTCTTTCGAAGTACCGATCGCATTCTCGATCACGTCGCTGGCGCCGAGCGTGAGCATGTGGTTCGTGCCGTGGACCGTTTGCTGCGCGGCCAGTCCCAAATTGAGCGTCGCGGCCTGGGTCGTCGATGAGGAATAGTTCAATGTATCGATGCCCCCGGTCGGTGTTTCGACGATCGTGTCGATACCAAGTTGGCCATCGATGTCGAAGGTGTAGCTGTCGTCGCCTGCGCTGCCCTGAAGCAAGTCATTGCCGCCTAACCCGGCGAGCGTGTCATTGCCCAAGCCGCCGACCAACGTGTCGGCTGAGGCGCCACCAGTCAGATTGTTCGCTAGGTCGTTGCCTGTTATTGAGTTCGATTGTGAACCGCCTTTAGCGTTTTCGAACTGGATGGCCGGCGAAAGATCAATCGATAGAAAGGCGTTAATAGATTGCAAGCCGTCATTCGAAAGGTCGAGCGCGATCGTTTGCGTGGTCGTAGTGGTAAAATCGAGCGTGTCCGTTCCGCCACTGGCCGCCTCGATGATTGTATCGGTTCCCAGCGCAGCATCGGCGTCGAAGGCGTACGTGTCGTTACCAGCGCCGCCGGCGAGCGTGTCGTTGCCTTTGCCGCCTGTGAGCACGTTGGCGTTGGCATCGCCAAAAAGTTGATCGCCCAGATCGCCGCCGATCGCGTTTCTCACCGTGTGCCCGGCGCTCAGCGTGAGA
>JAYVSE010000039.1:0-42411 GCA_043775635.1 Planctomycetaceae bacterium | reverse complement strand
GATCGCTTCGCGACCGCACTCGATTGATTGTGACGATCAAGCTATAGATCGCGATTAGCGCGCTTCTAGCGATTCTTGACACTCACTATTTTGGCACATTTCCGATCATTCCGATTGTAAGGATTGCGCTTTTGGTGACGGCAATCATGCTTGGGCATGCATTGGTGACCTGTTGGTTACCGGGCACTTTTCAACTCAACATGAGAGACTCTGTTATGACACCGTTTCGCAAGCGATCAACTCCAATTACCAAGCGAATGGCCGAGGACATGCTCGTCCGAAACCTCGCTGAACGAACCATCGATTCCTATACCTACCATGTCGATCGGTTCGCCAAACACTTCGGAAAACTACCGGAGGATCTTGGCCCCGAACAGATCCGTGAATTCCAGCTTTGGATGATCCAAGTCAATGAATCTTCTTGGAGCCAATTCAACCAGGCTGTTTGCGCCCTACGCTTCCTCTACACCTTCACCATCCCACGCCCTTGGTCAGTCCAAATGATCCCATTTGGAAAACGACCCAAAAAACTCCCTACCGTCTTGGGCCAAGAAGAAGTTCACGACTTGATCCAATGTGTCGCCCACCTCAAGCATCGGACCGTCCTGCTGACCTTATACGCAGCAGGACTACGGCTCGCCGAAGCAACCAACCTCAAGGTCCGCGACATCGACTCGCAGCGAATGCAGCTCAAGATCAACGGCGGCAAGGGCGGCAAAGATCGGTACGTGCCAATCTCGCCGAGACTATTGGAAAAACTGCGAGCGTACTGGAAGATCGATCGACCATCGAACTACCTCTTCCCCGGCAAGACACCCGACGTGCCGCTGTCCGGTGCCACGATCCAGAGGGCCTGCAAGATGGCAGCCGCTTTGGCGCGGATCAACAAGACCGTGACGCCACATACGATGCGTCATTCTTACGCGACGGGATTACTAGAAGCGGGCGTCGACTTGATGGCAATCAGCAAGCTGCTGGGACACAGCAGTTTCGTAACGACAATGATTTATCTGCATTGCCGCAGGCAACATTTCAACACCGCCCCCAGTCCCATCGATTGGTTACCGACTCGTCAATGTCCGCGCTGGATCGACCCAACGTTGCAGACGCCACGCGAGAAGTCGACGGACGAGGACGACCCGATGGGCAGCCTGGTTTAACCGTCGCGACGATTCTTAAAAACAACACTGAGCCGTTCTTCGCTCGCTTCAAAGGACAATTATCGGCTCACGTGGAAAGCACCTTGCGACGGATCGGATTCTGTCGCACGGCAGCTCTCAACGGGCGGCTTTATCGCTGCCCTAGCTGCCAAACCGAAATCAACTACTTCGTCCCAATACGGAGTACTTTCAGGTCGTGTTCACAATTCCTGACACACTCTCGTCACACATTCTGGGCAATCGCTAGGAGCTTTACAAGCTACTGTTTCCCGCGTCGGCACAAGCGTTGCAGCAATCGATCCGCGAAGAGTGCGGCATGGAACCAGCGATTGCGATGGTGCTGCATACTTGGAACCAACGCCTGGGCCACCATGCTCATGTGCATGCACTCATGTCGCCATGGCAAGGCAGCGGATAATGCGCTCATCCAGTCACCGCTCTCAAATCGTCAATTCACTCTGCGTCCGCAGCCATCCAGTGCTCCAGGCCGCGCGGCTTCTATCCGACCCAACGATTCGCAGGCCCCGTCAACCCTCGCGACCGGCATCCATGGGCGTCGGTAGCCGTCGAGATTCTGAAGCCAACGAGTTGCAAAACAGCGACCGTCTGCCATAAACTGCAGTCTGAAGAGACCGCGAGGCAAACAATCCGCATAAGCTCGAAGCCAAGGCCCGAAAGCCAAGGCCCGAAAGCCCAGCGTCTCAGTTCAACGCACAATCTATGCCACCGAGTACAGATGGATAGATTGATATTCGTTACCCGACTGATGATCAACGCGGTCACGCCTGCGCGCCGGTCGGTCGGTCGGTCGGTCGGTCGGTCTGGGCTTTTTTTGGCGACCGCGCGTCAAGTCTAGTGTGGGTGGCACAATCCGAATCTAATTATTCGTGTCGGACACAGATCTACCGCTTAATGCCAAGTATCGAGCGTTTCATCACACGATAATTCGAGATGACTTGTCCCAGCGAACAAAACCTTCGATCGCTTGGTACTCGGGCAATCCAAGTTGATCGTAGCGACGTGCGGTCTGTGAATTGCGGTCTTCGGCGCGTTGCCAAAACTCGCGATTATCACTTCCAGGAAACAGCGCCCTGTCTTTTTGAGATTGGTGTTTGAATATTGCAACGCGTTTTCGCTCCACTTCCTCAGGACTGAGCGGTACCGCCATGTCGATACGATCCGGCGGCCACTCTTGCCAAGCGCCCCGGTACAACCAGACTTCACAGGTTGTATACCAATCGTCGTCGCGGCAGCGTTCGCACGCTTGCATAATGGCGTTTAAACAAGTTCGGTGAGTACCATGCGGGT
This sequence comes from Planctomycetaceae bacterium, assembly GCA_043775635.1. Classification (GTDB taxonomy): domain Bacteria; phylum Planctomycetota; class Planctomycetia; order Pirellulales; family Pirellulaceae; genus UBA6163. The sequence goes on along the minus strand of JAYVSE010000039.1, from coordinate 39,943 downwards.
CCGACAAATCGCCAGCAGCATACACTTGGTGAGGTTGAATTTCCCGCAACAAATCAACGGTGATTTGGACATCTTCGTCGCCGAGCGGTTTCTTCTTAACGCGTCCCGTTTCGTAAAATGGTAGGTTTTGAAAGTGCAACCTATCGCTTGCGACTCCGCAATAACGCGTCGCCGCTCGAGCCTCACCTTTGCGAATCAAGCCTTTGATTCGTTGAATCGCTGGACTGTCGACTTGGCCAGGTTGCTTGTTACGAAGGAACTGGTCTACGTGTCCGTCCAACTCACGAATCGGATCAGTGGTAAGTTGAAACTCCTTGCAATAATCTTCGACGAATTCAGCAAAGCGAATCGCGTCGTCGTCAAAAACAGCGATGTTTCCTGACGTTTGATAGGCGACGTGGACATCATGCCCTTGATCAACGAGACGGATCAATGTGCCGCCCATCGAAATGACATCGTCGTCGGGGTGCGGTGAAAAAATGATCACGCGCTTGGGAAAGATGTTATCGAATGCACTGGGACGATCACCAGGTTTCTTTGCTGCAGCAGGCTTTCCGCCTGGCCAACCTGAGATCGTCGCTTGCATATGCCGAAACACTTCCAAGTTGATGGCGTACGCGTTGCCTCGCTCCGCTAGAAGGTCCTGCATGCCCGCTTCGTTGTAATCGGCATCGGTGAGCTTGAGCAAAGATTTGTTGGTCGTTGCCGATAGTGCCAGCACGGCACGACGAATGGTTTCACGCGTCCACTGAATCGGTCCCAATAGCCATGGCGTTTGGATTCGAGACAATTCTGCGGCGGCGGCTTCATCCAGCCACACCGACGCGTTCGCATGTTGTTGTAAGAAACTAGCAGGAATTGACGCCGTTACCTCGCCTTCGACGGAGCGTTTGATAATGCTCGCCTTGCCCTCACCGAAGGCAAGTAGAATCAAGCGTCGGGCTTCGAGAATGGTACCGACGCCCATGGTGATCGCGCGACGGGGCACGTTTTCAGCACCAAAGAAGTCACTGGCGGCATCCATTCGCGACACCTGATCCAGCGTGATCAATCTTGTCCGAACGGATGCTTCTGAGCCTGGTTCGTTGTGTCCGATATGACCGCTGCGGCCTATTCCTAAAATCAGAATATCGATTCCGCCGACGTCGTGAATCCTTGCTTCGTAATCACGACAAAAGTCCGCGACTTGCTCCAACGCTAATGTGCCGTCCGGCATGTGAACGTTAGCACGATCAATATTGACCAGATCAAACAGGTGCTCGTTCATGAACCGCCTGTGGCTTTGAAGCTCATTGGGATTCATGGGATAATATTCGTCGATATTGAAGGACATGACGTTTGAAAACGACAAGCCTTCCTCGCGATGAAGACGCACCAATTCCGCATACAATCCGGTTGGTGTTGAACCCGTGTTAAGGCCCAGAACTAAGTGTTTGCCCTGAGCGTCGCGGTTGCGCATTTCGGAAGCGATTTCTCCAGCAAGTTCCTGTACAACTTGGGATGCATCGTCTCTGATTTGACATTGAATTCGTTCCCGCTTGCTAGACATTTGTCGTTCCATCATGTACCCGAGAAGTTTGTGGCCGCGATTTTTTCCGTCTGAGCGAATGCTGCAGCGCCCAAGATCCCGGCATCGCCACCCAGTTTAGCGAATTCGATGACAACATATTCACCGATCTGCTTCAAGGAGTATTTCCTGACTGTGGCAATGATTTCTGCCAGAAACTTTTCTCCGATTTTTGTTTTTGTTTGTCCAAATGTCATCGCTCCGCCCAAAAGCACAACGCTGGGATCAACGCAGTGGCAGAAAACCGAGATTCCCACGCCGAGATGCCTCGCGGTTATTAACACGACCTGCTCGGCGACCGCGTCCCCCCATTCCGCCTGATCGGCAATGATTTGCGGTGTCAGTTCTTCATCGCTGTAGACATGCAGTGAACTTGGGTAGGAGGATTGGGTTAGAAGTTGCTTGGCCGTCGTGACCACTCCCGCCGAACCCGCATACGCTTCCAAGTGCCCCGGCATGGCACAGCCACAAATCCGCTGATTCAAGTTCGTATCGATGACCACATGACCGATTTCACCCGCGCACCCGTGGGAGCCTCCCAACGGCTTCCCCTGAATCACGACGCCGCAACCGATTCCCGTTCCCAAGGTAATCAGCGCTAGCGAATTGTCGACCATTCCTCGGAAAGTAAACTCACCATAGGCGGCAGCACTGGCGTCGTTGATCAGCGCCACATCGCGATTAAATCGATTCGACAATTCGCGTCGCAAGGGAAAATCAATCCACCGAAGCAAATTGGACAGTTCCTTGAGCACCCCGTCTTGCATGTCCAGAATTCCTGGAACGGCGACCCCAACACCTTCCAAGCTATCCAGGCTTCGCCCCGCCGATATCGCGAGCTGCTTGCCAGCCGCTAAAATGAAGTCGCAAACGCGGTCGGGGTGATCGAGCATCGCTGTCAACGTCGTTTCCTGTGCAACGATTTGGCCCTCCCGATCCACCAAGCCGAGTTTCGTATTCGTACCGCCGATATCGACACCCAGGTAAAGGTGTTCTGAACGATGGCGATTGTCCGATGTAATGTCCAATGGACCAACCTAAAAGGAAAGAAAAGCGTTAGTCAAACGTCAAACGGTGCTGCGGCAACATTATAATTTGTCAGCCAAGGGTGTGTGTGGAAAATCGTAGCAAAGTTCAATCAACTGGTGCCATTTCTCGGGGCATTATGTCAAGATATGCATGTGTTGGCCAACGGCCATATTCATCATAGCCTGGGGCAGAGCCGCTTTGCGGCGCCGTCCCAGGACCAGTCAAAATCATAATCGCATTTTGGCCAACGGCCATATTCAACGCGGGCAAACGACCGCTGAACACAGCCGTTGGCCAAATCAATCATCGGCACGGTCAGGTTCCTAGGGCGTTGCCCAAGATTAAATTTAGGGTTTAAAGTAGAGCAATTGTCCCAATTGCTCAGAAAACCATTGGGACAATGGTTCTATTCTGAATTGCTAACCCTAATTTTTAAGGTAGACAAAGCACGAGGGCGTTGCCTTAGGCTGCGATGAATATGGCCGTTGGCGAAGCGAAAAATCAACGATTGCCTTGGAGTGCCGCGATACACTATGCTGCCACGTCGCATTTAGCGACAAGGTCGCTCATCATTGACGTTTTCTCTGTGATGCTATGTATTTGAGACAAGCCCTGCAGCAACTGCTACTGCGCTCCATCGCAATCCTTTTGTGCTGTAGTTGCAATTGCGAGAATCTGGCAGCAGAGGAGACCGACAATGCTTCGGCCCGCGCCTACAACGCGGCAGCGGCGCTTCAAAACGCAGGCTTACACTTGCGCGCTGCCACCAAGTGGACCGAGTTTATCTCACAATTTCCGAACGACCAGCGAATAGGGCAGGCAAACTACTTCTTGGCCGTTTGTGCGCTCCGAGACAAAAGGTTTAGCGACGCCGCACAATTGTTCCAGAATGTCGTCTCACGTTGGCCAGATATACAGCAAGCTGACAAGGCGCAATACAACTTAGCGATGGCACGCTACGAATTAGCCACGCAATCCAAGAACGCTGATGCCTTTCGCCAATCTGCGAATGATTTCCAACAAGTCGTCGCGAAGTATCCCAATAGCGACTTTCTCGATGACGCCTCGTATTTCAAGGCGACTGTTTGTTGAACGCAGGCAACGTCGCTGAAGCTGTTGCGGCGTATCAGAATTTGATTGCCAAATATCCCAGTAGCCCTCGAGCAGCCCGCGCTTATTACGACTTGGGAATTGCTCAACAGGACCTTGGCAAGTTGGACGACTCGATCAAAACTTTTCAGATGTTTCTCGCCAAGCCAGAGTATGCGACACATGAGTTGTCGTCAGAGATTCGGCTGCGTGGCGCGACTTGTCTTTATGAGCAAACTCGATACGAAGACGCCGCGAAGTTGCTTACCGAGAATCCAGATTGGTTTAAAACCAGCGAATATCGGATTGATGCAATCAAGCTGGCTGGTCATTGCTATTTCATGGCTAATAAGCTGGTTGATGCTGTCCGCGTTTTAACACCGATCACCAGTATTGATGATCCAAAGAAACGTGAAGTGATTGCAGAAGCGGCCTATTGGCTCGGACGTTCACAATTGAACCTGAATCAACCAGACCAAGCACTCACGACTCTCGAAGCCGCAATCAGCCGTTTCAAGGATACAGCTTTCTTAGTCTCTCTTCAGTTCGTCCGCATCGACGCGCTCTATGAAATCGCCTCGCGTCGTGCCGAAACGCCAGCGTTATACGAAAGCTTCGCGCGAGAACATCCAACTCACGCGTTGGCACCACAAGCCGCTTACATGGCCGCATTTTCAGCCTTCGGCCAACGACAGTATCTCAAAGCAAGAGAATTGGCGGAAGCGTATCTAGCGAAACCGCCAGGCCAATTGACCGTTGTCGTACCGGACTTGAAATACATTGCAGCGGAATCGTTCTTACTTGAGGCAGCAGATAAAGATCTACCGCACCAAGTCGACGCTCGAACCAAAGCCGAAATCCTATATCGTGATTTAGTCGCGAAAGATCCCGAGCACGCTCGCGCGGCGATTAGCCACCTCCGTATTGGCTGGTGTTTATTCTCATCGGATCGACCGCAAGAAGCCATCCAATATCTGCGCAGCACACTCAACAAATTCGAGGCCAAGGAGCAACTGCCTGAAGCACAATGGCTAATCGGACGCAGCCATGCTCAGCTCCATCAGCATCGCGAAGCCATCAACGCCTTCAACGCCGTGATCGCGGCCAACGACCAGTGGGGGCAGCTTGATGAAGTGTTGTTGGCGGCTGCGTCATCCTATCGAGCGTTAAATGAATTTGATCCAGCAACGGAACAATTAAAGCGATTGGTCAACAGCAAACCTGACAGCCTACTCCGGCCTCAGGCGCTCTATGAACTTGGCGAAAACGCCAGACAGCGTGATCAACCAGACCAAGCGATCGACTGGTTTAAACAAGTCGCCGAACGCTACGCAACTTCAGAATTTTGTGGCCCTGCGATCCACGGACTCGCCGCTGTTTTCCTTACCAAGCAACAATTCGGCGAAGCTTGTCAGTGGGCTACGCGATTGATTGACGGTGCGTTCAGTGACACCTTGAAACGACGTGGTCGGTATCTGCGCGGGATCGCCTACCAATCCGAAAACTCGTTCGCCAAAGCGATTGAGGATCTAGCGGCCTATTGCCAGAATCCAGTTAACGATGCAGAAGCAACGAACGCACGTTATGTGCTTGTGAATTGCTACATCGCTGAGCATCAATACGACGCTGCGCAAAGCCAGTTAAATGCGCTGCTGACATCAAAGCCAGATCTTCCGAACGCCGATCTAGCTTATTACGAACTTGGACATGCATTACGTAAGATTGGCAACAAAGCTGCCGACGCCGCCAATGCATTTTGCTGGATTACGGAACACCGTCCGGAAAGCAAGCTCGCCGCCGAAAGTTGGTTTCGCATGGCTCAGTACGAATTGGAGCTGGCTAGTCAGGCGACCCAAGATCGAAAATCTGTTGCCTATAGTATCGCCGAAGCCGCAGTGATGAAGGGCATCGAAAAACAGCCCGTCGGTGAACTGCGTGAAAGCTTACTGTACCTGCTTGGCGATCTGCAATTTCAGCAACAGAAATTCGCCGCTGCCGCAGAAACACTGAAGAAACAGACCGACGAATTCAAGACGGGTAAATACGTTGGTCCGGCAACATTCTTGGCGGCACAATCGCATTTTCAACTGCAGCAGTTCGAGATCGCGATGTCGTTGTTCTTACTCATTAGCGAAACTTCATTTCCCGACACGCCCGATGAACAGGTCCTGATTTACCGTTCGCAAGCGTTGTATCGCGCCGGTGACTGTGCTGCAAAACTAACTCGTTGGCAGGAAAGTCAAACGTACTTTCAGCGACTCATGGAACAGTTTCCCAACTTTCCGCAGAACGCCGATGCCCAGTATGGAATTGCCTACGCAATACAACAACAAGGCCAACTCGATCGTGCGATCGAAGTTTACAACCAAGTGACAAAATCGACGGAAACTGAAACCGCAGCGAAATCCCGATTTATGGTTGGCGAGATCAAATTTGGGCAGAAGCAATACGAAGATGCTATCGAGCAGTTCTTGACTGTGACCGTAGGCTATCCCTACGAATCGTGGCAGGCACTCGCAAGATTCGAAGCAGCACGTTGTTTCGTCGAACTTGGCGATAAGGCCAATGCCATCAAACTACTTCGTGAACTGCTCGAAAAAAATGCCAATCATCCCCGCATCGTCGATGCCAAAAAAATGCTTGATGACTTGAGCAAGTAGATTCTACAACACTGAGAACGCCACACTGAGAACGCCAATGACTTCTAAGGAACATTCCCGAAATAACTTCCCGATTTCATTCGTAGCGGAAGAGCGCAAGCTTTCCGGTTCCTCCATATCGGACCGCTCGCGCCGTTCGGTTATGTGTCGCCTTTCGCTCCGCGAAAGGCGCGTATCTCCGTTCTTTCGCGGAGCGAAAGACGACAATAAAAGACCGCACGATACTAAGTACCGATTCATCGCACTGACATTATGTGTAGCCGTTGCATTGTCATTGGTTCCGCTTTGTGTTCATGCACAAGCTGCAAACGACGCTCTAGCCAAAGCCGATTCGCCGACGGAGACCACGAAAGAGATTAAAACTCAATCACTGGGTGGCATGGTGGTTAGTGGCGGGACCATGAACCTCGCATTTTTCGGCGTCCTTGGCATCTTTTCGCTATGGGCCGTGACAGTCGTCTTCGAGCGCATTTTCAATTTGCGTCGCGATAAAATGCTACCGCAATCGTTTAGCCAACAACTCATTCAGTTGACGATGAACCCACAAACAACGGCGACGAATTTCCATATGCTATGCCAAAGTTACAACACCCCGGCCAGTCGAATCTTCAAGGCCGGCGTCTTGCGTTCCGGGCGGCCGTTGCCCGAAGTCGAGAAGGCAATGGAAGACGCAGCTGCACGCGAAATGGCCGCCATCCGCGCTAAGAATCGTCCGTTAAATGTTGTGGGAAATGTGGCTCCGCTCGTCGGGTTGTTGGGAACAGTCGTCGGAATGATTATGGCTTTTCAGGTCTCCAGCCAAGCAGGGCTGGGCAAGGCAGAACGGCTGGCAGAAGGAATCTATTTGGCGCTGATGACGACGGCGGCGGGGCTAACCATTGCCATCCCATGCTTATTGTTTGCCTCTTGGTTCGCAGGCAGAGCCGAGCGGTATATGTGTGAAATTGGCGAGTGCTTGACATCGGCAATACCGAGCTTCGCAAAGCTGGAGGGGCAACCATTTGTCGTCGCAACCAGCTCATCAATGACACCCTCAGAACCAGAGCGAACATTGACACCGCGAGAACGATTTTTACGAGAGGCGGGGATCGATGTCGTCAAATGACCACGAATCTTTAACATCGTACGGTCTTTTATTGTTGTCTTTCGCTCTGCGAAAGAATGGAGATTGAGCATTGTAGAACAATTGTCCTCAATTGTTTGATACCCTGGATCGAGCGCACCCACGGAACAATTGGGGACAATTGTTCTACAATAAGCGGCTTCGCCGCTTGAAAAGTGCAAAACTCGAACTTCGTTTCCACCATTTGTGATATGCAAAATGCGTCTCCCCATCGATAACACCGAAAGTGAAGGAATCAATTTGACGCCGTTAATCGACGTCGTCTTTTTACTACTCATTTTCTTTCTTGTGGCTACGCATTTTGAGCAGGATGAAAAAGAGTTGTCGATTCGTATTCCCGACGTTTATAAGGCGAGACCACTTTCTGCTGGTCCACTAGAAACGGTTGTCAATATCAATGCTGAAGGTGAATATATCGTCTTAGGTAATATGCTCACGGAACCTCAGTTACGAAGCATGATCGGCACGCTGGCGAAGAAAAACCCAGCAGATCTGTCAACCATACAAGTGCGAACTGACATGGATGCTCGCGTCCGATTTGCGATGGCGGTGGTAGGGATGTGCGAAGAGCAGAACATCAAGCACACTTTCTCAGTTTTGGAAAAGCCAAGCGCCGTTTTCGAGCAACCTGACTCACCCCAATGAACATTTTTAATCTGTTATCAAGATTGAATTCAAACCGCGCACTTTTTGTCGCCGTTGGAATCGGCTTTATCCCTTTATTGCTTTCCGCATTGTGGTTGGTGCCTCGTTATCAGACTGAAATCGCGACGGTCGACGATGCGAAACGATGGTCCATCGATACCGCTCCACCACGCCGTGAAATGATTTGGAAGACCGCCGTACCACTTGTCTTGGAGAGCCATCATGGAATCCGCCCCCAGATCGTCGACAATGGCAACACGTTGTACTTTACGATCCGCAGTTCGAGCGAACTCAATGAAACGAGCGGGCTTGATATTGTTCGTTCACGATACTTCAAGAACCGTTGGTCGACACCCGAACGTGTCGCGGAATTGAATTCAAATGCCGATGACGTGGGACCAGTCATCAGCGCAAACGGCACCGTCCTCTATATGTACTCAAACCGCAATGGCGGTTTCGGCGGGATGGACTTATACGAAGCGAAGCTTGATGGTGTGGTTTGGTCTCAACCGGTCAATCTTGGCGCTAAAATCAATAGTCCTGCTGACGAATATGATCCTGCAGTGTCGCCCAAGGCTGATCAACTATTCTTTTCGAGCAATCGCAGTGAAATATTGCATCGCCAATGGACTTCGGGGACGCTTGAAAACAAGTCTGATCGATGGTCGACCACGCTTCGAAGCGATCATAGCAAAGACACGTTTGATCTTTATCGCGCCAACAAGATTGCAGATTCTTCCGTCTGGGATCACGTCTCGCCGCTCACTTCGCTAAATTCGTTTGACCATAATGAAGGATCTCCGTTTGTATCAAGTGATGGAGCATTCTTGTTGTTTGCGTCTGACCGGCCTACGCTCCGTGAGGAGCCGACAAATTATGATCTTTACCGAGTACGCCTTGATCGCTTCGATGTCGCGCCGGAAAACTTCGGTCCGGAAATCAATACTGCTGCAAACGAGATGGAGCCGAGTTCAAACGTCTCAGGCTTTGAATTACTTTTTTCTCGATCCGATTTGACAAAGCCATCGCAATATTCGCTATATCAAAGCACTGCGGAGGAAATATATAGAGACGCCCGTTGGGATCATTCTCGCTGGAGTGCGTTGGTAAGTTCGCTAGGTGGAATTGCCAAAACGCTGCTGAACAATGTTTGGATGTTACTGTTGGCTCTCGCTGCGATCGGATTGCTGACGTGGTTTCTTCGCGCAGTAAAATCTCATCGTCTTGCAATCCCAGGGTTTCTGCTTGCCGCATTGTTGATCCACTTCTTTGTCGTCACCAGTTCCTTCTTTGTGTTTTTCCAGCAAAACATCGTACAAAAAATAAAGTCACTTTTTAACGAAGAATTGGTTGTTGCGACACAGGAGATAGCCAGTTCGGCAGCTCCCAACGCAGCCGAACAACCGTCGTTTGATAGTGTATCGGAGCTAACGTTAAATAATCCCGTTTCACACGACGAACTTCCTCGCCAATCGCTTGAAACGCCTAGTGTGATTCAACCGATCGAACTCGATAAGCCGGTAAACCTCTCTGGTCTCGCCTTAAAATCGAACATACAACCTAACGACGCGCTAGTCGCGACGGTGATGGTTGACGCCCCGCCCGTCCGCACGGCTGGTAAACTGCCACGCGCTCCTGTTACCGATGATCTTATCCATGAGACGCTCTTGCTTGAACCAACGGTTGCAGTGAACGCAACGGAGGTTGAGCCTCCGAAATCTCCACCGGCGGTGATGCAACGGCAACAGGCTCCTTTACCGGCTGAACCGTTTAAAGCAGTTGCAATCACACCCGTGGTTAGCGAAATCAAGCCTGTTACTTTCGCAATTCCGAAAGGGCTCATCAGTGAATCCATTGTTTCGCTTACGATCAATGACTATTCAGGTTCGCTACCATCAGCGTCTTTGAAGCGACTTCCCGCCTCACAACCTTCACAAACGCCATACATAGCAATCGCGACGAATGCCATCCGGTCTGTTGAGGGCAGCGCAGCACCAGCATTATCGAATTCGCCGCCCAAGCTTGATGTGTCGCGGCAACCAATCACGCTGCCGAAGATCGATATTGCAACGTTGACTATAACACCGTCGATTAAGCTTCCGCCCACATCACGCCCCGAGGGATTACAGGGGCCAATGTCACGAATCGCATCGGAACGCATCGATTTGGAAACGCAAGTGCCGCTTGCGGCCAGCGCTTTGACAACTCGTTCGACGTCGCCCAGTCGTGACTATGCCGACGTTAGCGTCAATCTGCAAAATTTACTCCTTCGCCGGAAACTTGATGAAGCCACGAAATCGATAGTCATCAAACAATTTGGTGGTAACGACGAGACGCTCACTACCATCCGTCGGGGGCTGACATGGATCGAGCAGCACCAAGCCAAAGATGGTCACTGGGGCCTCAATGATTTTCATGAATGCTGCCAAGGCCACACGCAATGTGACGGTCGTGGAAGTTCTGACTCGGATACTGCCGGTACTGGGCTCGCGTTGTTGCCGCTACTTGGAGATGGCAACACGCATCAACAAGGACCGTATAAAGATGTGGTTGCTCGTGGAATTTCTTGGTTGGTGAAGAACCAAAAACCTGATGGAAACCTATTTACCGGCGGCCAGGGCTTGGCGTTCATGTATAGCCACGCCATCGCTACGATTGCCCTCTGCGAATGCTACAACATGACCGGCGATGTGAGCCTTCGAGGTCCAGCCCAACGCGGAATTGATTTCATCGTCACCGCACAGGATCCACGATCAGGTGGCTGGCGATATCAACCGCGAGATCAATCCGACACATCGGTGGTGGGCTGGCAGGTGATGGCGCTGAAGAGCGGTCAAATGGCCGACCTCAACGTACCAGAAAAGACGCTCAAAGAAGCGAAGCGTTGGCTTGACAGTGTTGCCGGCAGCGGTGGCCAGATCGGCCAATTTGCTTATCAGAGTGGCCGATTTACGCCTGCGATGACCGCAGAAGCATTCTTATGCCTCGAATACCTCGGTATCGACCGGGGCTCAGATTCCATCGTCCGTGGAACACAGTTTCTTGTTGATAATCTACCTCAAGCAGGACGCGATACCAGCTACTTTTGGTATTACGGAACGCAAGCGATGTTTCATCTTCAGGGCGAGCCATGGCAGCGTTGGAATCAAGCAATCCATCCGCTATTAATGGAGACGCAAAAAAAAGAAGGCTCACTGGCTGGCACGTGGGATCCTCATGACCAATGGGAACAAAGCGGTGGACGCATTTACGCCACGGCATTACGGATTTTGATGCTAGAAGTCTATTATCGCCATCTACCGATCTACCAAGTCATCGATTAAGTCGCCCGAACTTACCGTTGGTGAATAGCCTTTAGGCGATTCTTTTTCAAGACCTGAAGAAAGCGGCTAAAGCCTGGACACCAGCGCTGCTCCGTCATGTCAAGCTTATTACTTATTTGAGTGTCTGCAGGTAGGCCAAGAGATCCGCGATTTGTTGCGCGGTTAAGGCATTCGTTAAACCGCTGGGCATCAGCGATTGTGGGGCTGGATTGCGAGCTTCTAACTCGGAAATCTTGATCGTTTGCACTGTCCCTTGTGGTGAAAGTAGCGTCAAGGACTCCGCAGTTTCTTCTTTGATCAGTCCCGTCACTACTTCACCGCTGAGCAAGAGCATGGTGTGCGATTGGTATTGAGGGGCAATCACGCGACTCGGGTCCAGAAGAGACTCAAAGAGCTGCGTGGCGGAAGAAGCTTTGCCTACCTGTGTCAGGTCTGGTCCGAGTTGGCTTCCACGCGTGCCGACACGATGGCACTTGCTGCATTGGGAGCGAGCGCTATCGAAAAAATATGCTTCTCCCGCAACGGCATCTCCATGCAGATCGGCAACCTCTGCAAAACTGGCGTTGGTCGCAAGACGGCGTTGACGTTCGGTCGCGGGTAGGAACGCCTCAAACAAGGCACTGATGCAGGGATCGCTGGAGCGAGCCAAAGCAGAGGCCTGCTCGTTCGAAATCGGTGCTGCGGCATTGGCTGGCGAGGGATCGCTACGATGTTTTGCACAAACGATTGCCAGCGACAACGCCTCACGTACGGATGCGGGCAATCGGGCGGATGAATCATCTCCACCGCTGGATGCATCGGAAGCAAGGGCCGCTGGCGTTGACGAAACCTCTGCGGTTAAAGAATTAATCCAGGCAGCAAGCAATGCCACGCCAGCGAAATCGACTTCGCGTGAACCGATGTGCGGCATGCGTCCTGTCGAGCAAGAGGCGACGCGGTAAAGTAACACGCTGCTTGCTGCATCACCGGAAGCAATGATCTTTGCGGCCTCGATACCAAAGCTCCCCTTACTCGGGGCCAGATCAAAAGTTTTCATCCCGCGCGGGTCGTCGGACATTTTCAGCGAAAGGTCAACGGCCGCTCCCGCGCCCAACTGATGGCAATGCGCGCAGTTCGCGTGCAGGTAGGAGCGTGCACGCGTCTCCAAACTCTCATCTTCCGAAGCACATAGCGGTCGGCGAACACACGAACGAGGATCGACTTCACGCTGCTCCTTATCGCGAGTCACGAGATGTCCCTCGCGGACGAGAGTCATCCATGGTGATGCATCAGCGCTTCGCTCCGAGAATAATTGCTCTGGAGTAAATGCCAGCGTTGTCTCCGGCCACGGATTGTGGCATTGGAGACATTCTGAGCGGCTGGGCACACGCCAGCGCAATTCGCGTCCTTGCGACGGCTCATGCGGTAGAGCAATGTCATGAAGGTTCAAGTCCATACCACTAGCGGGCGCGAGTTCCGCATCATCTTGCGAATCGTTCCAAAGATAACTGTAACCTCGCCACAATCTTCCGTCGAAATGGAGCACCTGTGTTTCCACGCGATGCTCGGTGAATTGGTCGGCAACAGTGCGTACGGGTAACTGCAGAGTCTTCGCCAGGACTGTTCCTTCAGGATAATGCAATCGGCTTTTAAACATCGCTATTGAGCCAATCGGTTGTGGATCATTGTAGACGGTTACCGTGGTTTGCTGTGGTAGCGCAAGCCAGTAGTCGCTGCGCGCTCCATCCTGCCATTGCGGCTGATTGATCGTAAACGCACGCACGCCAGGGCTAGGAGTTGCCTTCTCAGTATCCGCAAATAGGCCCGTTTGACTGAGCAAGCGAGGAAATGCTTGGGACGCAGCAAGCTGTTCTGCATAAGCCGCATTGGGCACGAGTCGATAGAGCGTCGACTTGCCGACATGATTAACGATAATCGGCTCACCTTCACGATCGGGTGCGATGGCAACGATTCGCAACTGAGCACTTGCGATCTCACGATGCGCTTGCGCACCCGGCGCAGCTTCTGTGTCGATTGGCACGCTCCAGAGTCGACCATTGACCCAGTCGCCGAACAGATAGTGGCCTGCTATTTCGGGAATAGCACGCCCGCGATAAACGTACCCGCCAGTAATCGATGCTGAGTCCGCATGTGAGAGCACCACGCGTGGAGGGAGAATCGGCGTCGGTCCAAGCGGTGCTTGCGGTTGAATCAGTTCTTCACCTTCGCGAACGCTCCAACCATAGTTGCCACCGCGGTTAACTTGATGTACCAGTTCCCATTTCTCCCAACCTACATCGCCCAACCACAATTGCCCTGAAAGAGAATCAACGGCGATGCGCCAAGGATTTCGAAAGCCATAGGCCCAGACCTCAGGGCGTGCTCCGGAATGATGCCGGAAAGGATTATCCTCGGGAATGCGATACGGTTCTGCCACGGTTGCATCGCGGACATCGATGCGGAGGATGCTGGCGAGTAGGTCATTGATATCCTGTCCCGTCTGCAATGCATCGGGAGGGCTGGGGAAGCCCGCGTCTCCTGTGCTGATCAACAAGCAGCCGCTGTGATCGAAGGCCAAGTCGCATCCGCTATGGCCGTTCGATTGCCAATGAATAATCGGCAGTTCACTTGCCACATCGATCGTTGGAGGGGATTGTTCTGTGATGCAAAAGCGCGAAATGCGATTCCCATCAGGCGACGGCTTGCCATCCTTGGTGCGAAAAATGATACAGAGATAAACGAAACGATTGTGTGCAAATTCGGGGTCAAAGACCAACGTATATAGGCTATCGAAGCCGACGAAGCGTTCGGGATCAAACGAACGGAGAGACGGCTTCAGATCTACGACTAAATCTGCACTCTTCGCTGTGGCATCATGCGGAAAGCTCCATATTTTTCCCTGCTGCTCACACACGAAATAGCGTCCAAGTTCTTCCTGCCAACGCACGTGTACCGGATCATTGAAGTAAAGCTGTGGAAAGACCGCTTCGACGCTTAAGGGAAGAGGAGTGTCTGGAGAGCCATGAAAACGCGACGCCACCCATGGCACGCGTTCGCTTGTCGCCATCTTCGCAGTAACATCATCAGCGGTGGCGAGCAGTGGAAATAGAAAAAAACAGCTTCCCCGCAATAGCCCGAAGATCGACCAGGAACAAGATATGCGAGAAGGAATACGATTAGTAATGCGAGAGGGTTTCAACATGTTAAAGCGAATCACGATACGAGGACGAAGTACGAACAAAAATCAAAATTCTGATTGGCTAAGGACCGTTCGATCAATAACCGTCCGGTTTTTGAAGTGGGATAGGCTTCCAGCCTGTCTTTTTCAATGCGACACGCTGGAAACCTATCCCACTCATTGATCGAGCGATCCTAACGGGGCTTTTCTATGTTGGCCTTACGATTGACGACGGGCGGAGTCCATTCCGAAGGCTCTGGCGTCGCAACCGTCAACGGTTGCTTGTCATCGAAGGCGATTAGGTCTTCTTCGAGCCGTTTCATGAGGTCAGCGACTTTGCTGGCGTGTTCTCGTTTGTCGGCTAAGTTGATGATCTCAAACGGATCGGCCTGAAGGTCAAATAGTTGCGTTTTGTCGACTTGTGGATATCGAATCAACTTCCAGCGATCATCGCGGATCGCGCGTTGCACATTCTTGTAAGCAAACACCAATTGTGCCCGAGAGTCTCGTTGAGGGTCTTTCAGAACGGCAGTGAATTCAATACCTTCACTCGTGGTTGGGCTTGGCACGCTACATAACTTGCCGAGCGTTGGGAGCACGTCGAACAAATAGCACATCGCGTTCGTTCGCTGTCCCTGCGGAATATCAGGTCCACCTATGATTAACGGCACGCGTAATGAATGTTCATAGCAGTTCTGTTTGCCGATCAGTCCGTGACTACCTCGCGCGACCCCCGAGTCCGCTGAAAAAACAATGAGTGTATTCTTGGCATGGGGTGAAGCTTCAAGAGCATCGATAATACGACCAATCTGAGCATCCAAATACGAGATGTAACGGTAGTACTCGGCAATCATCTCCCGAATTTGCTGTGGTTGCCGAGGCCACGTGAGCAACGCTTCGTCGCGAACGTCCATCTCGCCGTTGTTCCATGGATGTTGAGGCATGAAGTCCGGAGGCAGCGGAATTTCATCGGCAGAATAGTGGATGTCGAAATCGTCCGGGACAACGTGCGGATCATGCGGTGCATCAAATGGAACATAGCAAAAAAATGGTTGTTTATGATGCTCGTTGATGAACCTGATCGCTTCGTCAGCAAAGACTTCGCAGGCATGCTTCGGTGCAAGTTGTGCGGTCGCTAGTTTCCCATCAACCATGTCACTTAGTTTTGCTTTCAGAGGATTTGTCATACCACCATCAAAAACACTGCGAGCTTGTTGAAAGCTGCGAGCAAGTGACTTTTCACCGTTATGCCACTTGCCGCTGATGAATGTTGAGTAGCCTACTCGACCAAACGCCGCAGGCCAAGTTTCATCGCGAAGAAGCTTTTCATCGATGCGAAACAAAGACTGGCCGGACAGCAACATCGCACGTGACGGAACGCATGTAGCGCCATTAAAGGCACCCTGCATATAGGCGCGATCAAATGCCAATCCGCGCCTTACCAGTCGATCGAGATTCGGCGTCTTGATATGTGAGTTTCCCGATGCGGCAATCGAGTCGGCACGCTGATCATCGGCGAACAGGAAAAGCACATTGGGACGTTCATCGGCGGCGCTAGCGGTAGCGATCAATGAGCCGAGCAGCAGGATGGTAAAGTACAAAATGAAATGCATGGTATGCCAAGTTTCGTTTCAACGCACCAGTATAGACCTCGTCAACGTTGATAGGCGGATTCGCTGAATTTGGTTTTCATCGAAGTTCGAGGGATCAAGCCACTGCTCAAAAGCTTCGCTAATCGCTGGCCATTCGCTGTCGATTGCGGCGTACCAGGCCGTGTCTCGGCTGCGCCCCTTCACCACAGTGGCTTGGCGAAAAATGCCTTCAAACGAGAGACCAAGGCGCTGTGCCGCTGCACGTGAAGGAGCGTTGAGCGCATTGCATCTCCATTGATACCTACGATAGCCCATTTCGAAAGCCTTCGCCATCATCAGGATCATCGCCTCCGTTCCGGCCCGAGACCGTTGGAGTCGAGGGAAGAAGTTTATATGCCCGACCTCAATCGAGCCACTTGAAGGTTGGATATCCATGTAGCTGGCAACGCCGACAGCATCGTTGCTCGTCGGTTCGATCACGGCAAAGAACAGCGGATCGAAGCCGGAACATTTTTGATTCATCCATTCGCGATAGGCAGCGATATCTTCGAATGGTCCATAGGGAAGGTACGTCCAGTTCACGCCGCGAGTATCAAGGCGATTGGCCACAAACAAGCTGGAGACGTGACGCTCTGGGTCCAGCGCCTCAAGGCGGCAATATCGACCGTAAATCGTTTCTCGTGACGGAACAGGTGGTTCTTTCCACTCAGTTAATTTCGGCCCAATTGGCTGATTGAGTTCGTTCATCTCGGCGTGCACAATGTTATTTCCCATGGTTTTTTCCAGCGTTTTTCCAAAAGAAAATGAATGTCATTCCGCTCACCGAACCTGGCGCATTCCAACTATGGAACAGTCCCAAAACAAAATCCGCTTTTAGCGGAACGGCGCGAGCCGTCCGGTATCGAGGAACCGGAGAGCTTGCGCTCTGCCGCTACGAATGAAATCGGGAAGTTATTTCGGGACTGTTCCTATGTTAGCGGAGCCATTGAACGTGATCGTTGACTAACGTTCCTTAAGGCAACGATACAGATGGTTGCGAGCAGAACAACCATGACAATTGCGTTCAAGCTGGTCACTACCTTTACAAGGTTGACTCCAAGGTCAAAGCGTCCCAGGATCATTTGAGTCGACAGGTAGTTGTAGCCAGGAAACAGCATTAATCCGGCAATCAGAAATCGTTTCATGCGGCCAAGTTCGCGCCAAACATTTATTTGCCCAGCAATGATGCCAACGATGGGTGGAACAAGCAACAGCACGTCATAGGATTGGCGATACAGTCCGACGATCATTGTTGTCGTGATCATCGCACCGACCATACCTCCGACGCCATCGTCAATGGCAGATGTTCGCCATCGATGGAGAAGCCACATTGGCACGATCAAAATTCCGATCATCACCACAAGATGAGACAAGTCGCTGGGATCTTGATCGGTCCATTTGGCAACGATGGCAAAAATGTCAATTCGCGTCCATGACAATGCCGGAATCTCGTTTGGTTCGTTGTGATGAACCACCTGAGCATCCGTGATTTGTTGTCGAATATCCGTT
Organism: Planctomycetaceae bacterium; assembly: GCA_043775635.1. GTDB lineage: Bacteria > Planctomycetota > Planctomycetia > Pirellulales > Pirellulaceae > UBA6163. The sequence goes on along the minus strand of JAYVSE010000039.1, from coordinate 22,210 downwards.
AGCCCCTTCGGTATGTTTCCAGCACCTTCATTCCAGGCTAACCATGCCATTGGCACTGCTGCCGCAGCGATCGAAAGGACCGCTCCATAAATCAATGCACGGACATTGCCACGCGCAAGCATCAGCAAGCCCAAGGGCAAAATATACGTTGGTTTAGCAGACACAATGACAAGCGCAAGCGCGGCAAGAATCGGATGCGAATCAGCCCACTTGATGGCTAGAATCACTGCCAACACAAGTTCAAACGTAAAGTATCCGTTGAAAAATGTAACATGCCCGGCACGGGAGAAGACGATCCCGGCAGCCACGACAAGCAACCAATCAAGGCGTTTTTCTAAACCTGCGGCCACAATACTTTCCGCTGCGATGGCAAGCACGAGGAAGACCATGATTGCAAAATACAAAATTTCGGCGACGCGCAACGGCAGCAACGTCAGCGGCGAATGGAAGGCAACGATCGCTGGTGAGAAAAAAGGAATTTGACGCGAGACAGGATATTCGGCGGCGTATTTCGAACCGTAGGGACTCACGCCCGCAATCAGCGCCGATGATGGAAAATAGATTCCGTTGTGGAAGTCGCAATAACCTTCGTTGTATGGATCCGTTGGTCCAGCGACTTGGTATTTTTTTACAATCCGTGCCGCCGTCGCGAACAATCCGATGAACAATGCGAAGCATGCCCAGAACGCGATTCCGCGGTGGCCGATCGACCAATTCGAAAACATCAGAGTATGGGTGGGTGTGAGCGAATGTATCAATACAGTCGAGTGATTACTATAATTGACCAGCCAGCAATTGTCGAACGGCGGTACCAATATCTTCTTGCCGCATGAGCGACTCGCCGACAAGAATTGCTTTGACTCCACCGCTGGCGAGCAACGCGACGTCGGCGCTGGTCGCGATTCCGCTTTCGCCGACGACCAATCGATCGCTGGGGATCAATTCGCGAATTCGAAGCGTATGGTGAAGGTCAGTCTTAAACGTTCGTAGGTCTCGATTATTGACGCCAACCAATCGAGTTCCTGTCGCAAGAACCGCTGCAACATTCTCGACGTCATAAAGCTCAATTAGAGTCTGCAAGCCAAGTTGTTCCGCTTCATCGTGAAGCATTTTAAGTTCACTTGGCGTCAGGCACTCTGCAATCAATAAAGCGCAGTCTGCGCCAGCGACGCGGGCTTGCAGTAACTGATAAGGATCGACGATGAAATCTTTGCGAAGCAGCGGAATCTCGACTGCGGCACGGATTTGAGCAAGGTAGTTTAGGTCACCTTGAAAAAACGGTTTGTCGGTTAAAACGCTAATGCAGGCAGCGCCAGCAGCTTCATAGATTTTCGCGATTTCGACAGGCTCAAAATCTTCGCGAATTAAACCAGCGGATGGGCTGGCTCGTTTCACTTCGGCGATCAGCCTGACATGCGATGTCATGGCCAATGCAGCGTGAAAGTCCCGCGTTTGAGGAAGGTCGCGAACTCGCGCAGACAACTCCGCTGCCGGAGTTGCGGCTTTATCAGCGGCAATCGTTTGCCGCGTGGTTGCGACGATTTTGTCAAGAATGGTCGCCACGGGATCAATGTTTGAAGTGTCGACGACCGGTGAAAATCATTGGAATATCGTAGCGATTGCACGCTTCGATCACTTCGTCATCACGCTTCGAACCACCTGGTTGAATCACAGCGACGATGCCCGCCTCTGCCGCCGCAGCGATCGAGTCCGCGAACGGGAAGAATGCATCGGACGCCAACACGGCACCTACGGCGCGATCACCGGCTTTATCGATGGCGATTTCGACGCTGTCCACACGGCTCATTTGTCCTGCGCCGACGCCGACAAGTGATGCGTCCTTGGCCAGTACAATTGCATTGCTCTTTACGTAACGAACCATGTCCCAGGCAAACGCTACATCGTCCCAAAGAGCATCGGCAACATCCGTATCTGTGACGGTTTTCCATTGCAATGGTGCGGATGGCATCCGGTCAGAATCTTGAACAAGCATCCCGCCACTGATGAAGCGACGTTGAAGGCTTGAGGCTGGGTCTTCGAGTCGTCCGACCTGCATCAAGCGAATACTGTCTCGCCACTTTGGTTTCGTAGTCAAAATACCAACCGCCGCCGCTTCGTAGTCAGGCGCAACGATTGCTTCGATGAATAGACCCGGTTCGCACAGCATTTCAGCGGTTTGCACGTCGACGGTACGATTGAATCCGAGGACGGAACCAAACGCGCTCAATGGATCCCCAGCGAGCGCTTTGCGGCAAGCGCGAGAGAGTCGCTCGGCAACGGCAGCGCCACAGGGGTTGTTATGTTTGATGACGGAGCAGGCGGGCATGGTGCACCCACGTACGATTTCCAGGGCCGCGTCGAGGTCAAGTAGATTGTTAAACGACAGTTCTTTGCCACTGATTTGTCGTGCATTGACAAGGTTTGCTGTCCGATCCCGAGTGTCGCTATAGAGAGCCGCTCGCTGGTGAGGATTTTCGCCATAACGGAGTTGCATTTTGCGGCGAAGTGAAAAATGTATCGTCGCTGGAAATTCGCGCGAGATGGCATCACCGCCGAGATAATCCGCAATGCTGCGATCATAGGCCGCGGTATGTTCGAACGCTTCGTAGGCAAGTTGTTGGCGAAGGGCTAGGTTGGTGCCACCGGCGGACTCAAGCATCGCCAGGATTTCACCGTATTGTTCTGGACTAGTTGCGACAGCGACGTCGTTATGGTTTTTGGCGGCCGCGCGAACAAGGCTTGGACCACCAATATCAATCTGCTCAACGACTTCATCACGACTTGAACCCACTTTTGCAGCCGTTGCGGCGAATGGATACAGATTCACGACGACAAGATCGATCTGTTCGATGTCATGCTTTTGAAGCGACTGGACATGTTCGCTGTCGCTGCGGATGGCCAAGATGCCGCCAAAAATCTTTGGATGCAGTGTCTTCAATCGCCCATCGAGCATCTCCGGAAAGCCCGTGTATTCAGAGACATCACGGACGATCACTCCCGATTGTTCCAGGTGGCGTCGTGTTCCTCCGGTGCTAAACAACTGAACGCCAGCTCGCTGCAACCCCAGCGCGAGGTCGGAGATGCCAAGCTTATCGCTGACGCTAAGGATTGCACTTCGTATCGGGACAACGTCTGGCACAGTGTGGTTCGGGCGTTAGAGAATAGAAGAGATCAATGTCCAATGGGGACTGAGTTGTAATCTTGCTGGAGCAAAGTTCAACACGGGCGCGGTAATAATGGCGCGTTGATAATCGCAATCCGGAAGTTTATCGGATTCGGGTCGCGCGGGGAGTCCACTGGGCCATCGCAGGCTCAGCGGTTGCGATTTCTGCTTGGGTTTGCATGGCAACATCGCCTGCGGATAGTCGCACATGAGCGATCACGGTGGTTGATTCTGGACGCTGTTTCTCCCAAGGAATCACGATGTTTATCCCTGCACCGCTTTTTCCTAACGCGATTCCTGGCCGCAACATTTCGCGAATCTCATCTGGGCCAAACTCCCATTTTCCAAGTCTAGCGGTTGAGCTGGGTTGAGTAGGGTCAAGCAAAACGACCGTCAAATTGGCGTCGATATCGAACTGATCTAACGAGACGACGGTTCCTTTTTCATCAATCGCCTCGACAAATAGATTAATCCCTTCAAGCGCTTGGGAATTTTCCGCCTTGTGACCGCCAGAAAGGCCAAGATTGATGCGAATCGCGACCGGTTCCAAAGGTGTACCCGACCCCAAAATTTTTGCAGAATCGGGGAGTTTGATTTGACCTGGCAGCGCTTCGGGAACCAGATTTGGAGGCGAATCCGGCAGCGAATCCGGCAGCGCGTCGGATTGCGGTGGTGGCACTGGCTCGCCAAGCTGCACGTCAGGGACGAGCAAATCCGCCGCGCCAGGTGGCACTGGCTCTGACGGAGGCACTGGCTCTTTCGGTGGCGTTAAGTTTCCGTTGGATTTTGGATTGGCCAATGGCGACAAAAGATTCGATTTAAGGCGATTTTGATTTTGACCGTCCAGCGGTCTGGCAGGAAGCATTGGTGGTGGCAAATTTTTTGCCGGTTCTGGTTCGGAGGGCAGCAGCGAGTTGCTCGCTTTCCCCGGCGCGTCGATAACTTCGCCCGATTCGTTGAGCGTTTTGCCAAACAGCGTTCGCCGCGGACGGCTGTCCGGCACGACGACTTGAGCGGCCTTCACTTCAGCCCGCATGACCTGATCTTGAAGAACCTGGTTTTGGTAATCTGCTTCGTAGAGTTGATCTTCAAGTATTCGAACTTCACTCGCCATTTTCTGCTGATAAACGTCCCGGTAAGCACTTCCTCGACAGCCACCGGCAAAAGAAAAAGCGAGCAAAAGCGAAGCAACTACCCCGAACTGACCAAGGATGCCAGTTTTATCCAACATTTCGGTGGTAAAGGCACTTGGCAGCGGCAACTCGGATGACTCGGCGAAAGGAACTATTGGCAGCAACGGTTCGCATATCATCGCGAAAAAATGCCGCGCAAGCGCGGACATACCGTTCCATGCGTTGTCCTTAACACCGCAGTCATTGCACGGTCAAGAGAAAATAGATGGCTAGCAAGCGAGGTCTCGTTCACTCAGGGAAAACGGGACCTCGCTTGCCAAATCGCTCGTGGGACATCGCGGGAGGGTGACGATGGGCGAACGATCTTGCCATGCTTTCGAAACGGCACAGGCTCAGGAAAACCTGGGGGAATTCCGTTTCGACCGACATATTTCGATTTTGCTTCGTGCGGTAATTTAATGTCGGCTTCCCGCCTTTTTATTTCCCACAACTTTTTCTTAGACCCCTGCCAGCTTGCCGCGTGGAATTAAGTAGCGGAACGGCGCGAGCCGTCCGGTGCCGTTTCGAAAAGCCCGGAGAAACACCGGGCGGCTCGCGCCTCACCGCTAACAAATTGCTTCGCATTTTCGTTCCCAGGCAAGCTGGGTGGTGGCCAAAGGTCCTTTTAAACTTGTGGGGTATAAAACGACTACAAGGTCAATCAGTCAATCAAGTGTCGAGCAAATCTTCGGGACCGAGCAGGGGCACCTTGTTTTCTTTTGTTTCCTGCTTTTCACGCCATGGTTTACCTTCGCCGTAGCTCTTCAACTCTTGCTCAAGTTGTTCGATCTGTTCGTTCTTCTCTTCTCTGCCGAGCTCAACCGCTTTTGTGCTCCACTTGATCGCATCTTCGAAATTACCTTTTTCGGCATAAGCAGCACCGAGTGTACTCAGGATGTGCGCTTCTTTGAATTCGGTCAGTTCAGCGGCTTGATTGCCGAACTTGATCGCACGATCGCCATCGCGAACATCATCTTTAGGAGATGTCGCCAAAACCCAAGCCAAATTATTCAGAACGCCGCTTTTTTGAACGGGGTCCTCAATGCCATATTCGATTGCTTTTTCGTAATCTTTGATGGCGGCACCGTGGTCGCCCATGCCGAGCAATGTATCGGCGCGAAGTCGTATCGCAGTAACGTTTTTGGCGTCTTTCGCTATAACAGCGGTGGCAATTTCGATCGCTTGTCGAGGCCGCTTGTCTTGTAGGTACAGGTTGGCCAATTGCAATTGCCAAAAAGCTTCATCAGGCGCGTTGGAAACCAACAACTTCATGTCATTGATGGCATCGGCCATCCGACCCTCTTCCGCAGCGATGTAGCAGCGTACGCGGATTGCGGCAACGGTATCGGCGACTTGGGGCGAAACACGGATTGCTTCGCGGAGATCGCTTTTAGCGCTCTTGACATCCTTGCGGCCCAGCGAAATTTCGGCCCGCTGGAGTAACGAAATCGGATCTTTGGGTTGCATGGCGAGCGCTTTTCCAAAGTCTTCCAGCGCTTCGTCTTCTTTGCCTTGAGTTCGCGAAATGATACCTCGAAGTCGATACAGCCCTTCGTTCGGGCTTGCTTGGAGAGCTTCTGTCAAAAGCTTGGCAGCATCATCTACGCGGTCCAGTTTTACGAGTTGTTCGACAGCGGCTTGAGCGACGGCTTGATTGGTCGGGTCTTGTTTGAGTAGCGCCTTCAAATCGTCGACGGCACCGTTGAGATCGGAATTTTGCATTCGTAGCAATGCTCTGGCTTGCAACGCATCGGTGCTCGTCGGATCTGTTCTGACGGCGGCGTCGAGGTCAGCGAGCCGATCCTTGTCGTCCGTTTGACGAAGGGCGCGAAGTAAGTATGCATCACTTTGTTCTGCCGGGTTGTCGGCGAGCAGCTCAATCGCCTTTGTAGCGGCTTTGCGAACTTCTTCAGCGTCACCTTCGGGCAATAGATTCAAGCGTCCGATAAGCATGTACGCTTCGACTAAGTCTGGATCGTTACTAATCGCCGACCGAAGGCTTTCCATGGCCTGAGTGCGCATTTGGCGAACGCGCCGCCCGCCTCCCTGCATGAGTTGGGCGGCAATGGTTTGTCCACGCTCTAATTGAATCGACGCAAGCATCTTTTTGGCGAATAACTTGCTTTCATCACTGAGCCCTTTCGCGATTGCTGATTCAACCAGCGCTGTAACCTCTTCGAGCTTGTCGGGCGAATTGGCATCAATGCGAAGTACCATCGCTTCGTCGAGGTCAGCCTGACCGGGACCATCATCGCTAGGTGCTGCTTTGTCGGCCGCTGCTTTGTCGGTTGATTCCGGCGGTGCGGTTGGTGTGGTTACTGCTGGGGACGTTGGCGCGGCAGCATCCTGGGCAAGGACGACTTGTGAAGTATTGACGGCGGCTAGACCGACCAATGAGGCAAGTGTTGCTACGATAAACGGTTTGCGAAACATCGAGTCGCTCGACATGTTTTTTTTACGTGCGTGAGTATTGATCAAAATGGAGACTACGCAAACGGCCATGATAAGGTTTCCCCCCAAGCCACTCTGCTCCATCGTACCGCATCGGCATTGGAACGGAACACACCGAAACCGTAACTTTTCTATGAATGCGGACAATCGACCCAAACCATGAATACTGAACACCACTGCTGCGTCGCCAGACCGTTGGTTTTTGTAACGCGACAATTGCCGCCAATCGGCATGAATCGGATACTGGAAACCTGCGACGCGACAGTTTGGCCGGACCGTTTGCCACCGCCGCGTGAAGAGCTGCTGAAAGCCGTTGCGGGCTGTGGCGGACTGGTGACTCTGCTAAGCGATCGCATCGACGCCGAGGTTTTCGATGCTGCGGGGCCAAACTTGCGTGTTGTTAGCAACTACGCCGTTGGGGTGAACAATGTCGACTTGGCAGAAGCGTCGCGTCGCGGAATCGCGGTTGGCAACACGCCGGATGTGCTGACCGATGCGACGGCGGACATCGCGATTGCTCTGTTGCTGGCAGCCGCAAGGCATTTGCAGCCTGCGGCAGGTGAGGTTCGCGAAGGTCGCTGGAAGACATGGGAACCAACCGGTTGGCTGGGTTGTGATCTCGTCGGTCGTACGGTTGGAATCGTGGGCATGGGTCGAATTGGTGCGGCCGTGGCAAGGCGGCTTGCCGGTGGATGGGGAATGAACGTGCTGTACACGGCGCGAAGCGACAAGCATGTCGTAGGCATCTGTCACTGCAAACGCGTTGAGTTGGATATTTTGCTCGCCCAAAGTGACTTTGTGTCATTGCACATGGACCTCAACCCGCAGACCCGTTGCATGATCGGGCAAAGAGAGTTGACGCTGATGAAGCCAACCGCGGTACTCGTCAATACGGCTCGCGGCGGTGTGATTGATCAAGATGCCCTGGCGGATGCATTGATCAGGAAGCAGATTTTTGCGGCGGGGTTAGATGTGACTGATCCTGAACCGCTGGATCATAAGCATCCGCTGGTTTCGCTAGACAATTGCATCATCTTGCCGCACATCGCTAGCGCAACGGCTGACGCGAGAAATGCGATGGCAGAGATTTGCGCTGACAATTTGATCGCGGGCCTTCAAGGCCGACCGTTGCGAGCGGCGGTTTGTTGATCCAAACTTTCTGCTTCGTACCAATCCACGACCTCGATAAATCTAAAATCTAAAATCTAAAATCTAAAATCTAAAACACTATGGTGAGCTGTTAAAAATTTGCTATCGTGGGAAAGAAGTCTTTGCGCCGATTTAATTCCATCATCTCGCCGCGAGCGGGGCTTGTCCCCGTCGGGCCACGATCACAACCAGATGGCGAAGAAGAAATGACGTCGGCCACGGGCGGAGCTTGTCTCCGTCGGGCCATGATCAGAAAATGATCGTGCTTATTACGCAGCAATGCGTATAACGATTGATTAACGCTCCACGCGGACAAGCCGCATGGTAGCGAGGATCACTCCGCCAGCATCTTCTGGTTGGGATTATAGCCCGACGGGGATAAACCCCGTCGTAGCTCGCCGTTTTCATTCCAAGCATTCGTTTCTTACGCCAACGGCGTTAACCTCATAGCCCAGCGCTTGGACGTTAGACACCAGCAAGCGTTGTTTGGCTAAATATGAGCAATCTTTTATGCTCTCTCACAACGCGAAGAAACTGCTCTTCATCAACGGGCTTACTGATAAAGTCATCAACGTGCATCAGATCACAACGATCACGAGTCTCGCTGTCATCCGAAGACGTCAAGACGACCACAGGGGTACTGGCGCGACGGTCTGGAAAAGCGCGCATCGCAGTGACCACATCCAGCCCATCTCCATCGGGCAAACAAAGATCAAGTAACAATAAATCGGGCGCTGGCGCCCGCCCAAAGATGCCCTCTCGTTTTAAGAACTGAAGGGCCTCAGCCGTTGTACGAACAAGAGTCAAGCGATGGTGTACCATCGAGCGACGAAGCGCATGAATCGTAACCCTTGCGTCAACCAACCCGTCCTCGACGAGTAGAATCTCCATCGGCTTGGTTTTAACTTCGTGAAACATTCTAGACTTCCTTTATCGTAAAAAAATCAATTCAGGATCGTTCTTCGCTAATTTACTCAGATTAAAAAAACTACATTCGTTGACGCATCATTTTTGGTCGAAACGATCCGAGCAACTGTCGTTCTTTATGTTCATGGTCCTGCAACTGCATATCAAACTGCTTCACCTGAAGCAGTAACCGGTCGACGCGTTCTGCGACCCAGCCTCGGTACTGAAGTTCCTCCGCTTGCTCCGTCAGCTCGTTGGCGGTCAAGTACAGAACGCAATGCTGCGACCGAATTTGCTCTACGGTTGCGGACTCGCCTGACGCCAGATGCAGCGGCACTTCCATGTATCCATAGGATTCCTCCAGTGCGAACTGCAACGCGAGCGAGTCGCGAACGTCATTAAGCAGAAGCACCAACTGATTGAGAATCGTTGACTTCTCATCATGGCTATCGCAAAGCAAACGCAAGTTTGCCAACTGATTCCACAGCGATGCATTGCTGTCTTTGATCTCCTCCAAAAATGCGGGGTTGACGGCCAGCATGGTCGTCAAGGTTGTAACGCTCATTTTGAAAAGCCTTCCATTGAATTGGGCCTTCGATGAAGGGTGAAAGGCACCGGCCCAGGCAGCCTAATCGCACAAACCATTGAACCGCTTCGTCATAAGTCAACCGCGTCGTGATGAGACCCTTAGATTACCACAGTTGGCCGGAGACCGTCAAAAATTTTCTCAGATTTAAGTGACTATTCTGGACTCTATTTGGAGTCACCGCCGCATAACTCCGTAGCGGAAAATACACCACATCGCGGCAATTCCGTCGCGCCATGTGATTTTCTTCCCTTCGCCGTACCAGCGATGGTTGTACCGAATGGGCCGCTCGGCAAAACGAAGGCCTGCTCGTGCCCAGCGCGCCGTGATTTCGATTTCGATTCCGAACCGCTCTTCACGAAGATCGCCAACGATTTGTTCGAAATATTCTCGCTTCGCCATTTTGTAGCAGGTCTCGATGTCGCGCAGCCTGATTCCGATCGCGATACTGGCAAGCATTGTGATCAAGCCATTGGCGGCTTGATGCCACCATGGTGATACTTGGCGATCCGGTTGTCCATATCGAGTTCCGTAGACGACATCAGCGTCACCAGCGATGATCGGCTGAAGAAGCCAGCGAAAATCGCCAGGGTCATACTCGCGATCGGCGTCTTGGATGACAATGACGTCGCCCTTCGCCACTGGAATCGCAGAGCGGATCGCAGCTCCTTTGCCGCGATTGACGCCATGCGAAATCAGTTCGACATTGGCTTGCCCCGCTAGCAGTGCCAAACGATCTGCTGTCCCATCACTGCTGCCATCGTCAACGACAATGATCTGCATCGGCAAACCCGTTTCGTTCAGTCGTACGACGATCGCATCGACCGTCGTCACTTCATTGAACACGGGGACAATAACCGTCAGCAAAAACGGTTCAGGCAACGCATAAATCGCTAGCCGCCTGACAATCCCATCACCAAGAATTTTTTGACAGTGCGCGACATACTCCCGTGACCAATTGGATCGCGGATCGCGGTAATCAACGCCTACTGCCGAATCAATCGCGTTACGGGAATCCGAAGTTTGCATTTCGCTATCATTAGAAAAGTTTTGCAGATCCATTCATTCGCTACGCTGCACCGTCCGTGCAGCGACGACGTTTATGAATGTATCAAAAAAATTTTGTGCTGGTTATCTTCGGTAAATCGCGAACGATGATCGAAACTTGCCAATTGTTTTTGAAAACATTGCTTGACAAGTGATGGCGTGATCGGCAACATTCCTCGCACGTCAAACGTGACACGCATTTAGCAATGCGAGAAACGGTTGCGACGTCGAAGTAGTTGAGTGTACGCCTCGATATTTGTTTTCAATTAGCCTGGCAGACATGTCGACCGAAGAACCTACTCACTTGATCGTCGCCGCGATAGATTTCGTGGTTAGCGATTCTCGAACCGGAGTTGACTTGATGCTTAGACACCCAAACGTAACGCGTTTAGGACACTCGCAAAAACATCAACCCAACTCTTCACCTCCTCACTGCACTCCTTGAGTCGCAGTCAATTCAATTTAGTGTTAGCCATCCAAAAGACTTGGCTGGTTATGTCTCATCACATGGATTGTGGTGTTTAAATACTTGGAGGCGAATACTGATGGATCGACCTCGGTGTGGCTTTGGCTGCACGTTCATGGTTGGCCCTCCGATTTTTCGATTCTAACTAGACTCTGTTTTTTCCTCAGCGGATCTTCATCGGTTCGCTGTAGACCTGCGTGACGTATCGACAGGGCCGTCTGATGCGTTTCGCGTGAATAGGAGAAGGTTAGTTTGCCGTCGGCTCAGCGGGATGCTGAGCCGACGGCTTTTTCTTTTCCACGGCGATGTCGCGAAGTGGGATAGGCTTCCAGCCTGTCATTTTCAATGCGACAGGCTGGAAGCCTATCCCGCTAATCGTTGGCTTTTGCAAACTTTATGCTTCCGCTGATTGTCGGTTGCTATCCTAATCGCTAGACTTCAGCACCAGACTTTTAAAAGGCGTAGCTCGGGCGGTGGACCTCGGCTGGGTTCGCCGGTTTTTTGATTTTCGACCATCACGACGTAGCTTCAAATAGCGGGAATTGACGATGACCTCCGCACTTCAGACCGCCTCCGAAAACGCGCGATTAACCGTTCAGGGCAAGGAAATCGATTTGCCGGTCGTCATCGGTTCCGAGGGCGAGGTTGGAATCGATATTTCGAAACTTCGCGCCCTAACGGGAGCCATCACGCTTGACGAAGGCTATGTCAACACCGGAAGCACCACCAGTTCCATCACGTTTCTTGATGGCGAAGAAGGAATCCTTCGCTATCGCGGCTACCCGATCGAAACGCTCGCCAAGAACTGTGACTTCCTCGAAACGGCTTTCCTGCTGATTTTCGGTGAACTCCCCAATACAGCCCAAGCTGAAGAGTTTCGCGTCGGTATTCGAAACCATACGATGATCCACGAGGACATGCGAGCCTTTTACAACGGCTTTCCTCGCGATGCACACCCGATGGCAATTCTCAGCAGCGTGGTCGGTGCGCTATCGACATTCTATCAAGATTCGATGGACGTTCACGATCCAGACCAAGTGGAAATTTCGATTTATCGACTGTTAGCGAAACTGCCGACGATCGCAGCCTACAGCTATAAAAAATCGATGGGACAACCGTTCATCTATCCGCTCAACTCACTGAATTATTGTGAAAACTTCCTTCACATGATGTTCGCAACTCCGGCAAGCCATTACGAAGTTGACCCTGATTTTGTAGAAGCACTGAATTTACTTTTAATCGTGCATGCTGACCACGAACAGAACTGCAGCACGTCGACCGTGCGAATGGTGGGAAGCAGCAATGCAAACCTTTTCGCTTCGATCTCCGCAGGCATCGGTGCATTGTGGGGACCGCTGCACGGAGGAGCGAACGAAGCCTGCGTTAACATGCTCGAGCAAATCGCCAGAGACGGCGTTAACGTAGAAAAGTACGTTAACATGGCAAAGGACAAACAGAACAATTTTCGCTTGATGGGATTTGGGCATCGCGTCTATAAAAACCGCGACCCTCGCGCAACGATCATCAAGGCAAGCTGCGACAAATTGCTCAAAAAGTTAGCGGTCAACGATCCTCTGTTTGAGGTTGCGCAGCGACTTGAAGAAGTGGCACTGAAAGACGAATATTTCGTGGAACGCAAACTCTACCCTAACGTCGATTTTTATTCCGGCGTGATCTATCGCGCATTGGGGATTCCCGTGCAGATGTTTACCGTACTGTTCGCCATCGGTCGCTTGCCCGGTTGGATCGCCCACTGGAAAGAGATGCACGCTGACGGCAGCCGCATCAATCGTCCGCGCCAGATTTACACTGGCCCAACGACTCGCGAATTCATTCCGATTGATAAACGTTAATCGGTAATGCCACTTATAACGCTTGACGATATCTCGATCCGCTTCCGCGGACCACTGTTGCTCGATGGGCTTTCGGCGACGATTGAGCCAGGGCAGCGCATTGGCTTATTGGGCCGTAATGGCGCCGGCAAAAGCACGTTGTTAAAGATGATCGATGGTTCCGTTGTTCCCGACGGCGGTTCGATTGTGATTGCGCCAGGTACCGTCATCCGCCAATTGCGACAAGAAGTCCCGCTTGGAATCGAAGGAACCGTTCATGAAGTCGTTGTCTCGGGAATTGCCGACAACATCGACCCCGCTGACCAGTGGCGAATCGATTTGGATGTCGAAGAAACGCTGGAGAAAATGAAACTCGACGGCACGGCCAGATTCGACACTCTCTCCAGCGGCTTGAAACGTCGCGTGCTGCTGGCCCAGTCCATCGCGACCAAGCCAGACTTGCTTTTACTTGACGAACCAACGAATCACCTCGATATCGATTCCATTCTTTGGCTCGAAGATTTTCTTGTTCGCTTTCCAGCAACCTTGATATTCGTCACTCACGATCGCTCATTCTTGCAACGAGTCGCAACACGGATCTGGGAAATTGAACTCGGCAAAATGTTCGACTGGTCCTGCGACTACGAAACTTTTCGTAAACGAAAAGCCGAACGGCTTGCTGGTGAGGAAAAGCAAAATGCGCTGTTCGACAAGAAGCTTGCTGAAGAAGAAGTCTGGATCCGCCAAGGCATCAAGGCTCGCCGTACGCGCAATGAAGGTCGAGTTCGCGCGTTAGAAGCAATGCGATTTCAACGCCGCGAGCGCCAAGAAAAAGTGGGGACCGCAAAACTAAAGGTCCAAGAAGCCGAACGCAGCGGCATGCTGGTTGCTGAAGCGAAGAATATTTCGTTCGCACACGGTGACAAGCAGATCGTAAAGAATTTTTCGACAACGATCATGCGCGGTGACAAGGTCGGAATCATTGGCGTCAACGGTGCGGGCAAGACAACCCTATTGAGGTTGTTGCTCGGACAGCTGGAACCGCAAAGTGGCACGATCCGTCAAGGAACACGGCTGGAAATTGCTTATTTTGACCAATTACGTGATTCGCTCGATGGCGAAAAATCAGTTCAAGACAATGTTGCCTATGGTACTGATACCGTGAAAATCGGTAACAAGAGCAAGCACATCATGGGATACCTCCAGGATTTCTTGTTCACGCCTGAACGCGCTCGAACGCAAGTCAAGTTTCTCTCGGGCGGTGAACGAAATCGCGTTCTGCTCGCCCGATTGATGACCCAGCCTGCAAATGTGATCGTGCTCGACGAACCGACAAACGATCTCGACAGCGAAACACTTGATTTGCTGGAAGAACAAATCGTCGATTTTGGTGGCACCGTCTTGGTGGTCAGCCACGATCGAACGTTTTTGAATAACGTGGTCACAAGCACCATTGTTTTTGAAGCCGATGGTGCCCATGAGTACGTTGGTGGATACGACGATTGGAAGGCAACAGTCACGCGGCGCGCCAAGACCGCGACTGCGAATCCAACGACTTCTGTTGCGAAAACTCCGTTGATCGCCGGTGGTGCTACTTCGCCGGTGAAAGAAAATCGAAGGAGCTTTAAGGAACAGCACGAACTTGAAACGCTGCCTAAACGGATCGAAAAGCTCGAAGCGGATATCGCGGAGTTACACGACAAAATGTCGAACCCCGAGTTTTTCAAGCAACCCAGCGCCGTGATTGTTGCGGTGCAGGCGAGCCTTCAATCGCTCGAACAACAGTTGGCCAGTAGCTACAAACGTTGGGAAACGCTCGAAGCTTAGTTGGCTAGACTGGATTAACGCGAATGATCCTTCACATTCTTGACGCTGAAATTGCTGGGCCAACGTCTCTCACCGTTCGTTTCAATGATGGTTGTTCCGCAACGATTGACCTACGACCGTCCCAGGCAAGCTGAGTGGTGGCCGCGACCCAATGTATGAGGCGGGGCCTCGAAGGCATCGCATTCCCTGGCAGAGCCAGGGAACGAGAATTCTTAACGGTGGCGATCAGCGAGAATTGTCTTAAAACCCATCTTATTTTCCGGGAATCTTGAAAACAACAAGTTCATGTTGAATCCAGGACGGGTCGATGTCAATTCGAACCGCCATTTGATTCATCATCGATTGCGAGGTATCTTCACGGATCGTGGTGCCACGTGGCACTACGATTGCGGCACCATCGGACATCATGATGGCCCTGGTGATCATCGCTTCCAATTGCGCCGACGTGATCGTTCCACCGACAGCGACATAGTGTCCTAAGATCGCCGAATCGATTGCCTTTGTGGCTGCAACTGAAAGTGGTGCATGAGTATCGTCGACGAGTAAATCTTGTTTTATTTGTCGGACTTGCGGTTCCGGCATCGGAACGGCGAATGTTGTTCCATAGGTGCGTGATTGAAATTCAACCGCCGACGTTTTACTGGTTGGCGAGATTCGAACCACACCGTTGGCATAAGCGATTTTGTTGACCAGCTTTGGCATGACTGTAATCAGCGTTTTATCAGCCGGACCGTTCAATGTTGCGATACTTGGCGTCGCAGGACTCTCCGGATGCAGACCTGGGTTAGCTCCTTGTGACCGAGTGGCTTCGCGTACGGCGGAATCAGCAATACCGAATTTTTTCGAATATTCGGCTGTTGTTGCGTTCGCGATCCGGGATTGAAACGTCATCAGATCGCGAGTGGCTAAATCGTAATTTTTTACGGATGCCTCGTAGACGCTATTTTTCGCCAGTAGTGGCGCGAACGCCTCGCTGGCTTTTGTTTGAATCTTCTGCGATTCACCAAGTGACGCCATTGCGGCAAGGCTTGTCATGTACTGTCGATGCAGTGCTGGAACATCAGCCGCCTGGACCGATTCTGCGTGGGCGGTGATGATCGTGCCGATCGCGGTAATTGCCGCATCGGCCCAGGCCGTCGCGTCAGCCGATGTCGTATTGCTTGACGTGAGTCCGCTATTGCTGCCGTCGCCGTGCCAACGAAGCGCCCAGTGAAGCCCTGCGATACGTTGAAAGCTACCATGTCCAGCGCCCCAACGTTGCGATAAGGCGTCTAACACTTGCGGCCCCGTGGCCTCCTTGCCATCGATCGTTGCTTTGCCTGTCGACTTGAGTTGGCCAGCAGCGGCCGAGGCCCAAGTGGCTAATGCTGCCGCGTTGGGCCGATTGGATGCGATCGCTTCTAGGAATTTTTTCTGTGCCGTTGTGATGCGAATCTTGAGCATTGGTGGATCGACAAGTCCGCGTGTTGCCATGTAGGGATTCAAAATTGGTTGTCGCTCAGGGAGTCCAATAAAATGTATGGACACGTCGAGTTCTTGTCCGATTTTGTTAATTGCCGCTTCTGCCTCTTTAAACTGTTGAGCAGCCACCATGCCTTTTATCTTTTCGTATTGCTTCTCTCGCTCCGGTTGTTCTTTCTGTAATTGTTTGAGAAGCTTGGCACTTAGGATTTGTCCGAGGCGTGTACCAACATAAGCCTGAATCAGCGGGTTTAGTCGTGCGGAGTTGACATCTAGCCGAAGGAGAAGATCTGTCGAAGCTGGTTCTCCCATCGTTCGCAGATACTCAGCCTCGCGATAGGAGTGATTTACTTTGGCCTTCCATTGACTGAGCAATTTTGGGTTTAACGACTCCGCACCCTTTTTCATAAGAGCTGCTTCGGAGTCGATAATGAATTTTTCCGAGTCGATCGCGACCGTATAAAGCGCTGCGGCTAACGGCCCCGCCTCGGGGAGTGTATTGTGCGTCGCGAGTGGCTTCGTAACGTCTTTTGTCGTTGGATTTGCAACGACGATGGTGGATGAAAATGATGCGAATGCGAAAATCGAAAACAGCGCCGTTTTCCAAGCACCAGAACGAAGAAGAATAGCTGGCATGATCGAAATCTCAAAACGAAAAATGGATAGAAGTAACCAATGAAGGCGATCGATTTTCATGGCATCAGTCCCTCGATGGTGATCCCATCAACGGCTGTTGAATTGCCAGTAGGATCGATGAGAGAGCCCGCAGCCATGGTTGCTTCGAGCGTCTTCTTACCCGGATCAATCGGGGCAATGGTGATGGGCACAACACCGGATTCACCAGTCGACAAGATGGCCGCACCGTTTTGAGGTTGAAAGAAGACTTGAGCGTTCAATGTCTGCCCGCCAAGGCTTTCGAGACTGGTCGCCGTCGTATTGGCGCGAATCAGTAGTGCTGGATAAGTGTTGGGGCCTTTGTCTGGATCATAGCTGGTGAATTGGACGACGCCAGGACGTCCATCGCCAATCACGTAAAGCCGAGCATAGGCAGCTTTCGATTCGACCGGCGGAGATACCTTGATTTCTGCGCGCCCTGTTGGTGGGATGACTTTGGCCGCAGTTTCGGTGAGGTTCTTCGCTTGCTCTTTCACTTTATCATTGACGGTACTGGCCATCTCCTGCAACTTTTCTTTTGAGCAACCGTTTGCACTGGGCAGCAAACATGCGATCAGCATCACGATCGCGGTTTTCCCTCTCCATGAGCAGAAACACAAAGATTTTACGCGCGACTTGCGATTATCAAGAATCGCGAACGGTTGAACCATGAGAACCTCACACAAGTGAAAAACGAATTAAGGTACGAACGGATGAGTGGCAACAACGGTTGGTAATCCGGAACCCTGCTGGCGAGCGCCACGTCGAGTAGGATATTCTATCGCCCTCCAATTTAGTCAGTGCGCGAGTCAAAAGAAAAGGTAGCGATGGCCCGTCAGCTACGGATTCACGCGAGTAGTTTGGCTTGCGACAGTACCCGAAGGGACCAAACGGCTGATCGCTTCGACCGTTAATTCAAGATCCTGAGGCTGGTTACTGACCAATTCAATGTCGAAATCGACAGTTTCACCGGGCCGCATGTCTCGAATTTCCTCGAGATAAACCATGCCTTCTTTTTGCGTTATACCGCTTGCTCCTGGCGCTCGCCGCTGTGCAATCCGAGAAACTTCGACCCCCGGCGGACGGCGGAACCGCAATCCAACGTTGCCATCGACTTGGCTGCTGTTGTTACGTACCGACAGGGAATATCGAATCGATTGGCCAACCCGAACGGGATCATCACGGTCAAGTAGCGACAACGACAATGAATTTGTAATCGGACCAGTGGGACTGGCGGGTGGATTTGCTGAGGGATTTACCGGTGCGGCAGGTCCAGCGGATCCCTCGGCAGGAATTGGTGCCGGACCGCTAGGAATTGTCGGTGATGGCAAAATCGGTGGCAACGCTGGACTGGCCGCTGGTGGTGGCACGGTTGCAGGGCCGGCGACAATACCGAAATCAAATGTGTCTTCTGCGGTCGCGCCTTCAGCGGACGACACCGCCAAGATCATCGTTGACCGAGGGCTAGGTCGATTCGCACTAAACACCGCTTCCAACAATACAGTCGAAGTGGGTGTCGTTCCTGGTTGCATCACGGGAACGATCCATACGATTTGGAATTGACCCATTCGTGAAGTATCGCTGCCTTCAGTGGCCCGAACCAATTGCAACTGGGAATCAAAGGTTGCCACTATACGAACGTTGCGAAGCGGAACTTGGCCAGTGTTGACAATGTTATAACTGAATAATCTTTCGGCACCGGTTTCAATCGGGTCTCGTCCCGTTATTTGCGCGGTTACCGCAGGTACCGGCACAACTCTGTTGATCACCGTTGCGCATGATTCACCCTTGATCAACTGGCCTCCGTCGGCCATGGCTTCAACGGTGATGCAGCGCCGTCCCGATCCAAGCGGAACAAACGTTGCCGCCGTGCTCCAAGTCTCGCCGGGCTGAAGTGGTCCGTCTGTTTTGTTTTGACCAACAAAGCGGCTACCTGTTTGCGTATGCGTCATTTCCATGTCACCGACCGCACGAAGATTCACGCCGGTTAGTGGCCGGTCTCCGGTATTGGTGACATTAATATTGAACGTGATCGGATCACCGACTTGCGACGCGTCATCCTTTGCGGGGCGAACTTGAATCGCGAGGCTGGGCCGATAAACGTCGATCGCAACCGTGTCCTCGGCATACAACCCACTGTCAGCTCGACCCTGGAACGGCAAGCGAATCGGTGATTGCGCTGCGATCATCATGAACAAATCAAGCTGTGTTTGCGGCGGCACCGTACCAAGGTCCCAGATCACATTGGTTGGTGAAATCGTCGCGAACGAGTCTGCCTGCGTAACACGAGCACCGGGTGGGATCGCAACGCTGACGCGTACATTAGTCGCTGGCTGGTCACCTGGATTTCGGACATTGACGACGACTTCAACGGGAATGTCAAAGGTTGCAACCGGAGGTGCGCCAGCACGAATGGCAAGTTGTGGAGCGCTCCAGGTAACAAACGTCTGTCCACTACCTAAGGTTAGATCAGGCATGTTGTCTCGATCACCGCCAGGTCGGATGACTCGAGCTGTAATCGTGGCTGTGCCCGAATTGAACCCGCCAGTCGCGTTTTTAACGGGGATCAGCTCCACGGTTGCATTGCCAGAGTCGTCGACCTTGGCATCGACAAACACTGACCCGCTGGGGGCGAACAGTCCCAGTTCTGGGTTTAGTGTTTCGTACCGAACGGTCCAGCCGCGAGCAGGAATCGCTCCTTCGGCACGGGTCACGCGTGTTGACAATGTGACCGGCGTTCCTGCGAGCACCTGTTGCGGCCCAGGAAACTGCCAACGTGCGTCGATCCAATAAATCGTCGCGGTTGCTTTGCGTTGGTCCCAGCAATCGCTGTCCGGCGCAAGCACGGTCACGCGGCTGGTGCCTTCGGTGGGACTGCTGATCGACAACCAAGTTTGGCCTTTTTCGAGCGGCACATCGTCGTTGGGGTTGAGGTTACCACGAGTGATCAACGCTTGCTTCGTGCTGGTCACGCCGCGCGCAAACGTGGGGCTCAACTTGTCGGTCTTTTCGATCTTGGCAAGCCGATGTAACGCTCCAGGCGCATCGTCACCAACTTCAATAAATGTTCCAACACTCTCGGGCGTCAGCATCCACTCAAGTGACTCGCCTAATGCAAGATAGCCATCGGTTCCGCAGACGCCAGACATCAAAATCACTTCGCCACCGACCGGTGCAACGATTCGTTGCGGTGAAAGCAGAATGCAACCGCGCTTACCTTTCGTCGGTAGTTTCAAACAGTCTCTCATCTTGGCATGGCATTCGTCGCCAAGTAAGACCGCTGGAGGACCGATGCGACACTCATCACCACAGGGAGTTCCCGAGCCGATCGCCGTACCAAACGATGGCAGTACGCCAGCAGCGCTTGGATCAACACAAGGCAGCGGTGACGTGGGTTCAGTGAACACAGGGCTGGCGACACCACGATGGAATTGGCTCAGCGCGGTACCTACTCGCGCACGTGTACTTTGCAGGCAGGTGCCTACTCCACGTGCGCATGCCATACAGCGGCAGCCTTCGCCAGAGCATCCTGGTAGGGCAAGTGAGGTCGTCGTTGGATAGGGTGCGAACAAGCCTTGACCTGTGGGGTCGATCGCTGGCAAGCGAAGCTGTTGACATCCCGACGAAATCACCACGAGGGCCAAGGCAATGAAGGACAGAATACGCACCGAAGCCATCGGTCGATTCCGTTCAATTCGGCTCGTGTGTGGTTTAGGAATCACAGCGCCATCAATGTCGCAAAAGTTTTCCAAGATATAACGGGCGCACCTTGCCCGATTCAACGTAGCACGCACCAACAGACCAGGCCATTTTTTTGCAATGGTAGATCAGGAAAAAAGCAAGCAATCGATGGCAGCAGCATCCGCCTGTGACAATGAGTGGGATTGCGCGGACACCTTTGAGCAGATTAAATTCCATCATCTCGCCGCGTGCGGGGCTTGTCCCTGTCGGGCCACGATCACAACCAGATCACGAAGAAGCAATGACGTCGGCCACGGTTAGTGTCGCCTTTCGCTCCGCGAAAGAGCGCTCTTTCGCGAGGCGAAAGGCGACACTCAATGCCAAATCAAAAATACATTTCGAACGAATCTTTTTCGCGGTCTATCGCTTCGGCTTTCTCGTCTTAAGAATTAGGCCCGAATTCAATCGCGCCGTCCAATCGCAGAAAGGTCGACCATGCCGCCGAAATCGGATGATCTTCCGGCACTAGACTCGTACCGAAACTTGTTGTTTTTGCTCGCTCAGTCACAGTTGGTACCGGCCCTGCGTCGCAAAATCGACCCCGACGATCTGGTCCAAGAAGTCCTGACGCGAGCGGTCGAAAACTTGGCCGAGCTACGCGAACAGGCTGATCCGCTGAAGGTCAAAAGTTGGCTGCTGGCGATCTTTTCGAACATTCTTAAGGATCATTTGAAGCATTACACCGCCGACAAACGCGATTTGTACCGCGAGCAATCGATAGCCGCGAGCCTGGAGCAATCCTCGCTCGGCATTGATGCGTTTTTGGCTGCGGATAAAACCTCGCCAAGCATGGCGGCGGCACGAAACGAAGACATCGATCGCTTGGCCAACTCGCTCCGCCAGTTGCCTGAAGAGATGCGAGAAGTGGTCATCTTAAAACATATCAACGGCCAATCAATCAAGGACATCGCCCAAACCACGGGTCGGACAACGGCGTCCGTTGCCGGTTTACTGCGACGCGGACTCGCCCTGCTACGTCAACATCTCCACTAACCAAGGAGCGGTAAATAAGTGTCCGGTACGTGTCGGATACTTTTTTATCACACGATCTAACCAAGGAAAATTGCCATGTCTATGGCCACAATGCCGTTTGCTCAACAAAGCGCATCGATCTCGCCCAGCCAACTTGTTGACCCCTATGACACGATCATCATTCGTACCGATGCACCGCTGACGCGGCAGAGAACGGTGAATGCGATCACTGTGAACAACGAACCTCAGCCTGCAAAAGCAATCGAAACCAGAGCGAACAATCGAACAATCTCGCCTGTGATTGGGATTCATGATCAGCACATCATCATGATCCGTGATCTGAAACTGTGCGCATGCTGGGCATGTATTTCGATTTCAGCCGCAGGCGCATTTGGTTGGATCACGATTGTCTCAGCCATCTCGTTCGCCGCAGGATCAGTGATTGCCAATGCCTTGGCCATACGTCAAGTGCGTTCCATCGAACTTGTCACGCACAAGCTCCTGGTACGCAACGATGGTGTTGATTTAGTGAGCCGCTCGCGCTAGCGTCGGGCCCTACGGCAGGACGCTTACCGTTGACGGCCAGTGGCGCCCGTGGCTAGCGTCATCGGCTCACTAAAACGATGCAAACCCACTATAACAACGAACTGCAAGCCGCCCGGTATTTCGCATTGTTTTTCGAAGCGGCACCGGACGGCTCGCGCCGTTCCGCGCGTGAATTGTAGGTAGTGTAGCTCAATCAGTCAGTTTACTGACGAAAAGGAGGACGAAAGTAGGCGAATC
>JAYVSE010000038.1:0-71594 GCA_043775635.1 Planctomycetaceae bacterium | reverse complement strand
CTCCCGATCGACCTGCGAGCGACAGATAATGAACCGCACGATTGCCTTGCAAGTTTGAAGCAAAGCGAAGCAGATTAATCGGTGGCTTGAAAAAAGGTGAGCGGGGTAGAGGGCGAGGTACGGAATTTTTTTTGAAGGCGGGTTGCGAGGGGCGGGTTGCGAGTTGCTGGTGGCCAAATTAGCGTGTAAAAAAAAGGCAACTTGCGCTTGCAATTCGGCCAAAAAACGGCGGGAGCTGCGATCCAAGCGAGGTCAGGAACAGTTCGCTTTGTGAAGCGGATGAGAAAATGGGACGTAGATGTTACCGACCGAATTAAGGTCATAGTTCGTACCGAATTGTGACTGTATGGATTTTTAGTCCCCTTGAGGGGTTGGTGACCGAATTGCTGCGAATTCTGGAGGAGGTTTTTTCCTGGGGCTGGGATCGGTGGACCTGATCGGATGAGCTAGTTGCGATTTAAAAAATCATGTTGCATCGGCGCATGAAAAAAGTGCGACCGCTCGGGGTGAACGGTCGCACTAAGGTTGTGCGGATCGGAAGATCGGAAGGTTGCCGTGCGCGTGATTACGGCGTTGATACGGAGCTGCATGAGGGTTCGCTTGGCGGGAGATCGTGCCGGTACTGCTGCAAAATGAGAAAATGGGACGAATGAGAAAATGGGACGGGGGTAGTTTTGGCGTTGCATTCTCGGTAAATTCTGTTTTTGGAGCTGGAATGAGAAAATGGGAATGAGAAAATGGGACGGGGGTAGTTTCGGCGTTGCATTCTCGGTAAATTCTGTTTTTGGAGCTGACCATGCCACGACAGAAACGAATCGATGAAGCCGGTGTCATTTACGATGCCATCAATCGCGGCAACGCGCGCCAGGCAATTTTTCTGAAGCATGAAGAATACGAAGCGTTCGTGAGAGTCCTGTCGGAGGGCTTGGAGAAGTATCCTGTTGAGTTGTTTTCATTTACGCTGATGCCAAACCATTGGCATCTCGTGTTGCGTCCGCAGAAGGACGGACAGATGGGGCGATTGCTTCGCTGGGTGACGGCAACCCATTCGCTTCGCTATCATGGTCACTAGCATACTCGAATCAATCGCCAGAAAATATGATCTCGAATCCACCCTACGCCCTCGGGGTCGCCCCAAAGCATTTCCGTACACAAAACAATAAATACCCAAATAGCCAAAAAAGGTACCTGACACCTTTTTGCTTTTCAATAAATACCCAAATAGCCAAAAAAGGTACCTGACACCTTTTTGCTTTTCTGACACCTTTTTGCTTTTCAAAACAATAATTACCCAAATAGCCAAAAAGGTACCTGACACATTTTTGCTTTTCCGCAAGCCGGCGTCACTCGCCTGATTCATTCTTAACACCGCTGACGATTGACGATCTTCGGGATTCAATCGGCCCATGCGCGAACGAGTCAGGCTGTCGATGCAGCGACAAAGGTTTCCTGGCAATCGATTTGAAAAACTACGTGGCGTTGCTGGACTGGTCAGCGCGGCAACTTGCTCCTGGCAAGCGTGGCACAACACCGGCTGAACTACCACCGGTGCTCCAGCGGCTTGGTCTGCGATCCAGTACCTGGTGTGAACTGGTGGGCAACTTTGGCAAATTGTTTTGCAGCGTTGCTGGTCTTCCGGAGACTGTCGATCCGCTTCGCAGTCACCGCACTCACCGGCGATTCCATTTACGCCGCCGCACTCGAGAGTTGTTAGCAACCGAAGCGTGAGCAGCGGCCAAAACTTAAGCAAACGCTCGTGCTTCAGTGAGAAGCAGTGGCCTCTCGTTTGCGATCAGTCTCCATCGTCTGCCGATTTTGTAGACAAGCTAGCCTCCGATCGCCGAAAAAGAGAAGTTACGGCTAACGGAATTCTCTAGCACCTGAAAAGAGCCGAATTAATCTACTGGGCTATTGTCGCTTGCATTATCAAAGTGCTATGTCCCTGCCTTTCACCCCTGCCTTTCACCTATGCTGGGCGCTTACGCCATTGCGAGTCAACTACACCGCATTGGAGAGCATTCGCCCAGCTTCATCGCATTCGCTGGGGAAAGGCGTTTGTTTTGCATCGCAAGCCTTGTTCGCGGCGTTACGCTTGCCGCCTCGTGTAGTCCAGCGCCAGCAGGCATGAATGCCTGACGCTGGACGCGTTGGACTGCTCAAAAGCAAATCGAATGCCATTACGATAGAGACTTCGCGCAACGATGTTTAAGTCCGTTAGGCTACCGTACCAATCAGAATAGCAGGGCACTTTTCTAATTTAACTTCGGGTGATAGCATTTAATAGCTTTGTGGGTGGGAATAGAAATAACCAATTTTTGGGACAACGAATGTGAGCAACGTCACTGACGGCGTGGAAAATGCGTTGGGTGCGGACAACTCAAATCCAGTTCTCATTATTCTGTTTATTCCGACTCAGGACAGAAATTCCAAGCCCCTTCCGGATTCAAAAATGTGGTTGAATGCTGGCATTTCCTTGTTAAGTGATTTGTTCGGTGGAGCAACCGTGATGACTGCGCAGGGCTGCTGGTCGAACCCGAAAACAAGCGAAATCGTCATGGAAGACGTGTATTTGATACATTCGTACGTTTCGATTGTCGATTCAAAGAATATCGATAATTTCTGGAAATTAGGGAATTTTTTGCATAGAATGGGGACTAACGCCAACCAAGGTGAAATTGGTGTCGTCGTTGATCAAGTTTTTCACCGGATTACCAATTACCGTAAAGTGGACGCGGCGGAATGACTGGTTTAAATCAATATGCGATCAGCCAAGCGTTAGGGTCTCAAATTGCTGGATCGTTGCCCGTTGGCCATGGAATGCTTGGTGCTCTGGTTAGTCAAGAGGCATTTTTGCGTTCAACTTCCCAGCAAAACCACGATAAGAGCGTTTCGCGTGACGCAAAGATGCTGATCGTCAAGGCGTTTAAAACGGTTAGAGATCGGTTCAACGACCAGCGTTCTCCTGATTTTTATGTTGCTGAACAGGATCGGAATGCAGCGTTTTTAGCGGAATGCAGTTCGTTAGGCTTGACGTTGCTTCCTGCAGTTTTAAACCATTTGTTAATGAATGCGAGGAAAGCAAATCTGCTTCCGGGCCTAAACTCCAAGTCGTACACCGTTGATTCGGATGTTAAACGGGCTGTCGCGTTTGCTTGCGAGTTCGTCGCTTCAAAAATGCGTTACGAGTACGGTTGTTCTGTAGACGGATTAATTTGTGATCCAGAATTGTCTCATATATTCCATCGTCGCGTACAGGCGGTGGCGCCGGGACACAAATGGATAGACTACAGATGGTCGTTGCTAAGCATAAGAAAATCAGGCTCAACGGGAGGAAAGGAGTTGCCGACCGATCTACCGATTCTTTCGGTTATCGAGTCTTTGGACGGTATGAATTCAGCCAAGGAGGTTCCTTCTGAGAAGGGGATATTCGCCGTAACCGAAGGAGAAACTTTTCTATACCTCAGCCATACAGATAAGCTGGATAGGTCTTTTGATATTCAGCAAAACGAGTCAGCAATATCGGCATTTCGAAACGCTTATTGGCAACCAAACGATCCATTTCAGTTTAGATATGTTGCATTGCCAAAATCTAAAGGGTTGAAAAATATCGAGGTTGCAATGGTCCTTAAGTTGCAGCCGCTATTTAACGTTCCACGGTCTCATGCAGCGTGACTTATCGATTCGGTCACTGGTCTGATGTTATGAATGCACTTTCATGCTGCTGGCGATTTCCAGCGCTGCGAGTTGCCGCAATCCGTTCCAGGCGGAGGATGAAGCTCCTGCTGCTCTTGTTGGTGCCGTGATGATCGAGTTCCATGACGCGATCAAACGACAACTCACACAGCAAGGTCAAGGATGACAAAATCGAACATGATGTGAACTGCTGGGCCGAAAAATCGCGGTGACAGCGCGTTTACTTTTTTTTCTTTGGTTTCGTTGACTGATTACGGTCTTTTCCGTCTGCCTGTTTTGCGTCCCACAGGTTCTTATTGGCGTGCGCCAAATTCGCTTGCTTCTTTGAGACTTGTGAACGCAATGATGCGAGTTCTTTTTTGGCGGTGTCAACTAGTTGTTGAGCCTTTTGACTCGCTGCTTTCGCTTGCTTGACTGGCGGATCATTTTCAATTTTTTCATCGTCTAATTTCGATCGTTTGGACTTTATACTCTCCAGTTGGGCATCTATCTTGATCTTCAACTACTTTGCTTCCGGGTCTGCCTCAACCGCTTTGATCTCCAGTATTCGGGGTGCATTGATGATCGCATCTCGCTTGGCAAGATGCGCTTCAAGTTGATCCTCTGATAATGAATCGTCGTTCAGAATGGTTGTGCTGGCCGCGATCGCAGCGGAGGCGTTCTTGTTTGCAACGACCCATTCGTCAGTGGCTTGAACTTTTGCAATCATCGGTTTAACGATCGAGTTGTATTTTGCTCGTAGTTCGCGCATTGACTGGATTTGATCCGCGAGCCCGTTCTTCTCTTCCCAGCGCTCTTCAGCCGCTTCTCGCTCATGCCGGAAATCCGCGAGCGCGAGCCGCAATGCCGTTTCGGCACACTGCGTTTCAATGATCGAAGTGCGCAGCGATTTCGCTATTTTTTGCAGTTCCTCTTGTTCATCACGAACCGCTTTTTGCATTTTTGCAACACGTTCGTTTTCACGTTTTTCGTCTTGACGATCTTGGTTTTTGGATTGTGAATAGGCGATGTTTACAAAGCAAACAGAAACCATAAACAGAGAGATGAAGTTACGAATCATATCAAAATCAATATTTTCATTAGATGACGCTGCCGCCCCAGCCAAGCTTTTCTCGAAGCGTGCGATATTCGTTTTGGCCCGGAACGTTTAGCATTCGGAATGGATGTTCTGCCGCACGGATGCTGACCCGATCACCACGCACGAGTTGGCCCAAGACACGGCCATCGGTCACGATGCTGGTCGATGCGTTGGGTCGCGCGACGACAAGTTCCAAGTGCGTGTCCGCCGAATCCACCAGCGGTCGATAGGTGAGCGTATGAGGGCTGAGCGGCTGAATGATGATGGCACGCAAATGCTTGCGAACAATCGGTCCGCCTGCGGAAAGGTTGTAGGCGGTTGATCCGACGGGTGTGCTGACAATCAACCCATCACAGCGATAGGTTGTCGCCAGAATTTCGTCGGCATAGAGATCGATTTCCATGATCTGATAAGGCGGACCTCCCAAGATCGCTGCTTCGTTGAGCGCAAGCTGATGCACGAGTTCGACTCCACCTCGAAAGTGCGCCACGCGAAGCATCAGATGATCGACGATCGAAAACTCTCCGCCGCTAACGTCAGGCCAAACGTTGAGAAAAGCGTCCGGTGATAACGCAGCGAGAAATCCGAGAGTCCCACAATTGACCCCCAGTACAGGAATCTGTCTCCCAGCGAGCTGCCGTGCTGATTGAAGAATTGAGCCATCTCCACCAAGAACAATGACCAGATCAAGCTCTGCATCGGTAAAGTCATAAGCGAATTCAAAATCTTCGACGACAATGTCCGCGTGTTCGGCAATGGCTGGACGTAGACGATGGATCGCACTGATCACGCGAGGTCGTTGAGGTGCACCCAGAATCGCGACCCTGGGGCGTCGCCGTTCAAAAATCCATGACGGCACCGAAGAGGGCGTCGGCTTACTGACGTGGGATGAGGAGACTGGATTCACGTCAACGTCCGTTGCCAAAGGAAATAGGTTGGACTTATTTACCGCTTCACGTTTAATCAGGTAAGCCATCGGCTTCCAAACGCATGACTTTTTCTAGCCGCCGGGCGTGCCGTTCACCTGGCTCATACTTTGCACCTAAGAAAGCACGAATGATTTCAAATGCGAGTTCGGGGCCAATGATTCTCGCACCGATGCAGAGCACATTCATGTCATCGTGTTCAACACCTTGATGCGCTGAATAGGTGTCGTGACAAATCGACGCGCGAATCCCTTTGATCTTGTTTGCAGCCACGCTAACACCGACCCCACTGCCGCAAACCAAAATGCCGCGGTCGGCTCTGCCGCTGATAATCTCCCTGCCAACCGCAATCGCAAAGTCTGGATAGTCGCTGCTGGTTTCGTCATGAGTCCCACAATCAATCAACTTGGCAACTTTATTGCCCAGCAACTCGACAACGACCTTTTTCAGTGGAAACCCAGCGTGATCACCGCCAACAGCAATGCGAAGCGAAGGAAAGCTAGTCATGACGAGTCAGTTTTGGTTGTAGGGAGTAAGGGTGGGATAGGCTTCCAGCCTGTCATTTTCAATCCGACAGGCTGGAAGCCTATCCCACGTTAAAAACCACCTGCACCAGAATAGCTGCTGTAGTCATCAAATTCACTGTGTCGATCGGGTGCTCGGTCAAGAAATCGCGTGAACTCACCTTCCCATGTGAGCGGAATCTCTCCGACGGGACCGTTTCGCTGTTTCGCGATGATGATCTCCGCTTGGCCAGCATACTGGGCCTTTTCTTCTCCGCGATGATAATACTCTTCCCGATGAACAAACATTACCACGTCAGCATCTTGCTCGATTGCACCGGATTCACGCAAGTGACTCAGCCGCGGGCGGTGATCTTTGCCTTCTTCCGCTTGGCGATTGAGTTGGGATAGGCAGAGCAGTGGGACCTTCATTTCACGTGCCAAGCCTTTCAAGCGACGAGCAATTTTCGCGACCTGTTCTTGCCGAGGATCACGTGAATTGTCGGGTTCAATCAACTGCAAATAGTCGACCACAATCAAGCTCAACCCGCCCAGTCGTCGCTGAATACGTCTCGCGGCGGCCGCGATTTCGCTGACCGTTCGGCTCGGTGAATCGTCCACAAACAAGGGTGACTTGCTGATTTCATTTGCCTTTTGGATCAGCCTCGCCTGATCTTCATGGCCCAGCGTGCCCGATCGCAATTTGTGACCGCTGACGCGGGACAGCGAGCAGAGCATTCGGTCGGCGAGTTCAATGCCTGACATTTCAAGGCTTACAAACAGCGCGGGTTGCTGGTTCTGTAATGCAACGTTCTCGCTGATGTTCATTGCCAGCGCCGTTTTGCCCATGGACGGTCGCGCCGCAAGAATGATCAGCTCACCGTTATGCAATCCGCCGGTCATCGTATCAAAATCGGTGAATCCGGTTTCGCAACCGCCGTCCAAATAGGTGCCAGCGGCTCTCGCTTCCATGCGATCGATCGACTGATGCAGGATGTCGTTAATGCTTGCCGCATGCGCTGTCGCACGCCCTTCCATGATGGCGAAGACTTTTTGTTCCGCTTGGGCGACCAGTTCACGCGCCTCGATGTTTTGGTCATACGCATCGCGAAGGATTTCGGTACTGGCTTCGATTAACTTGCGAAACGTGGCCTTCTCGTTAACGATCTGGGCATAGTAAGCGGCGTGTGCGGCATTGGGGACGGCTAGGCTGAGCTTCCCCAAGTACGCCAGTCCGCCGACTTTGTCGTATTCATTGGCCGTTCGCAATCGTGACACGATCAGCGTTGAATCGATCTTCTCGCCGCTGTCGTACATGTCGCGAATGTGCTGATACAAGCATCGATTCGCGTCGTCATAGAAATCATCAGCGCGCAGCGTCGAAGCGATATCGTCACAGACTTCGGGCAATAGCAGAATGCTTCCCAGCACACCCATTTCCGCTTCCAGATCAAACGGCGGTTGCCGTTGCAAGATCTCGCTGGCCGCGGCCTTCCGCGGTTTGCGGCGTGGGCGATCGTCGTCATGGCTACTGGCAATCATCAAGGCCTCCCTGTAAACAAAATTTCCTACCCGTTCCTACCCGTTCCTACCCGATGCGCAAGAGGTTCTCGACGGTGTCAATTGCTTCTTGAATTTTTAATCCATGGGGCCCACGGCCACCGACGCACTTGTTCGTCGTCAACCAACCTTCCGCACGGCGATAAGCAGCGATAACGGTGCTATGATTTCGATCACCGAAGTAACGGCCAATCTCGCTGAACGCGGCGCTGGTGTGTTGGCGCGCGAGATACATCGCGAGTATGCGCGGTTGACTTATGTTTCTCGATTTCCCCTCGCCGCGAAGTTCCCCTGACGGCAGGCTGAACGCAGTACACACCGCTCGTTCGATGTCGCTGAGGGCAACGACGCGCGGGCCGCGCTGCAACATGTCACCAGCCTCGTGGACAATCTCTTGCATCGTTGGCATCCGCCGATGCATTCGTTGCAACATCGAAACCAAGCGTCCGATCCCTTGGATCAAACGCCCGTCGCCACTGACTCGCGACGCGAGTGCCTGAATCAGTTCTTCGTCCCACGGCATAAAGCTGCGCATCGATTCACGGCGCAGCAACTCGCGTCGCACTTCGATCTCCAGTGGACTGAGCCCGCACACCAACCCGCTGGACATCCGCCCGGCGAGTTCGCTGCTCAAGCCTTCGATCTCCATCGGCGGACGATCACCGGCCAGCACGAGCGGACGACGCCTTGAGACGATCGTGTCAACGGTATAAAGCATCTCACGCAACGTTGCGCTTTTGCCACCAAAGAATTGAATGTTGTCGACTAGCAATGCATCCACATCACGGTACCGTTTGCGAAACGCCGGTAAACCTGCGCCGCGAACAGCGGTCAAAAAGTCGTTGGTAAAATCTTCGGCTGACATCAAGATGACGCGCTGCATCCTGTGGCGATGCCGCAACTCGTGACGAATGGCATTCAATAGGTGCGTCTTGCCAGTACCGGTTGCTCCCCAAAAGCAGAGCGGTGCCGCATCGCTGGGCTGCGCGGACAGCATTTGTGCGGCCGTGTGCGCGAGCTGGTTGCTGGTCCCGGAGGCGAAGTTCGCAAACGTCAATGCATCGCCTCTATTTGATTGGTGAGACTGGTGAAACTGGTTAGATTGAGTGGACTGGCTAGATTGTTGAGATTGATCGGTGGTTGCTTGGTCCAGGACTAGACTGTCCGAGGTTGGCCCACTGGTCAATTTCTTAGTTTCGGACCGGATCGCGTTGGCGTCAATCGCCGCTCTGGGAAACGAGCCGATTCGAACGGGTCCGACCGATTCCGACGTTTTTTTATCTTTGGCTTGACCGGCGCGTGCCCGCCCCACTCGAACTGTCGTGGACAATCCAATCGGAATTAGACGTTGCGGTTGCGACTGGCTGGGAGCGATTTCTGTGTTTTCGACAATGTTGGCAGGCTCAGGCGACTTTTGCTGGGCAGAATCTGGCTCAACCGGCGTCTTTTCGGTCATGTTGGGGGTTTCGGCAGCCAACTGCAAAATAACCGGCACAAAAACGCCCATCGCTTGCGCTGACGCTGATTCGATGTGACGGAAGAAACTCGCTCGCATTCGCTGCAAAGCAAATTCTCCAGCCACTTCCACAACGATCGCGTCGGATTGAATACGGAATTGGACTCCTGTCTGGAACCAAAGTCCGAATCGCTCCACGCCGAGCCGCTGAATCAAAGCCTCCTTGATTTTGCCAACGACGACCATGTCCTTGGTATTAAGATGCAACGCGGGCATACCGGTAGCACCAACCTCCCTCGTGGAAATTTTGAATGGCGGAAAAAAGTGACGGAAATGGAGAGACGTGCGCCGAGAATGGTGACTACCAAGCTCCGCTGGGCGGCACCAACGCCTCCCCGCATGACTCCGTCCTATGACGTGAGGCGATGATTCTAGGACAGCTAGCAATGATGTCAAACAGGTTTGAACCGCAACTCAAAATGCAAAACCAAAACCTTGAACAACACGCGTTAAGCGTTCACGTTTTCTTCACATTGGCTCCCAAAAAAATGCTTACGATGAGTTTTCGTTGGCGTGGATAAGCTGTTAGCCGTTCAGCGCCTCGTTCGGCAAGAAATTTGCCATTCCTTTGGTTTTTGCCGTAATTTACGGTGTAATTCTCATCGCCCAAACTGATTCTCGAGCCGCTTCCCGCCAATCACAGCGTCGATAAAGCATGATTGCGGGCGTATTTTCCATATCCACGGCCAAAACCATTCGAATCGCATTTTTTTGGCGAGCGACGCGGACTGCCTCTGCCAAAATATGGCTGCCAAGGCCGCGCCCGCGATGCTCGGGAACCAGCCCCATGTAGCTCAGTTCAATGGCCCCTCTGGTTAATCCGTCAATATTGCCCATACCCGCGTCCGCAACGGGATGTTGCGTCAGGAACAAACAGCCCGCTGGTTCCTCGCCGACCATCAACAGACGCCATAGCGACGGATCGAATGTGGCTGCCATCCGATAACCAGTGACGATCTCTGCGGCAGTGCGATAGTCGCTCAAAAGAGGACAGTCTCGCGTGTCGGTAAAGGACCGTTCCGCAACCTCGCAAGCGATGCCCAGTCGCTGCTGATCGTCTCCTACGACCTCAAAACGAAGTTCTGCGTTTGCGGCTGCTTCGGGGGAGGCGGCGAAAGCGTTTGCCTCGAGCACGAAAAATGCCAACGTCGCCAATCGATCAAAACCCAATTCGTAGATATTACGGGCAGTTTCGTCTGGCCCCGTGGATGTTTGCAGAAAAGTCACGCTCGCAGCTCGCAGCCGAGCGACTAAACGCTCAAAAACAGCCGCATGGATCCGCTCGGGCATTTTCTTGGCACGTTTTCGGATTGGCTTGGAATATTGGCTGATGGCTAGCAAATTGCCTGCATTCGGCTTAACCAGGACCGCGATTGCAGCGCTCGCCAACTCCCCGTCAGAAACCGCTTCAACGGTTAAAATATCCGCCATTTGCTTGAGTTTGACCCGGTCCGTCAGTTGGGAGACGATCCACTGCGCCCGCTCAACCGGGACCTGTCCCAGCAACCACTGCAAACATGCTGTCAATTCGCTTGGCTGGACATCCCGGATCGTCGGTGGCGTTAAGTTCATGCAGCGTTTGTAGCGTTAGAGGTGGCAAAGCGTATTGATTCCCGTAAGATAACGACTTGACGGTAGTCGCTGGGTAACAGCGAATCGGGGCGACTTAAGGTCAATTGCCTCGTTCCGTCAAATATTTAAAACGCAAAAACGGGTCACGAATAATGATAAAGCGACAACATCCAGCAACTCGATTGTCATCCTCCCTCTCGGTTATCACGTTTTGTGTAGCCAGTTTCTGCATCTCGTCTTACCAGGATGAGGCTTCCGCTCAAGGACCTGTGCGAAGATTGGGAACGCGAATTCGCGAAACCGTTCAGCAACGTGGACAAACACAGCCACCTGCGCCTCCACTAACAGCTCCTGCTGCTTCACCAACGTCCTCGCCTCCGAATCGTGCGACCGCGATTGCTCCAGCACCCCGAACTCCAGCACCGCGTACACCGGCATCGCAATCGCCGGCGTCTTCGTCGCGGACGTCCAATTACAATCTAGCCCAACCGCGCCCAGAATCCTTGCGCAGGGCAACACCGCCTCTTCGACCATCGACAGTAGCGCCAGCCCTGGCAGCGCCATTACCACCAACCCGATCACAACCTAGTTTCAACTCATCAGCAAAGCCACCTGTCTTCGCATCGCAACGCCCGACAATTGCCGCGCGCGCTCGTTTAGGGTTGATCGTCGAAACGCCACCACCAACGTCTGTGCCTGGTAAGCCATCACGACCGACAAGAGGCGCTCTTGTGGTTGGCACCGAGCCGGGCTCAGGCTCGGAAGCGTCAGGCATGATGCCGGGTGACCTTGTCGTTGCAATCGACGGGATGACAGTGATGGGTGTCGACGATCTTGTTGCTCGACTTGGGGAGCTTAATCCTGGTGACCCCGTCGAACTCAAGTTCATACGTAATCAGAAACTTTCTGCGACGACAGCACTCATGGCAGGCCCCGATGGCAAGCTTGACCCTGAGGAATATGCGGCGCTCAAAGTCATCGCAGCCTCGGATTTGCAGCATCACGCAACACCTGCCAACGCAACACCAACCGGCGCAACACCAACCGGCGCAACACCGTCAGGGGAGCCACCAACTGCACTTGGTGGCTTGGGCCGTGCATTGGGCGGTTGGCTGGCAGGTGGTACTAAGATTCCAGATCCGACCGATAAGAATACTACTCCAAGTGAATCAAAAAATACCGAACCGTTGATTCAACAATCGATAGCACCACGTGACGGTGGTGTGGTGCAGATCGATTACGAGGAAGAGCCTGCTGGACCGTTGGCAACCGATCCTCCATCGTTGGGTCAATCGACGCCCGTGGCGTCCGACGAGAGCATGGAATTGCTACCTCCACCAGCGATGGCGGATGCTGCGAACGACGAGCAACCTAGCAATGGCTTGGCAGTCGACGATAACGTTCGTGACGGGACAATACTAAAGCCCCAGATGTTGATGGAGCGATCAACGATTGATTCTTTGTTGAAGGAGCTAGCGCTTTTACGTCGACGAATCGAGCAACTCGAAGCCGAGAAGGCGAACCCGCCTAAGAGTTAACGACGTGGCATTGTAGAACAATTGTCCTCCATTGTTTGATACCCTGGATCGCGCGCACGGAACAATTGAGGACAATTGTTCTACAATGAGCGTCTTGGCTGCTCGAAAAGGACAAAACTCGAACTAAGTTCGAGCTGAATCATTCGTATCGAAACTCGATCGGAGCGTTCAGGTCGGGATGCAAGCTGGCGTGGACCGGGCACTTCCTCGCGGCTGCTTCCAGCCGATCTCGCATCGACGGATCGGTTACCGCAGCCATTGGCACGGTCACTTCAGTCGTCAGCGAAGCGATACGTCGCACTGGTTGCTGGGTCATTTCTTTTAGCACCCTGACTTTCATTCCCGATAAATCAATCTCGTGCCGCGCAGCGACCAAGCCCATCGTCGTCATCACGCACGTCCCCAGTGCTGTTGCGACCAAATCCGTGGGCGAAAATTCGGCACCCCGACCGCCATTGTCGACAGGCGCATCGGTCGCCAGGGTAGCCGAGCTAGGTCCATGCGTCGCCACGCAACGCAATTGACCTTCATAAACAGCGGTCACTTCTACGGCCATAATTTCAGCATCTTCTAATAACAGGAGGCAAGAACTTTAGCATCGTGCGGTCTTTTATTGTCGCTTTTCGCTCCGCGAAAGAGCGGAGCAACACGCCTTTCGCGGAGCGAAAGACGACACTTATTTACCGCAGGATGCTAACTCGAAATTCGTCGTTTCAATTCGGCTGCAAGTTCGTCGATCTTGACACGCGTTTGCTCAAGGGTATCACGATCACGAATGGTTACCGTTTTCGTGGTTAACGATTCGGTATCAACCGTAATGCAGTACGGAGTGCCGGCTTCATCTTGGCGTCGATAACGCCTTCCGACGGCACTCTTCTCGTCGTAGAAGACCGCCATGTCACGCTTCAGCTCGGCATAGATTTCTTGCGCAAGCTCAGGCATTCCATCTTTCTTGACCAACGGAAACACTGCCGCCTTGATCGGTGCCAAACGTGGATGCAGTTTCATCACCACGCGACTTTGCGGCTTTCCGTTTTCATCAGGAGCTTCGTCTTCATGATAGGCTTCACACAGGAACGCCAGAGCACCGCGATCGGCACCGGCAGACGGTTCAATCACGTGGGGTGTGAATCGTTCGCCGGTGATGTCGTCGCGGTAAGTTAAATCGCGACCGCTGCCACGATGGCGAGGTTTGCCGAATTCGTCTAACTCCACAACCATCGGACGCGTCGACGGATCAAGCTTGCCTTCCATGTGACTTCGCAAGTCGAAATCACCACGGTGCGCGATCCCTTCCAACTCGCCGTATTCACCCTTGGGCAGGAATGGGAACGCATACTCAATATCTGCGGTTCCGACGCTGTAGTGTGCCAGTTCCTCCGCCGCATGCTCGCGCATTAACAGCGATTCTCGGGACAAACCAAGCGTTTGGTACCAAGCAAGTCTGCGATCGCGCCAGTAGCGATACCAATCCTGCGAGCTGTTCGGGTGGCAGAAAAACTCGATCTCCATCTGTTCGAATTCACGCGAACGAAATGTGAAATTGCGCGGCGTGATTTCGTTGCGGAAACTCTTGCCGACTTGTGCAATTCCAAACGGCACGCTGATGCGGCTGCTATCGAGCACGTTCTTAAAATTAACGAAGATGCCCTGAGCCGTTTCTGGTCGCAGGAACGCATAGTCTTCTTCGCCGCCGAGCGCCCCGATCGTTGTCTTGAACATCAGGTTAAACTCACGCGGTTCTGTCAGTGTTCCAAGCGTCTTTGCGTCCGGTCCAAGCACAACAGAAAAGTCGTCCACGGTATCAAGCGTCGTGCTCGGTCCATCGTAGACCAGCGACTCCGCATCTTTAGGACGCAGCTTGAAAAATTTGAGCGCGCGATGTTGGATCTCGGCTTGCTCTTCGTCCGCTTCCGCCATCGTAGTGACGAACACTTTTGCAGTTGCATCAGGCTGACTGACCCAGCGGCCGCGGACTTGATCATGGCGATAACGTTTCTTGGATTCACGGCAATCGACCATGTAGTCGTGGAACATGTCGTAATGTCCACTGCACTTCCAAATCTGGGGGTGCATGATGATTGTCGAATCAAGACCGACCATGTCAAACGTCGACGGTGCACCGGCTGGCTGCACCATTTCGTTGTGCCCAGAGCACATGTCTCGCCACCAAGCGTCTTTCAGATTCCGCTTCAGCTCCACGCCTAATGGCCCGTAGTCCCAGAACCCTTGCAGGCCCCCGTAGATTTCGCTGGATTGAAACAAGAAGCCCCGCCGTTTGCAGAGCGATACGATTTTTTCCATGGAAGCCATGAGCGACAATAAACCCTTCACGAATAAGACGAACTCAAGTCGCCAAAGTGTAGAAAGTCAGCGGAGGAAGTTCGAGGTGACGTCGATTTTTACAGCAAATCGCTGCCATATCCCTCGGGAAACGGATTTTCAATTTTCTTTGAATCAGGCGGCAATTCACGGTCAATCCCAAACTCTTTGAGCCAGTCGGCCACATCCTCGGGCGAGACTCGTTTTTCATAAATGGCCGGTTTTTCGCCCGCAACCGGATGCTCACCCGCCACGTCGGCGGAATTTCCTGTGGATGGCCAAGCGATAGCCAACTGCACGCGGCCCGCAGTAAGTCGGTCCAACCAAGGCTCGCTGTCGACCGCCAAAGCACCTCGCCTGCGTGCGGAAACCTGAATTCGGTGGTCGGAGGAGACGACGGTCAATCGTTTCGGGGTCGCATGGGCAGCGATCAGTTCTTCGATTAAATCGTCCGCTTCGGCATAGTGGACCGCGAACACGACTTCAATCTCGAGCTGAACAAATCGACTTTCCAGTCCAGGTGGTGCCGATCCTGCGTCAAAGACAATCGTCGTTTGCTTGGCAAGCTCGGGGCCGAGGTGGCCCGCCAGCAATTGGATCAGTCGCTGCCGTTGGTGGTTCAGCCAATCATCGCTCGCACGCCGGGCGGGCGGACTGTTGGGTGCAATCAGGTTGTAGCCGTCGATCAGAATCAGCATTTTCGAAACGACTCAACCAATTAATGCAACAAAGCCCCGCTGAAATCCAGCGGGGCCTTGATGGTAATTGACTTTGTCGTTGACGAGAACGCCGGACTACATCCCGAATTCGGGGCGGCGGCGACCGAGTTGCTCCTGCAGGCGGCTAACAATGGCGCTGTGCATTTGGCTGACTCGTGACTCGGAAAGATCAAGGGTTGCCCCGATTTCCTTCATCGTCAACTCTTCATAGTAGTAGAGAATAATGATAAGTCGCTCGTTGCGATTAAGGCCCTTGGTGACCAACCGCATCAAGTCTGTCTTTTGGACGCGGCGAGTTGGGTCTTCACCCTTCTTGTCTTCAAGAACGTCGATTTCGCGAACATCCTTGTAGCTGTCCGTCTCATACCACTTTTTATTCAGTGATACGAGTCCGACGGCATTGGCGTCTGATTGCATTCGCTCAAGTTCATGGATCGGAATCTCCATGTGCGTGGAGAGTTCAACATCGGTTGGAGTGCGTCCCAACTTTGTTTCCAAGTGCTTGCGAGCTTCGTTCAGCTTGCTGGCCTTACTTCGCACCAAGCGAGGAACCCAGTCCATCGTTCGAAGTTCATCAAGGATCGCACCGCGAATTCGCGGTACGCAATAGGTTTCAAACTTAACGCCGCGTTCGAGATCGAATGCGTCGATCGCATCCATCAACCCAAAGATTCCGGCGCTGATCAAGTCATCAAGTTCGACACCGTCTGGTAGACGTTGCCAAATCTTTTCGCCATTATATCTGACTAATGGCATATAACGTTCGACCAAGCGATTCCGCATTGGTTCTCGTTCGTGCGAATCCTTCGGCAATTCGCGAAACGTAGCCCACACTTGCAGGATATCTTCGTCTGGTGTGACGGTAGCAGCCATCCAATCCTCCGTGATCAAGTCGTTCGTAATCCACTCTGACTGTGCAACTCATTTGCACAGGCCACGTGGGGTCATTTCTTCAATGCCGAATGTTGCTTCTGCTGCTCGCAGTACCAAACAACCTTGCGGCGATATTGTCTTTCCAAATCGTCTCGAATCAAATAGTCAGCGATTGCACCGGCAATCGCTCCTACTATGGCGAAGAGTACCAACGCCAATATCGCTTCCAACGCCACTTCGGCTGCCAACTCGTTTCGCACCGCGCCTCGGAGTGACACCAATGCCATGGCAATCGCTCCCAGTGATAGTGCAAACGAACGGTGCATCGCAATCGTTGTCCCGATAGTTTCGACACATGAACCAAACTTGGTCAAATGACCCAGTCGCACCTTCTGAAGATTAACTCAAGTCATTTTCAGACGATGCGTGGTAACACATATTTCGTATCGGGTTGATCGTTGCCGCCGGTTCACTCCTTTTTGACAGTTTTTCTTAACAATTTCACATCATCATCGGAATGCTCATGAACATTGCCGTTTTCGATACTATGCAGCTCGGTTGCTTCCCACATACCGAGGGAGCATGCGTGTGGAGGCATGCGATGCCAATAACGGTTGCACGAGAGGCTCGGCTGCTGCCGCCTGTATGTCGTCGGGCACCTGCTGTCCATTAGTGAGATAGCTGATCGGAACCGATTGACCGTCTAGTGCCGCCAACGGCCCAGCCGTCTGTATGGTTTCATCCAGTTTGGTAAGGATGATTGAAGTTGGCTGAATCGGCGAAAAGCCGTCCACGATATTGATGATCGTTTCACGACTGCTGGTTGCGCTAATCACAAGATGCGTCTCATCAGGAGCGGCTGCGGCCAGCAAACTTCGTAGCTGGGCAATCCGCGCATCGCTACGCGGGCTTCGACCTGCGGTATCCACTAAGATCAAATCAACATCGCCGAGGCGATTGAGAGCGCTGTGCATTTGCTTGGGATCATCGACGACTTCCATGGGAAGCTTCATAATCTCTGCATAAGCCTGAAGTTGTTGAACCGCAGCGATGCGAAACGTGTCGATCGTGATCAGGCCAACTCGCCGCTCGGCTTCCAGACGAAAACCTGCGGCAAGCTTTGCAATCGTCGTTGTTTTGCCGACTCCCGTTGGTCCCACCAACGCCACGATCCGTCGTTCACCTACGGGTGCTTCAATGGGACTCGCCAGCCGAATCCCTCGCATCACCGTTCGCCGCAAACAATCGATCCACGCGCCATGTGCGACGCCACCAGGAAGCGAAACGCCAAACGCAAACGTTTCCGAAATCCATCGTTCGGCAAGCGGATCATCCACACCGGCAAGAGAAAGCATCATTCGCAAATCCTGCAGCTCCATCGGATAACGAGGCTGTGCAAGCAGCGAGCCCTGGCTATCTTCGCTCAATCGTTTCGGCGTTGGTTCATCTCGATCGCGGAGCCCTGCGGTGACTTCAACCGATGTGTGGCCAAGCCAACCCATCCAGCCTTCGCGGACTTGTCGAGTGTGCAGCACGGATGCGTCACTGCCCATCTGTCGACGGATTTCCTCCAACGCATCTTGAAGGCTGGCGGCTCGGAATGTGCGAATATGCATGGCTTAATTTCGGTGGATGCTCATCTCGAACTGGTTTAGGATCGAGCGGGAAATAAGTGTCCGGTACCTTTTGTGCAAAGCACCCGAAGGGCGAGTTCCTCGCAAAAGGTACCGGACACTTATTTCCCGCTCATTGTTTAAGCGGATTGCAACTGGTCACTGGCAGCAAAGAAGTTCATCTGCTTGGTTTCGTCAAGCGGCAAGAAAATCGTAAGGCCCTTTGCATCGTGGCTTGATTCAATGCTGCCACCAAGTCGCTCGACCGCACGTTTGGCAACCAAGAGATCTAGCGAATCGAATTCCAATTGACGTGGTATTGGCGGCGAAATTGTTGACAAGAAAGTTTCGTGAGCTGCAGCCAAGCCTGTTCCTTGACCAAGGATTCGAACATTCAAACGATATTCGCGGTCGTCGTATCCAACATGGACCGAGACATGCCCTGCTAAGTCAAAAACGGCTTGAAGCAAATGAATGATCGAATCTCGAAAGACCTGCTCGTCAACCAGCAGCGAAGCGGGCAGCCGATCATCCATCGTGACGTTGACGTGGTAGTCCGCCGGTATTTGCCGTTGGAATCTCGTGACAGCATCTTTCACGAGAGTTCGGGGCGAAGTTCGTGACACTAGCAAAGGAACTTCATTTTGGTCGGTAAGGCTGGCCAAATCAGTCAATTTTTCCAGCGTGCTTTGAACGTGTGTCAACAACAAATTAAATCGTTCGCCGTGCGGCTGCGAATCGATCTGTAAATCGTTATTAAACAGGACATCAATTTCTGTCGAAATTCGTTTGAGGTCCAGCGCTGCTGCGGAAAGTGCGGTGCTGCGGTCTGCAATTGCCAAATCAGCATTCTCGTTGGCCGAACGCGCTTGCAACAACGCGGTACGAAGCCCTTGAATAGAATCGCGGGCATGTCTAACCGTGGGCCGAAAAACAAACAAGGCTTCGAGCAGCAACAATAACAGTGTCGAAGTCGTAATCAATCGCTCTGTCCAAAATAGCCGATTGATTTGTTGCAGCGAATGATCGGCAATCAGTGCGACGACATGATCCATGCCAGCTAAGAAATCGCCTTCTACTTCCTCCACATCGTCGGCCAAACGAATCGCATCCGCAGTTGTCAACTGATTGGTTGCGGCTAGCGCGCAAATGGCTTCCGCGGCATTGACAATTGTCGTCAGCTTGGCGTCAATTGAATCCAATCGGGCGCGAGCTTCGTCGCTCTCTAACCTGGGTACACCGCTTGCAGCATCCCCGAATCGGATGGCGTGGTGTACCGAACGAAGTGCCCTAACGCTAGTTGACAATTCATCCAGCAACTTTGGTGATAGGGTTGCGTCGACATTGGACGAAACACGAAGTGTGAGCTTGGCGATCTGTTGGCTAAGCATCCGTTGGCGGCCCGCAACATCAATCATTCGTGCTTGCGTTTCCGCGTTGATGAGCATTGATTGAATCACAAATTGACTTGCAAGGCAGGTCATGCCGATCGCAACAATCGCGAGCAAGTATCGAAACGTAAGCGAAGTTGTTGCGGCGGCTGATATCCGGTTCATGTCGCAAACCATTGGTAAACGCATTAGGAATCGTACGCCAAGCACCATTCTTGGCATTGAACGATACCATATACATCGCCGTTTCCAACCAATGTTCTTTACAGCGCTGCGACCAACTCTGGCACCGGCTTCGCCCAGGACGCGACCTGTTCCAAATCAAGGTCTCGATAATCGACCATAGGCTCTAGTGCTGAGTGAAGTGCCACCCGTAGCTCTTCACCGATGTCGTGGGCAGGCCAAATTTCTTCTGCCAAAAAATGTTTCCGATTAAACATTTGTGCCAAATCTTGATCAGGAAAAAGCAACTTTCCGGTCAATAATTCGTACCCTAAGCAGCCCAACGAATACCAATCACAAGCGGGACCAACGTCAATGGCTTTGAATTGTTCGGGTGACATGTACGCGGGAGTCCCAGCAACACTTTCGTCGCAGCCGTCGGATTTGATCAGTCTGCCTAATCCAAAATCGGTGATCGAGACGTTGCCTCGGCGGTCGACAAGCACGTTGGCTGGCTTGAGGTCAAGATGCAATGCGCCATGTGCATGTGCGTATTGAAGTCCTGATGCGATTTGACCTAAAACGGCTTTGACGGTCGACTCGGCCATCGGCCCATGTGCGGCTAAGGTTCGCTTTAGGTCAGCGCCGTCGCAGAGATCAAGAACCAAGAATCGGGTGCGGTAGGCGACGAAGTGGCCATGCATTTGCACCACGTGCTCATGACAAAGTTTGCTTAGCAAGTCGACTTCGAAATCGAATCGCGATAGGGCGCGGGAATCCGATATGAATCGATGGCGGAGCATTTTCAGGGCTCGCGGTGCACCGTCCGTCTCCCGCTTGGCTTCATAGACGACGCCCATTGCACCACGGTTGATACATCGAATCAGCTTGTAACCACCGAGAGTCTTGCCACACAGTGCGTCATGCGGACGTTGCCCCAGTCGATCGCTGACCAGTTGGCTTAACGCGATTTCCAGTTCAGGAAATTCCTGTCGCAGCCCCTCAAACGCTTTGACAGGAAGTACCAAAGCGACTGTTGATGTAATCGCGATTACGTCTGCGGAGCAAACCTGGCCCGTTAACAGCGACATTTCGCCCAGTACAGCGCCGGGCCCGTCGTAATCGATCCGCTTCCTTGGGGAGTCGCAGATATCAACCACTTCAACTCGTCCGTTTAGTAACAGAAACAAACCCGCAGATGCTTCTCCCTGCCGCAGCAATCGATCGCCGGCAGCAAACTCTCGTCGTTCGAACCCTGCGGCGAGAGCGACTTTGACTTTGATGGATAGCTGTTGCAGGGCGATGCAGCTAAATACCGCGCGTGTCGCAGCATCATGGGTGGGTAGCATT
The DNA here is from genome assembly GCA_043775635.1 of Planctomycetaceae bacterium. GTDB lineage: Bacteria > Planctomycetota > Planctomycetia > Pirellulales > Pirellulaceae > UBA6163. Next base: position 50,778 of record JAYVSE010000038.1, on the reverse strand, counting down.
GGGTCCGCAGTAAATAGACCAAGCTGGGGCGGTTTACTCGCGGGACCAAAATTAAGATTAGTGGAAAGCTGGTCTGACGTTTCCGTCATTGCATTGCGATGATTTTCCGACAAATGCGACAAATGATTCGCAAGCCGCTCACGATGCTGAGGATCAACCCTGGCAAGCCAATCTTCAAAATCAAACGTACTGGTCCCTTCGCATCGAATCTTGCCGTCAATTAACGCATGCCGAAACGAGTTCAACACCGCTTCCAATTCGGAGGCGGAGAGCGAACTATCGGCAACGTTTAAGTCATGATTCATCACGCAACCCAACATTAAAAAGCCAGCTTAATTTTTCCTGAAAAGAAGCGACCTGACAAGACTGTATTTCTAACGGGGGGAATAAACAATGAACAAGGATCTAATTTTAAAAAATAGTCTATCTTCAAGACTTCAGGCCGGTTGAAGCGACAAACCAAACTGTATCGACGGGGAGCATGGTCGTTCAATGTCGCAAAACCAGTGCGTGCAAGGCGAATTCGAAAACTGCTACAATCTTCGCGTCGTGAATTCGTTTTTTACGAGTAAAAGAACTTCATCAGCGTGGCAAGGATTATCGATGCGTGCGGCAATCATCGGCGTTGGGTTTATGGGCTGGATTCACTATCTCGCATATCAGCGTAGTGGAGTGGCCGAGTTGGTCGGTTTTTGCAGTCGCGATGCAGCGAAGCGAGAGGGAGATTGGCGAGGAATTCACGGGAATTTTGGTCCGCCCGGCGAGCTGATCGATGTGACAAATCTCTCGGTTTATGCGACGCTTGACGAAATGCTTGCAGACCCCGAAATAGACATCGTCGATGTCTGCTTGCCGCCACATCTCCATGGCGAAACAGTATCAAAAGCGTTAGCTGCTGGAAAATGGGTACTTTGCGAAAAACCGTTGGCACTGACGGCGGATGAGGCGATTGCGCTCGCCGCGAAAGGTTCCGGCAAATTGTTAGTCGCGCAAATCTTGCCGTTTTTTCCCGAATACAGATTTCTACTGGACGCTGTCAAACAACGTCGATTTGGGAAATTACTAGGCGGTCGATTCAAACGAGTGATCGGTCCGCCAAGCTGGATTCCCGATTTCTATGACCCTACGAGAGTCGGCGGGCCGTTGGTCGACTTGCACGTACACGACGCACATTTGATGCGAATGCTGTTCGGGATGCCGACGTCCGTGCACTCTTCCAGTCGCTTACACAAGGGACCAAACGCAACGCCATCGAACGTCCCTCAATATATCGAGTCGATTTTTCACTTTGAGGACCCAACCATCGTCACGAGCGCCGTTTCGGGTGTGATCGACCAGCCGTCACGAGGGTTCACACATGGTTACGATGTGCAGTTCGAACTCGCCAACGTGCAGTTCGAATTAGCGGCATTCGCGGATGAACGAGTTGCGAAAATCCCGCTGACGATTGCTCATGCCGATGGGACCGTAGAGCAGCCATCGATTGAATCTGGCGATGCGATCGATGTGTTCGTCGATGAAATCGATGCTGCTGCACACGCAATCGATCACGGTGTCATTCATCCTGCACTCGACGCATACATAGCCGCCGACGCGATTCGCATTTGTGAAATGCAGATCCCGCATGCGGAAGTTGGTGTATGATTAATGAACCGGATTGCTGAACTACTTGATGCAAAACTGCGGACGCTTGATGAGCGGATGAGTTGTTCCATTGTGCTTGCTGAATTGCTTCATGGCGCAGCAAAGTATGGCAACCCGATGCGACGGATCAAGCTGATTGAAACTACGTTAGACAAGTATGCTTCCTTGCCGTTTGACGATAGCGCCGCCAAACAATACGCAGCGACTCGCCATGAGCTCCAAACGGCTGGCGTAGTGATTGGCCCTTATGATTTACAGATTGCTGCGATCTGCTTGGTACACAATCTGACGTTGATAACCGGCAATGTCCGTGAATTTTCGCGAGTGCCTGGGCTAGCGGTCGAAGATTGGACCAGCGGGACGTATTGACTAAGGCAACCCTGGCGTGAGACTCGACCGTTTCCACGGGAAAAGGCTTCTATGGCAATCTTGGCTCGATGGGTGCAAGGCCCATCGCGGCCTGCCGCAATATAACGTCTCGCCGCCATGCAGCTTGCCTGCATGGAGCAACGATCACCACCAGAATGCTATCAGCAAGTTCGCACAGGCCGCTGGCGTGGCTCACCCACGTCGAGTCACGACACAAGTGCTTCAGGTTCCGGTGCACAAGGTGCCAGAACATCGCACCATCGCCGCAGCGCAATCTTTTTCGGAATCTAAGATTCCTGGCACCTTTGTTGACGTACGGCACCTTTGTTGACGGTTGATCGTCGCATCGTTGAAAACTTACATGAGCAAGAGTTGATCGGAATCATGCAACTCTTGAACCTTATTTCGAACCGCTTTCAGAGTTAGTGACGGATTGTTTTTTTGGAAAGTCTGGCGGGTGGTTTTTGTGCGACTTGAGCGGTTGATTTTTGGTGGCTGCTGGGGTCGCGGCGGTACAGACTTCGGCGGTACGACCATGCTTGAGCTTCCTTGCTAGCGGATATTTTGGTGCAAACAAGTTTCTGCGGCAAGGAAGCTCTTCAAGTACAGATCAGTCCAGAAAAATCAGGCAAAATGCTTAAGCTTGCGACATTCGCCTTTGGCGGCGGTTTGGAGGAAATGGGTTGTTAATTTTGTTGTGTTTTGAATTTTACCGTGCAAATCACAACCCGAATGCGTAAGCGAGGGATCGCAGTGATCCCTCGCTTACGTAGCGGGTTACTAAATCAACGAGTGTCTCGCGCCGTTCCGCTACTTACGTCCACGGCATTCATCCCAGGTTCACAGAGGTTTGCCACTCGCAGTGCGTGTGCAGTTCGAATACTATAGAACGTGTCCAATTGTCCGTTAAGTTGCTAAGTAATGAGTGGTAAATCAGTGTCTTGACACTGTTTTACGATTCGATCCCAAGAGAGAGCTTCCACCATGAATCTAGTCCTGTCACTTTTCGCTGATGCGATTTCGCCTCAAGCTTTTTGGCTGATTGTCGCAGTCGTTGTAGTCCTATTTGTGATCTTGTTCGTTGCGGGAATCTTCTCGAGCTACTTTACGCTCTGGATTCAATGCCAACTTACCGGTGCCGACATCAGCATTTTTGACTTGATCGGCATGACGTTCCGTAAAGTCAACGCGCGGTCGATCGTACGAAGCAAGATCATGGCCACGCAAGCTGGCTTGACGGACCCTGAACTCACCAGCCGCGCACTCGAAGCGCATGACCTAGCGGGTGGCAACGTGCAACAAGTCATCCGAGCGCTGATCGCGGCCAGAAAGGCAAAGACAATCTCGCTCAGTTTTCGCGAAGCGACCGCAATCGATTTGGCGGGCCGCGATGTGCTGAAGTCGGTGCAAACGAGCGTCAACCCTGAAGTCATCGATTGTCCACCGCGCGGTGCGGCCAAAGATTCGCTCGACGCAGTCGCCAAAGACGGTATTCAATTAAAGGTGAAGGCTCGTGTTACCGTTCGTGCTAACTTGCAGCAATTGATCGGTGGTGCGACTGAAGAGACAATCATCGCGCGAGTCGGTGAAGGCATCGTGAGTGCGATCGGCAGCGCTCAAAGTCACAAGATGGTGCTTCAGAATCCAGACATCATCAGCAAAGCGGTACTGGCCAAACGCCTTGACTCGCAAACCGCTTTTGAAATCGTTTCGATCGACATCGCTGACATTGACGTGGGGGCCAATATCGGTGCTCGGTTGCAAGCTGACCAAGCCGAAGCCGATACGCAGGTCGCGAGAGCCGCCGCCGAAGGCAAACGCGCCAACGCTGTCGCTGAAGAACAAGAGATGCTCGCCAAGATTGAGGAGTCTCGCGCCAAGGTCATCGAAGCGGAAGCTGCGATTCCGCGTGGTATGGCCGAAGCTTTTCGCAGCGGCAAGCTGAGCATTGTTGATTACTTCAAGCTGCAAAACATCAACGCAGATACGGACATGCGAAAGTCACTCTCAAAATCTGCTAAAGATTCCGTGACCGCAACCAGTCAACGATTGGCCTAATCGGGAGAAGAGTAATGCCAGACAATATTGAAGATTTTTTGAAACGCGCCGCCCAACGTCGCCAAGCAAAATCAGCTCAGGCACCACCGCCAAAGCCAGCGCCGCCAAAGCCAGTTCCGGTTGCGCAATCGCGTCCAGAATATACCTCGGCCCGAACGGAACGGATTCCCCGCAATCGCCCTGAGAATGAGGTGCCGATGCAAGCGATTCTGGTCGCTGAAGATGTTGTCGAGCCGGTCTCTAAGCATGTATCGCAGCTTAAACGTGAACGCGTGAACGCGGCCAAAGCCGCTGAAATTCGACGAGCTGGTGGCGCTGTTAAACCAGTTGCAGCACAGACTTATGTGGTTCCTGAACGCGCTCCGAACGTTGCCCCAAAAGTTTCGACCGGCGATAACGCGGGCTTCACCGCAACGGATCGCTTGATCACAATGTTGCGCCAGCCCGAAGGGATGATGCAAGCCATTTTGCTGAATGAAATTTTGACCCGGCCGGAACATCGTTGGTGAGTCAGGAATCGATGAATTTTGAAACGGCGACACCAGACAAGACGGCAATTGGTTGGATCGGTACAGGCGTCATGGGCCAAAGTATGGCTGGGCATTTGTTATCCGCTGGGTATCGATTGACTGTTTTCAATCGTTCGCCCGATAAAACCAAACCACTGGTTGAACGCGGGGCTGCGGTTGCGTCTTCGCCTGCCGAAGTTGCCAGTCAAAGCGACGTTGTTTTTACGATCGTGGGCTACCCGCAAGATGTTCGGCAAGTCATTCTTGGCGATGGAACAACCCGAGGCGTGATTCATACATCACGACCTGGCATGATTGTTGTTGACATGACAACCAGCCAACCGTCGCTCGCCGTCGAGCTCGCCGCGCGACTTGCTCACGTTGGCGCGGCAAGTATCGATGCGCCGGTCAGCGGCGGGGATATCGGTGCAAAAAACGCAGCCTTATCGATCATGGCGGGCGGACCAATCGAAGCGTTCGATGCAGTGATGCCGCTGTTTCAGTGCATGGGAAAAACGATTGTTCATCAAGGACCAGCCGGTGCGGGTCAGCATACCAAGATGGTTAATCAAACCCTGGTTGCGGCGAACATGATCGGTGTCTGCGAAGCTCTGCTGTATGCCGAAGCGGCGGGATTGGACGCCACGTCGATGCTGAAATCCGTATCCTCTGGTGCAGCGACCAATTGGGCGCTGCTCAACCTTGCTCCTCGTATCGTTGCGGGAGATTTTGCACCGGGCTTCTATGTCGAGCATTTCATCAAGGACATGCGGATTGCACTTGAGGAAGCGTCTCGAATGCGAATCGCCATGCCCGGCTTAGCACTGGTCAGCCAACTATATGCTGCCGTTGCGGCGCAAGGACACACAAGAAGCGGTACCCAGGCATTGGCGATTGCGCTGCGGACGATGAGCAATCGATAGATAGGTGGGATAGGCTGCCAGCAGCGATTGCCGTTTAGCGATTGACCTCAAGGATCGTTTCAACCACATCGATTAATTGGTCGAGACGGAACGGCTTGTATAGAATTCCCTTGGGATGCAAGCCAGCCTGTCTGGCTTTCACGATCGAGTGGCCTGGGTCGTAACCGAAGCCGGTCATCAAAACCATCGGTACTCGCGGCATGATTTCGCCCAGGCGGCACATCAACTGATAGCCGCTAAAATCGGGAAGCTTGATATCGCTGATGATGACATCGTAAGTGCCCTCTTCGCTGCTGCGGACCATCATGACAGCCTCCTTGCCTTCGTGAGCGGTTTCGACGATGCAGCCGTATCGCTCAAGTAGTCGGTGCGCGTCATCGCGAACCGCTCCGTCTTCATCAACGACCAACACACGCTTGCCACTCAAGGAGGAATGTTGGTCGTTTTGCAATCCAGCAGGCACCGCTTCCAACGGAGTCATTCGCTGTCCGATTTGCTGAATCGTTTGTTTAATGTCACGTGCGTTCTGCAGAATCCGACGCAAACGGTCAACGATTTCTGATTGATGGCCAATGTATGCTTCCATCACGTTGACAGCGTCATTAAGAATTTCATCCACGGGCAACGCGACGGCGCTATGAATCGCGTCGCAGCTTTGTTGTGCCGTATTTGCCTTCTGAGCAACTAACAACTCAAGCGTATTGAGCGCAAAGGCGACGTCACGCGCGAAAATCTCAAGAAACTGCAGGTCGCTCTCAGCAAACGCATCTGTTTCGAAACTTTCTACATTGATGGTACCAAGGATTTGATCATGTAGCACTAGCGGGACAGTCAGCGAACTTTTCGCGGCGGCGACGCCAGGGATAAACAGCGGGTCGTTGACCACGTCTTGGCAGATATAACTCATGCCACTGGCAGCAACGTATCCCGTAATGCCATTGCCACGTGGTTGCGCATAGAGCTTTCGATCCGATGCTTCTTGATCAATACCGACACTGAGCAACGGGACCAAGTTTCCCGTCGCCTGCTCCAGCAAGCGAATTTCAATGACTTCAAAATTCAGCAAGTCACTCAGGTAGTGCCGGATATTTTCCTTCAAGAGTTCGATTCGGTCATCGACTTCCATCATGAAAATTTCGCGCGGCCGTAGATCCGCGAGTTCACGTCCAGCTTTATGAATTGCGGCAATTTTCTGCTGCTGCAAAATCTCATCGGTGATATCACCGACGGTTACGACCAAGTGATCTACGGGGCCGACGATACCGTTCCCACTCGAACCCGGATCGGTACCAAGACTTGCATCAGAAGATGCTGAATCCGAGCTCAGATTGGACTCGGCAGTCGCTCCGACCGGTGCGGCATGTACCTGGAAATAACGATTGTCAACACTATGTAACGTACTGCTGCTTTCAACTCCGGTCGCCATTGCAGTGTGAAACGGACAGAAGTCGGGCCCCATGATCTCTGGGTTGCCCAACAATTCGTAAAACGTGGTGCCGGTGGGAAGCGTCTCTTGCCCAGTCCATCTGAGCAGCCGGCGATTCGCCCACAGCACTCGATGGTGACCATCCAACAATGCCACACCTTCGGGCATGTCACGAAGCATATCACTGCTTTGTAGCAGCCCAGCCCAATGGCCCATTTGCGGCAAATACGATCGATCGATCCAAACGCCGTCAAACGGCGTCTGATTCAATTCGTTGGCCGCTTCCAACACCGAGTCGACGACGACAAGCTCTGCATCGTCGAACATCTCGCCCTCACCCGACTCGCTGGGCATGCCGCTGGCAGAAGAAAAATAGGCTGCCGACTCGGCCAATTGCCTTCCGTGCACACGATTCGGAGATCGCTCAGGAACTCCGATGCATAATATTCGACGCGAATGGCTCACCGCATTACACCCCAGCGCCTAAGGACTTACCCACCTGCATCCATGCGTAGGTCTAATCACTTCTGGTAATAATCTCTTAAGGAGATAATAGGCTCGCCGAGTATCATCCGACAACATCTAAAATGGACAACATTAACGAATTCCCACATCTTTCTTGTTAAACCGGAGGTGGTATTCCGCAATCTTGGTTTCGCAATCGAACGTTCTCAATCGGCTTTCGTCGCATCAAGAAAGCTAAGCGGCCACGTTCCGTTTTATGAGCGTCCGAGGTGTCGCCCATCATAGGGGCGCAAGGGCAAACATCACTCCGATCACGAACGGGCAATGAACAAGTGGGATAGGCTTCCAGCCTGTCAATTGAGAAACGATAGGCTGAAAGCCCATCCCACGTTATTAAGAGGCACACCATGGTCGCTTAAGCAGCGGCTGGTTGCGACGCTTTCTTGATCAACTGGCTTAGGCGGCTCTTAGTCCGAGATGCCGCATTGCGATGAATCATGTTCTTCGCAGCAGCTTGATCCAGTTTTTTGGTAGCAGTGCGGAACTCAGTCGTTGCCACTTCCAGGTTACCCGCTGCGACAGCGAGCCGAACTTTTTTCACCTGGGTCCGCAGCGCACTGCGGAAACCTTTGTTGCTGACCCGAAGTTTTTCGTTTTGGCGAAGGCGTTTTTTAGCTGTTGGTGTATTTGGCATGACTCGATCGAAATCGCGGCGATGGCGGAAGTGGACGGGTTGAAATTCCCAAGAAATTTGAATCGCAGAGTATTGCAAGCCTGTCGCCGACTGTCCAGAGCTAAAGAATCGGCCCATATTGTCTGATATGAGCGGAATTGTTTACTTGATCGGTGCGGGACCCGGTGATCCCGGCTTGCTGACGCTTCGCGGAGCCGAGCTGCTGGCGCGGGCTGATGTCGTGCTTTATGACGGGCTTATTAACACCGAAATGCTGGCCCATGCCCCGTCGGCGCTACATATTTGCGTGGGAAAACACGGTCAAAGCCGAATTTGGAAGCAGGCAGAGATCATCGACGAAATGCTCCGTCACGCTCGCAGTGGCGCGCAGGTTGCCAGGCTGAAAGGCGGCGATCCAGCCGTCTTTGCTCGGACTGCTGAAGAAGTCGAGGCGCTCCGCATCGCCGGAATTTCTTTTGAAATTGTTCCAGGAATTACTGCCGCCTTGGCCGCCGGAAGTTACGCGGGCATCCCGATTACCCACCGACGATACGCATCCGCCGTCGCGCTGGTCACCGGTCACGAGGAACCCGGCAAGTCGGAGTCGTCACTGGATTGGGATGCACTGGCACGATTTCCCGGCACGCTGGTTGTCTACATGGGGGTCACGACGGTGCAAATTTGGACGTCGGCATTGATCAACGCAGGAAAGTCCCCAGACACCCCGGTCGCGATCCTTCGTCGTTGCTCGCTCGCTGACCAACAAACCATTCATTGCCGCTTGGATGAGGTCGTGGAGCAACTTACTCCTGCGACTAAGCTTCGTCCCCCTGTCATTGTCATTATCGGTCAAGTCACGCGCCTTGCAGAAACAATGGCGTGGTTCGAATCGCGGGCGCTGTTTGGCAAAACGATCCTGGTAACCCGCAGCGAGCAGCAAGCAAGGGAATTGTCTGGCCCCCTTCGTGAACTAGGGGCGCATGTCCTTGAGCAACCCGCCATCGAAATCGATCAGCCCGAAAATTGGCAAGCTGTGGACTCGCTTATCGATCAGCTAAACTCGTTCGACTATCTGGTGTTTAGCAGCCGTAATGGCGTTCGATACTTTCTCGATCGATTAATGGCTTTGGGCCACGACATGCGAGCCCTGGCGGTCGTCAAGTTGGCCGTCGTTGGGCGCAAGACCGCAGACGCGTTGTTAGAATATCGGCTCCAGGCCGACATTGTTCCTGCCGATTACAACGCACTTTCGCTGGCTGGCTTGCTTATTCCGATCGCTGGTGGAAAGCGATTTGCGATTCTTCGTGCCAGTCGCGGTCCCGATTCCCTGACGATTGCACTGGAACAAGCCGGTGCGATGGTGACTCAGGTCGTTTCTTATTCCCATCGTGACGTGGCGAATGCAGACCCATTCATCGATGAAAAAATGCAGCGAGGAGAAATCGATTGGGTCACAGTGACGAGCACAGCGATCGCACATTCGCTCACGAGACTATTCGGTGCTTCGCTTCGTATGGCAAAGATTGCTTCGCTCAGCCCAGCGATCACGCACACACTTTTAGAACTCGGTCATTGTGTGGCTGCGGAAGCACCTGCCGCCACGATGCTGTCGCTGGTAGATGCCATCCGAGCTGCAGAGTCGTTACCAACCCATCCATCGAATTCTTAGATTTTTAGCGCCACAACACAGATATTGATTATGATCCCAAAACCCTATCAACAGATGCATAAGACGCACCCAGATCTTATGCAGGCGTATGAATCGTTTGGTCAGGCGGCGCGAGTCGCTGGCCCGTTGACAGACCGCGAAGTCTCCCTCGTCAAACTCGCGATCTCGATTGGTGCCGGGCTCGAAGGCGCTGCGCATTCGCATTGTCGCAAAGCACTCGAAGCCGGCTGTACCGCAGCAGATCTAGTACATGTCGCGATCCTGTCAGCGCCCACCACCGGTTTCCCTGGTATGATGCGAGCAAAATCCTGGGTCGAAGATGTTTTGGAAAAACAAAAACAAAATCAAAAACAACAGCAGCAACAATAGTCGCAAGGGTTGTTTTATTTGGGTAGACGGCGATGCATATTTTGGGCGTGGTGTTGGCTGGTGGCCGTTCATCCCGCATGGGGCGTGATAAAGCATTGCTGGAGCACGCCAGCGGTGTCATTTTTCTCGACTATGCAATCGGCAGGATTTCCCCACTAGTCGCATCGATTGCCATTTCCGGCCGCAGGCTTGATTCCAATACCATTGAATGCGTTCCAGACCAAACGCCCGGACTTGGTCCAGCGATGGCGGTTTGGTCCGCTATTCTTTTCGCCAAGCAGCGACATTTCAGCGCGATTCTGATTACTCCCATCGATATGCCGGATCTCGAAACAATGCACTTGCAACGATTGGTTCAGTCCGCCGTCGCAGACCAACCAACGTGCGTGACTTTCGATGGTGTCAATCCGCATCCTTTGGTCGCGATCTATCCGGTTTCACTCGAAGGCGAACTCCAAGTTGTCGCTCAATCAGTTCGACGGAGTCTCAGAGCTTGGCTTGCGAGTCGACCGCATGTCCTCGTAAAACTTCCCGAAACCGCCCAGCGAGATTTTAATGAACCGGAGTAAGGCCTAGGCTTTGTTTGAAAAGTAGCGCGAACTTCACAAGCCACATGCGTTACTTTACTGGCGAGTGCTTTATCCAAGATTAAATTTAGCTTTTGGAGTAGAGCAATTGTCCCAATTGCTCGGAAAACAATTGGGACAATTGTTCTACTCCCACGTCAAAAATCCAAACAAACTCAAAACTAAGAAAAATGATTCCAACGGGCGAAGCGACTGCAATGCTGCCAACGGGCGGCAAGACCAAGCCGATCACGGTGATCGGAACGGACAAGATTCGTGATACATTCGACGACATCTGCCTGCAACAAGCGATCAATTCACGGCTCGCACCTGGCGTTACCGACTTGATCCTCAACCCTGATGCGCACTGTGGTTACGGTGCACCCATCGGTTGTGTACTGACATCGCCGACGCATATCTACCCAGGGCCGGTTGGCGTCGACATCAAGTGCTCGATGAGTTTGCTGCAATTGAATTTGCCAGCGGATGCGATTGGTCCTCGCGAAGTTCGCCGAAAGCTGATCGATGCGATTTGCGAACGCACGCCAACGGGTGCCGGAAGAGGTCAACGACACGCAACCAAGTCACGACGCGTCAACGAACCACTGGGTAAGCAAACAGTGATTGAAGGCGGCTCCGAATCCGTATGCAAGCAGTTGGGCATTCCGCCTGAATGGGCGACTCGCTGTGAAGATTCTGCACACGTTGGCCATGACGAAACCAGCGATGCGCTGGCAGCTCGCATCGATTGGCATCTCGGTAACGGTACATTTCGCAATTTTGCAGACAAGGCGATGCAACTCGGGTCGTATGGAGGTGGCAATCATTTCGGTGAATGCGAGATTGTGCATGTCGACGATAACGAACGAGCACAGCAAGCAGCCAACGTCTTCGGCTTGAAGAATGGGCATGTGGCGTTCTTGTCGCATTGTGGTTCGCGTGGGATCGGGCACAATTTGGCGATGGGACAATTCAAAGCGTTGCAAACCAAATTTGCGAAGTGGGATATTCCTTTGCCTGGAAACGATCGTGAGTTGGTTTACGCACCGCTAGGAACGATCGAGGCCGATGCCTACATCGATGACATGTCCCTCGGTGCAAATTTTGCAACGGTCAATCATTTGCTGATCAACGCACTGGTTTTGGAAGCGTTTCAAGAGGTGTTTCCAGGCACCGAGGGGCAATTGATTTACTTCATCAGCCACAACATCGCGCGTCGTGAGATTGTCGATAACATTCCTCAGTGGGTGCATCGTAAGGGAGCTACTCGTGCGTTTCCTGCCGGACACTATGCATTGAAGGGAACTCGCTACGCGGAAACGGGGCATCCGATTTTGTTGCCAGGCAATCCCCAAGCGGGTTCAAGCGTTATGGTTGCGGACGCGGGGGCAAGCATCAGTCGCTTCAGCGTGAATCACGGTGCTGGTCGGCAGCTTGGACGCAAGCGCGCGATGCGAGAATTGGATCAATCAGCGGTGGATGTGTCGTTTGATGCCGCAGATATTTTGACCAATTGCCGCAAGTATCCCAAGGACGAAGCACCTGCTGCATACAAAGATTTTGAAGAGGTCTTGCGGAGCGTGAAACTCGCAGGTCTCGCGACCGAAGTCGCGCGCCTCAAGGCAACGTTCGTAATCAAGGACGGCGATGCTGCGGATGACTAACATAACTTTTCAAAGACTCCTGCCAGCTTGCCTGGAATGGCGGACTTAGTGAACCGACGGCGCTAGCGGGCTGTTGATTTAGTGAGCCGTACGCGCTAGCGTCGGGCCCTACAGCAGGGCGCTTACCGTTGACAGCCCGTGGCTAGCGCCATCGGCTCACTAAAACGATGCGCGTCGTGCTTGTATTTCGACGCTGGTTGACGTTTTCTGGAAAATCCTTGGTTGCCAACCCCTTGGGTGAATCAGGTTGTGGTTCTAAAATCCCGCTTTAGAATCGCGTTCTTCGGTATTTTGACCATGACCAGTCTCTCTTTCGACGCGTCACCCACGGTGGCACAAGACCTGACTCAGCAACGAATTGTTGTGTTGGACTTCGGTTCGCAGTTTGCTCAATTGATCGCCCGACGGGTTCGTGAGCAGAATGTCTATTGCCAAATTTTGCGTCATGATGTTTCGGCAGAGCGACTGCGCGAACTCGCTCCGCGCGGCATTATTTTGTCCGGTGGGCCATCGAGCGTTTACGAGACTGGTGCACCGCGCTGCGACGCTGAATTATTTCAGCTTGGTATTCCAGTGTTAGGAATTTGCTACGGGATGAATCTGGCATGTACTGCGCTCGGTGGGCGAGTCGAAAATGCGACCAGGCGAGAATATGGCCGTGCACAATGCCAAATCGCTGCCCCGTCGGAACTGTTTCGCGGCTTGCCAGATTCGATGGAAGTCTGGATGAGCCATGGCGACCAAGTCGCGGACGTTGGCGACCAGTTTGTGACGATTGCCAAGACGGAAACCTGCCCGCATGCGGCCGTTCGGCATCGGAAGTTACCGGTCTATGGCATGCAGTTCCACCCCGAAGTGACCCACACGCCGCTGGGCGGACAATTGCTGCGAAATTTTGTATTGGACATCTGCGGCTGCGATGGGCAGTGGCAACTCGACGACTTTGCCGAAGTCACGATCTCGCGACTTCGGGAATCGATTGGCGACAAACGCGTGATCTGTGGGTTGTCCGGCGGTGTCGATTCCGCAGTCGTTGCCGCGCTGCTTTACAAGGCGATTGGCCCCCAGCTTTCCTGCATTCTGGTCGACAACGGGTTGCTGCGAAAAGACGAGCAAACGGCAGTGATTCACGAATTTACGAATCACTTCAAGGCAGATTTGCGAGTCGTCGATGCGGAAGAAAAATTTTTGTCGGCTTTGGCGGGTATCACCGAACCACAAGAAAAACGGCGTCGGATCGGCCACGCGTTCATCGAGTGCTTCAAGGATGAGGCACTGCAGATCAAAGGGGCACATTACTTGGCCCAGGGCACGCTTTATCCGGACGTGATCGAAAGTGGTGCGGCGGTCGATGGACCTGCCGCGACGATTAAATTGCACCACAACGTTGGCGGGCTGCCCGCAGAATTGGGTTTCGAATTGGTCGAGCCACTCCGAGATCTGTTTAAAGACGAAGTCCGGCGATTGGGGCTCTCACTCGGTCTGCCGGAGTCCTTGGTTTGGCGACATCCGTTTCCTGGCCCCGGCTTGGCTGTGCGTTGCCTTGGCAATGTGACTCGCGAGCGTTTGAACACGCTTCGCGAAGCCGATTCGATCGTTGTGGGTGAGATCAAAGCGGCTGGGTTGTATCGCCAAACCAGCCAATCGTTTGCGGTTTTATTGCCGGTTCAAAGCGTTGGGGTCATGGGCGATGCCAGAACTTATGACGAGACGATCGCCGTTCGCAGCGTCAATACAGACGACTTCATGACCGCCGATTGGAGCCGTTTGCCCTACGATCTGCTGGCTCGAATCAGTACCCGAATCATCAACGAAGTCGCTGGTGTCAACCGAGTTTGCTACGACATCAGCAGCAAGCCACCGGCCACAATCGAGTGGGAATAAGGATCGAGCAGACAATTAGTGAGTTCTTCGCAACAGGTTCTGGACACTTAATTTCCTGCTCAATGCTAAGGCGATGCCTTCCAAATCGTCGATGCGATCAGTCTACTACCGATATCCAAACACGTTTTCAACCCAAGCCAATTCATGTCGACCAAGCATTACATCTACCAAATCGAACATCTGACGAAAAAGCACGGCCAAAAGGTTGTACTTGAAGACGTCAGTCTCGCTTTTTATCCCGGTGCAAAGATCGGCGTGCTCGGTCCGAACGGTGCTGGAAAGTCGACACTGATGCGGATCATGGCCGGGCAGGACACGGAATTCGAAGGCGTTGCGGCGCTCGGGAAAAAGTTCACGGTCGGTTATTTGTCGCAAGAACCAGGACTCGACCCAACCAAAACGGTTGCCGAAAACGTCTTGACTGCCGTCGTCGAACGGCGTGCGATTGTCGATCGATACAACGAAATCTCGGGGCTGCTGGGTGAGGTCACCGACGATAAACAGATGCAGAAGCTCTGCGATGAAATGGCGGAGCTTCAGGACACGATCGACGCCAACAACTTGTGGGAACTTGATCGCCAAGTCGAAGTGGCGATGGCGATCATGAACCTTCCGCCCGGCGATTCTTCGGTTATCAATCTTTCCGGTGGCGAGAAACGTCGCGTCGCGCTTTGCCAATTGCTGATCCGCCAACCCGATCTTTTGCTGCTTGACGAACCAACGAATCACTTGGATGCCGAAAGCGTTGCGTGGCTAGAAAAACACCTTGACGAGTACCCCGGAACCGTGGTTGCCGTCACGCACGATCGTTACTTCCTGGACAACGTCGCGAAATGGATTTTGGAAGTCGACCGTGGGCGTGGAATTCCATTTGAAGGCAACTACAGTGCGTGGCTGGAAGCCAAAGAGAAGCGAATGAAGGTCGAGCAGCGGCAGTCGAAAGCTCGCGATCGAATGTTGTCTCGTGAGCTGGAGTGGATTCGCATGAGCCCCAAGGCGCGGCAAGCGAAGAGCAAGGCGCGTATCAAGGCTTACGAGGAAATGTCACAACAGACATTCAATGAAACGCCTGATGAACTTGAAATCCAAATTCCACCTGGCAAGCATCTAGGTTCGCTGGTGATCGAAGGGCAAGAAATTCACAAAGCGTTCGGCGATAAGGTCTTGATTGACAATCTGTCATTCCGCCTGCCGCCAGGTGGCATCGTGGGCGTGATCGGTCCCAACGGCACGGGCAAAACGACGCTGTTCAAAATGCTCACCGGACAGGAAAAACCGGATAGCGGGCAATTCAAAATCGGTGAAACCGTCGAACTCGGCTTCGTCGATCAAAGCCGCGATAGCCTTGATCCTGACAAGACCGTTTTTCAAGAGATCAGCAGTGGCTACGACATTTTGGACATGGGCGGTCGCTCGATGCATTCCCGCAGTTATGTCTCGAAATTCAATTTCAAAGGTGCAGACCAAGAAAAGAAGGTCGGCATCTTGTCGGGGGGAGAGCGCAATCGCGTCCACTTGGCAAAATTGCTTCGTAAAGGCTGCAATGTCCTGCTGCTCGATGAACCGACCAACGACCTTGACGTTGATACGTTGCGAGCCTTGGAAGAAGCGATCATGAACTTTGCCGGTTGTGTGGTGGTCACGAGTCACGACCGCTGGTTTCTCGATCGTCTTGCGACGCATATTCTTGCGTTCGAAGGCGACGGCAAACTTTATTGGTGCGAAGGCAATTTTGATACCTATGAACGTAACCGGCGGGAGCGTTGCGGTGAGGATATCGAGGAAGGCGCAAAACGCCGGTACAAGAGCATTCACGCAACTTAGAGATCATCGTAGGATCGGCTTCCAGCCTGTCGCATTAGACGCGACAGATTGGACGCCGATCCGACAAACAAATCACCCCAAAGCAAAGATTGCTTTGAGTGTATGCAGAAGCAGTTTCATTTCACTAACATGGCCGAAGTAAATCTATGACAATTCTCCGAGTTGGACCTAACGCTGCCTACAGCGATGGTTGGTCCGCCGCATTCAGCGGCAAGAAGTCGATAAAAAAATCAGCGCCTGCGCCTGCACCTGCGGCAAAGGCAAGCAAAAAATCGAAACCGGTTTCGGCCAAGGCGCCAGCAGCCAAGTCCACCAAATCCGCTGCTCCCACCAAAGCCACCAAGTCGGTAAAAGCTCCGGCGAAGGCGTCCGCAAAAGCTTCGAAACCAGCCGTTTCTAAATCAAAACCAGTCACTTCAAAGCCGTCCGCCAAAAAAGCTGTCGCTAAGAAGGTTGAAAAAGTAGCTTCCAAAAAAGCAGCACCAAAGAAGAAAGCAGCACCTTCCAAAAAGGCGAAGAAGTAATCGTTTACTCGCTCGCTATTCCTCTCACCTCCGCTAAAGCATCCGATGTCTGCCATGTCGCCCTCGACTACGCTTCGCGACTCGCTGCATCAGGTGGTGGGATATCTTAATTTTTCAGGTGGCACGTCTGACCCAAAGACGCTCGCTGCTTGGAACACTCTCTACGCGTCTGCGGTCCATGGCAAGCCATTGTCAGGACCGCCCGCGTGGTTGGTGATCAGACAATGGCTGGAAGAAACAACAGCGGAACTCACTGAAACCGCCTCGACTCCCTCCCATTACGAGCAGACGTTTTCGCTCATTCGATTGCTTTTCAGTGAAACACTTCCCGCCTATCTCGATCGTCATAAAGACTTACTTTTTCACCAGGCTCCCGAATCGGTATTCAGCGGCTTTTTTCTAGGCCGTGTTGCTGAATCATTATTGCAAGCGATCGCTCTAGGGATCGTTGACAACGCCGCCATCATCGCCGAAGCATTCGATCGTCTCGACGATTACGTCGGCTATCGCCCCGTGCCGAGACTTGAAAAGGCCCCGGGGCAGCCATATCCCGGTGAATACATTCGTCCCGTCCCGCTATTCATTGCCAATGCAGGCTGCACCGACGGCCCCTATCGCGAACTGGTCGAACGTGCCGTCGCTTCATTGATGCAAGCCGATCCCAACATCCTTCGCGCCGCATCCTTCGATCCACAGCGATTACTGGAACTTGCGTTTGATCCTCGTGCCTATGATTTTGATCACCCCGTTCACCGTCGCGCCAATTACATCTTTGGCCAATGGGATCCCGATCGCGTTTCCAAGGATGGTCACTTCACTCGCTACGTTGTCAGAGAAGTCACGCTCACGGCGTTATTGGACCGAGTCCGCGATGACTCCAACGAGGAATCACCAGCGGAAGAGTTGCTCGAAGAAGCGGCTGCGGTTCTGGCGGGAACGATTCTGATGGGCAGCGGTATCAGCGGTTGGGGCCCGGCAGCATACTCAAGCGACGTGACGCTCAAGTCGTTGATGGAGCCAATCGCATCATATCGGGACGAGTTTTATCACGATCGCATTGAACGCTTACCAACTCGACATCGCGAAAGGTTGCAATTAGAAGTTCGCCAGCGCCGACAACCGTTTGGAGCCGCGAGGCAACACCTTAATGCAGCGCTCGCTCAATTACGTGCCAAGCAAATGCAACACGTGCAACTGGCTCGGCTCTACGCGAGAATGGGACACCCTGACTCGGCTATTAAACAAGCTGATTCCGTTCCCGTTACGTCCGCTCGTTTGATGTGCCGGATCGATTGCTTGATGTCCGGTGGTTTGCGTTCGCTTCGCTGCGGTGACCTCGCCGAAGCAGCTCAAGTGCCGGGCAAAGTCTTTGATAAGCTGCTGCGAGCGATCGATTGTGGTGCCTGCGTCGATCCGTGGAACATCCTGTATTTCAGTGGCAATTTTAGCTTATTCCCAGGACCAGAAAACAGCATCCATGACCACCGCGTCAACGACTTGGTCTATCTGGTTGAGCAACTGTTCGGATACATGGCCCGGGTTTGGAGCGAAGCGGCTGCGCGAGACGACAAAGAAACGTTCGCAGCAATCGATAAACAGTTCGCTTCGATTGCCAAGTGGTGGCGACAATATGCAGCCCACACCGTCGAATCGGTTGAAGCGGTTGATCCGCTGGAGTCTTACGAATCTGCAAAACTAGTGGCTCGCGCCCTTCAGTTATGGCACCGAGGCGGCGCGGCCGCTGGGGATGTCAAGTTTTGGGCACCGCATGCAGACCTATTTGATTCGCCTCGTGCCTACGCGCTCGTGGTTAACGCGATGTTGGACCGTAAGGACTTCATAGCATCCATGGCGCTGCTGATTCATTGGCTTGATAATGCACCGCGAATCGGTCTACGACTCGGCGGTAGTTCATTGCCACACCTCGCGGTTCGCTGGCTTGTCCGGCTTCGTATCGCGGCTGGTATCCAACAAGACGAGATCAATACATCCGGTGGCGATGATGACGCGCCGAAGCGAGAAACGATCAGGGATGATGACCCGCCAATCCAAAACGCATGGCCATTGGCGCGAAAGTTCTTTGACTTTCTTGAAGCAAATGCGGAACAGTATTGGTCCGCACCCACATTTTCGCTCGGCAATGTAACGAGGAAAAAACGTAACTGGGATTTGGAACTTGCTGGCGCTGATTCAAATGATGTTGACTCGGCTGACGAATCAACCAAAGGTAATCTGTTTGACGCTGCCTACGAAGATGTCACCTATCACGACACGACCGACGACGGTAACGACGCCCCAATCTTTGGTGATGGCAAAGGCACCGACGAAGCGGAAGACGATCTTGAATCAGAAGCAAAGCGAATTGCTGATCATTTAAGTTTCCTCGAGTCACTCGCCCGGTTGTGGGCGATCGGAGCGGACATTGGGTACGCTACAGGCGGAGAAGCGTCCAAAGAAAACATAAAACCTACTGACGATGCCCGATCCGATCGCTTAGCTGCACTCCGCGCTTGGGTAAACCGCGCGGCGGTCAATCGTGAGGGGTTATTAGAACTGCTCGACTCGATCCGTTCTTACCGGGTGAGCCCCCAAGGCTCCGATAACGATTCGATGCGAATTTATGATCGCCGTCGATTGAGCCGCGATTCATTGCTGGAACGCGTGATTGCAACGACGGTCGAAGTGTCTGACGCACGACGTGTGATCACGGGAGTCTTGATCGCGGAACAGTCGCGTAAGAAGAAACGCGTTGACGAGAGCGCGCGGAGCACTAAGAAAAAGGCAACCGAGACCGCAGCAATCGTCTCACCCAACGTAAGTTTGCCAGAAGACGACCCGGCATCTTTGATGAGCGCCGATGACGCCAGCGCCGTACGAATGTTCGCGGCATTGGTCTCCGGTGATCATCTCGCGGCGCGGTCGCAGTTCTCATCCATGTTGGAATCGATTCGAAAATCGTCGTTGCTCTACATTCCGCTGTCGCGCGGTGGCGATCCGGTCAAGATTTTTGTTGCGCGGCTTCGCCAACGCATGCTTCATCATTTGTTACATCGCATGCCGCGAAGCGGACTGTACGTCGAAGCGTGCCGCTTGGTCGAAGCGGCACGCCTGATGGAGCAACACAATCCGATCGGCGGCGGTGCGGTAACCGAGTTTGATGGTTTGTTTCGGATTGGTTTTCGATCGTTGGTTACATCGTTGGTCGCATCGGTCAGCGCTTGGCCCGATCTGGATAAAAACGAACGCACGAAGCAATTGATCACCATGCTGGAGTCGTTGACGGAAACGATGCTCGCAAGCTGGCTGTCGCATAGCCAGACGCTGCGCCTATCGTCATTGGAAATTGTCGCCGATGAAGCACAATGGGAACAGTTAGTCGCGTTCATCCGTCAGTATGGTGATCCGATTTTCACCCAGTCATTTCTCAAGTTATCCAATGTTCGCGCGATCCTCCATCAAGGGGTCGGTAAATGGATTGAGCGAGTACTGGAATCGCATGACGAAGCTAAGGAAACGCAGTTATTTGAAGATTTGCAAAGCGGTGTGCTAGCTCCGGAAATTGCGGATCGTTGGTTGTCGCTTGTGTTCGAGTCAATTCTCGATCATCACGCTGAATTCTTGGATTACAACAGTACTACTACCCAAAGCGACCGCGGTGATTTGATTTATATGTTCCATGACTTCCTGCGTCTTCGTGTTCGCTATGAACGTGTCGCTTGGAACCTCAAACCAGTGATCTGGGCACACGAAATTCTTGTTCGCAGTCGTTTTGAACAAGCTGCTGGGAATTGGCGAAGTAGCCTAGCCGAACGAATTGGGGCCAAGGCAGATATTTATGTCGCTAAGCTGCGCAGTCTGCAGCGAGAATACGCGATGCGAATGCCGACGATCGCCGATCGAATCTTGGAGCGTTTTGTCCAGCCGATGACCATTGATCGAATGCGTGCATTGGTGGAACCCGCAACGCTTGACGCGGAAGCGAACCGTGAAGGCACCACCTTCGAGTTGCTTGAACGTGAAGCAGAAGTATTAACCATGCATCCCACCGGAGTTGGTATTGACATGCCAGCATGGCTTGCCGCGCTTGAAGAAGAAGTTGAGATGGTTGCTAAACGCCGGGGCGGGAACGAAGTTGATGTGATGTTGCTGGTCACGATACCGATTGTTCCCGTATCTCAGGAAGACCTCAGTCAACAGCTAGCTTCTGCTCGGCGTCAAGGCCGAAGATTGCCTTACATGGGTGGCTAAATCTTGATGTTTTCGTAGGCGACGAAACCTGCGATACTAACGCCAGAGATGCGTCGTGGCTGAGGCCACTCCGCTTGCAGGACCGACAACACCGCGAGAAACACGGATGAAACAGATCGCGATCAGCCAACTGACGACATTGCGATGGGCAATCGAACAGGAAGTCGTTGCCGCTGCCCAACGAGGATTTGGGGGAATCGGTATCTGGCGCCCAAAAATCGATCACGAAGAGCTCGAACAAACCGCCGAATTGCTGTTCGAGAATCGGCTCGGCGTATCTTCTCTGTCATGGGCGGGTGGATTTACAGGAAGCGATGGTCGACGCTTTTGGGACGCCGTTGAAGATGCCATCGAAGCAGTGCGCGATGCGGAAATGCTGGGTGCCGACACACTTGTGATCATTGCTGGTGGTCGTAATAACCATATCAAACGCCATTTGTACAAAACACTTTGTGATGCTCTGCGAGAAATCAACGCGGCGGCTATGGTTCACAACGTGAAGCTAGCGATCGAGCCATTTCATCCAGGTTGTGGAGCCGAATGGTCTTTTGTCAATGATATTCGTTCGACCCTCGACGTCATTTCCGCCGTTGGCAGCGATAACATCGGATTAGTTCTCGATACGTATCACCTTGGGTTTGATGGCGACATGCATCGTTGGCTGCCTGAGATTATTTCGCACTTACACTTGGTTCAACTGGGTGACGCGCGTCACAGCCCGCTTGGTGAGATGAATCGATGCTTGTTAGGAGAAGGAAATGTTCCGATACCAGAAATTCTTGAAACACTTGCAGCGGGCGGATACGATCGCTGGATAGAGATCGAATTGATCGGAGCTGATGTTGAGAACCTTGAGTACGACGCCGTCTTAGACCATTCGCTAGCCTACATTCAAACCTATGGCAACCTCGTTAGCTTTCTTCGGTGAAGTTGCTGCTCGCTTGTGAGTTAGCTCGATCGTACGTCGCTTTTGCCATCGACAATTTTTTTAGCATGTCAATGATAAAGAAAAATGCGAGCGCTGCGGCAAGTCCGGCTGCAGTGAACCAAACGCATCTCAAGCTAGTGATCTTAAGTCCACAGGTGTAGAAGGCAACAGCGCAAACAAGCACCACGCCCGCTTGCAACAAATCCATTACGGCTCGCGACTTGAGTTGTTGCGCTTGACCACGAACACTCTGCGAGATTGCATTGTCCGCCGTCGCCTTAGCGATCTCTCGCATCGCGGCCAAATTGCTCGCATTTTCTGGCGATTGGCTTCGTGGAAAAAGAGGTGTATTGGGATCGACAGTTGCAATCGGCTTCACTGGGGACACTGGGCTCGATACTAGCTCAGGAACGATTTCGCTGGCGTTCGTTTTTGGTGCCAAACGCTCAACGGAGTTTTTAACAACCGGCTTCGGACTGACCACTTCTCCCGACGAACCGCTTTGTCCCTGAACCCGTTTTAACAGACGGTTCATGTACGCTTCGATCGAATCATCATCTGGATCTGCCGCCGGTTCGGGTGAAGTCGTTTCTTCGTGAACAGAAACTGATTCGTGCCGTTCAGGCGGATCCAAGGGGGCTTCGACGTCCGCGTGAAAGTCGAAAACGCGCCCTGTATCGGACAACATAAATGTCTGATCAATTGGCTCCTCGTCATCCATCTCGACATCAAGCCCAATAGCATTCTCAGAGTAATGATCGTCGTTTGACTCATCTTCTGTGCCTTCCGAATCCAATGGTGAATGCAAGTTCCAGATCGACGGAGCGTCAACTGGCTGCCACGGAGCATGCCGTTCATACGTTCCGCCAACGTTCAGTTCCTTGTTTTCATAATCGTCGTTTTCATAATCGTCGGCGGGCAAGCTGTTACTGGTATCGGCGGCAAAACCTGTGGTCGCAGCGTCGTCAGAAACTCGATCCCAAACGGCAGAAGATGTTATCCATGCACCATGCGATTGCGAAACGGATGTAGAGCCGTCTTCATCCAGAGTCTCGACGGATTTCGCCTCGTTCAACTGTGCAATCAATCGTTTAGCCAATGAGCCAAGTTCAAGGCTTTCATTGGATACGGCGGGCTCCGTAGCTGGCAGCGGAGCCAAAGCTCGGTCGCCTAAATCCGACAACGTAGCCTCGTTGGAATGTGACGCTACAAAGTCGATTGCTGGCATGCCACTGGGTTGGGAAGATCGATGTGACTCATCGTGCATCGTATAGCTTTGCAATCGGTCAGCAACTTCATTTGCATTGGACGGCCATGAGCCTTCCATTCTGATCGTGCTTTCCACGTGGCCCGCTGCAGTCGCTGTCGGCTCGCTGTTCATCAACAGAGCCGCTTCTGTTACCTTCTGACGCCCAAGTAATTCGTCATAGTCTCGACGAATTCGCCCAAGTTGCTGTTCCGTTTCAGTCAACTGAGCTTCCGTATCCGCAAGTTGGCTTTGCAGTTCATCCCATTGTTCCAAGGTTGGCCGAACCGTGAGTTCATGCCGCACTGTGGTCAACCGTGCATACGCCTCGTTGAGCTCCGACCTCGTTGCTTCTTGTTCAGCCTCAGCCTGGCTCATACGACCGGTAACGGAAGCGAGTTCGACAGCAAGCTGTTGGATATTTTCTTGTAATGCTGTCGCTTCTTGCTCCCAGCTCAACCGATCGGCACTTTGCGCGGATTCAGCCAAATTTAAGCGAGACTGAAGCGAGTCAACCAACTGGCGATCGGTCGCTGCGGAAGACGCCTGCAAGCGAGCCACTGCGCAGTCCGCTTCTAATTTTTTAACCTCGCTACGCAGTATTTCAATGTGAGATTCTTGTGCCTGCGAGTGCTCGCTCTCTAGTTGTTCTCGATTGACGAGTTGTTTTCGAGCGAGCGAAGCTTCCAGCGAAAGGGCTTCGACACGCGCGCAGGCTGCAGCCAATTCAGTTCGTGCAGCACGCAATTGTTCGGCAGAAAGGTCGAGTTCAGTGCTAAGCTGCCGAAGCTTTTCCGACATTTCGGAATGAGTTTCTCCTGATCGCTTTAGATGTTGACCAAGTTCCTCATTGACACGTGTTAAGCGATTGCGATCGGCTAGTGCGACTTCCTTATGCGAAATGGCCTCATCTCGTTCACAAACGGTAAAATTGTGGCGAACAAGGATTTGATCACGCTCGCGACGGAGCAAATCTCTCTCACGGGAAACCTCTTCATACTCCCGCTTTGCTTCGTCACGCTGCTTCAAGGAATCCAGTCTTGCTTGGCTTGCAGCATCGGCGGCTTCGCGAAGGCGTTCTTGTCGCTGTGAAGCTTGTAGGCGATATTCGGTGGAGTCGTTGGCTAATTCTGCGAGTTCGTGGGTCAACTGAGACATGCGAGTTCGCATTTCCGCGACCGCCTTGCCCGCTTCGACCGCCTGGTCCTGCGACTGATGAAAATGAGCGACGGCATCATCAAGTTCAGCCTGGGTTTCCCGGTCTTTTTCTTGCCAGCTCTGCTCACGCGTTCGCCAAGCCTCTACTTCTTGACGAAGTTTGTCTGCCTCAGCACGCAGACTACTACGAGCGCGAACGTCGTCGAGACGATTGGCATCGAGCGACGAGGTTGAGAACGCTTGTAGTGCCTCGGAAACATAGGTGCCGCCACCCACAAACGACATTCGGCCTCGGACGGGGCTCGGTTGAGATTGCTTTTCGTCAGGAACCTCAGGAGCGGCACTATCAGTGAACGACATGGGGGTCGGTGCGACGCGCAGGGGAAGTTCTGAGCAGCTTGATAGATTCTCGTGTGTATCCGCATCATACGACTCGGGTTTATTCGAAGGGCGAGGGACGCGGGGAGACGCGTAAGGGGGCTGCTTTTCGACTAATCGTGGTGGTAATGAATCCGGAGATTCAGTCAGTTCAAAATGGTAGCTACCAAGGGTGAACTGGTCGCCTACATGAAGAAATGTCTCGCCGACTAGGTGTCCGTTGACCTCAATGGGTACCGTGTAAGCTCGCAACAAAACCCGTTTGGAGTCTCGCAAAATGACCGCATGCATTGGTCGAAGCGACGAGTCATTGAGTCGGACCGTACAGCCTTCCCCGCTTCCAAGTGTGCAACGAGTCGTGTTTAGTCTCATCCGGCGAGCAGGTAAGCCGGTGCGAATGACGCGAAATTCGATGCTGCCGATCTCGTGCAAAACGCTAGCTAGCCCGGCAACACCTAAGCGTTCGTCGCTTACCGATTGGTCGGCAAAAGTGGTTTCGGTTGTCAACTTACCATTCCTTCAAGCTGTCGGAGAGCGATGACCATACGGAGGTCCGCGTCGTCTTATATCGGCATCCAAGTTGATTATGAATACGCAAACTAACCCCCCGATTGGAGCTGCATTTTATTTTTACCGTATTCCTGAAGCCAATGAGTCTGATTTGGGAGGAATGGGTTGAATGGGAAGCTTTTTCAGGTGACGTTAAAGTCGCCGAACTGTCCGGTATCGCTGAGCTCGTTTTCCGGAATGGTTTCTAAGGCAGCCATCCGCCGCAAATACTGCGTAATCGGAACGTTACGACCATGGAAATCATTTTCCGGGAAAATGGATTAAAGGAGGGCGATGTTTCTTGGCCAGTCGCTTCTATAGTTCGAGCACCGGATTTGCAACGTCAATTCTGTAAACCGATCAAACAAGGTTTACTTTGGCGACGTAACAACCGCAGTCAGTTGTGTTGGCAGCCTTGTCAGCCAGATGACTAAGACTGAATTTCCCTGCAACCTTGACTCGCGAGTACCGAGGGTGGGGCCAATAACGCTGGGTTAGCGATAAAAGGACAAACGGTTATGGTTCGAAAAGAAGAGCTGATTAAACTGCGAAAGACGCTCATTCGACGACGTGAAGCGCTGGCTCGCGCTTTAGAGGGTGATCTCAGCATGCTCCGCGAACTACATGCAGCGACATCGGGCGACGTGCTTGATGCCGCGTGCGACACGGCCCAGGATGAAGTGAATAGCCAGTTGGTAGAAGTCGAAAGTCGCGAATTGACTGCGATTGACAACGCCATCATGCGCATGGACGAAGGGGCCTATGGGGATTGCGACATGTGCGGCAAGCCGATTCCGCTACAACGTTTGCAAGCGGTTCCCTATGTGACGGACTGCATCGCTTGTCGCCGTAAAGCAGAAGATAACACATCCGCCGGCCCAGTTAGCTGGAATCGCGTCTTCGATAACGTCCAAGCCGATCGCGTGTAACGGTTCCGCCAAACCTACATTCATGGGCTGTCAAGCGGTTGGTTTTTAAAATCAACCGCTTTTTTCGTTTTTGAATTCACCGAGGATGTGTCAAAGCGAACGAAAGCAATTCAACGCATGTATCGATCAATGGGATTGCCGCTCCGGCGTCTAGCTAGCAACAGTGAACAAAACTCGTGACCTATCAATGGTCGATGCATAGGATGAAGCGATCCATCGCACCTCCCAACGCTAAGACGACTTCGATGCCTGGTCCAATGCTCCCAATGCTAAGCTCCCCATTTCGTTCCCAGTCCGATTCACGCTCACGATTTGCCGTAATGCTTCGTGGATTCGTATCGATGTCGTTGGTGATCACGGCCGTCCCGTTTGTAACGGCCCAAGATCCGGGTGCTCCGTATCGATCAATGAGAGTTGGCGATGACAATATCGCGATCTCCAGGCAAACACCATCGTCAACCATTCCCGACCTGCGCGGTACTGGCTCAACGGCACCAAGTGCATCGTCCTTCGACCAAGACAGAGAAAAATTGTATGCAGACTTGGCTGATGACTTTGCAATGATTGATCGCATGGGGAACTTGGTGAAGCGGGTCGCCGAACTCGTCCGGCCAAGTGTGATCCATATCGAAGCACGTAAGACTGAGAAGGCGCGAGGACGAACTGAGTCCTTCGATGAGGCCGGCTCAGGAGCCGTGATCACGATCAACAATCAGCTCTGGGTACTTACTAATCGCCATGTGATCGTCGGTGCGGCTGCCGACGACATTATGTTGCGAACAAGTGACGGACGAGAACTTCGCCCGAGCAAGGTTATCGCTGATGCCAGCACGGACATCGCAATACTGCGTATTGATGCCGATGTGCCGGCGGCCAGAATGGGTTCCAGCAAGTCTGTTCAAATTGGCGATTTTGTGCTCGCGATTGGCAGTCCGTTTGGACTTAGCCATAGCGTTACCTTTGGTATTGTCAGTGCGAAAGGGCGACGCGATTTAACATTGGGAACCGAGCGAATTGAGTTGCAAGATTTCTTTCAAACCGATGCTGCCATCAATCCTGGCAACAGCGGCGGGCCTCTGCTGAACCTGCGCGGAGAAGTGGTCGCAATCAATACAGCCATTGCCAGTAGCAGTGGCGGCAGTGAAGGGATCGGCTTTGCGATTCCGATCGATATGGCGATTCGTGTTGCCGAGGAATTGGTCGCTCACGGTAAACTTCGCCGTGCCTACCTTGGCGTAACGCTTGACCCGGACTTCACGTCCAACGATGCAATTCGAGGCAACGGATTCGCAGGCGGGGCATTGGTGAAAGACGTTCGAGATGGATCACCCGCAGCCGCAGCCAACTTAATGCGTGGCGACGTAATTCTCGAATTCGACGGAACAAACGTCGACAACGATGATCACTTGGTCACACAGGTCGGCTTAACGCCACTTGGGCAAGAAGTCCCCGTAATCATCAGTCGCGGCGGTCGGCGCTACCGGACGAACATCGTTGTCGTCCCGTTACCTTAGAGTGGCAAGGATTTCGCCGAGGCCACCAACGCTGCGATCGCCCAGCCAGCGTCTCACTGGGCCGTTCAATACCTTTGCAATCTCCGGTGCATCCAGGACCAAATCATTCGCAAGTATTCTTGAGATGCTTAGACTGACGTCGCGCGGTGAGGTAAAGCAAACGGGATCGATCTCGCTTGCCCTGGCAAGAACCACGGTTCCGCGACGCATTCCCGCACCGACCAATTCACCAACATTCCCGCCAGCAACGATCGTTCCGGCAACCATGTCAGTAGCCATGCCATCGCCGCAGTCTCCCAACATTACAATCGTTCCACGTCTCATGCAGTGACCTGGATGGTGGCCAACGTTACCGGTCACAACAACCCGACCGCCGCTCATCCCGCTACGACGACCCGGTCGTGGACCGCCGAGAAAGTTACCCGCGTCTCCTGAGATACGGATGACACCGCCTCGCATTTGGCATCCGGCAAAATCCATTACTTGGCCTAACACTTGGATGCTCCCGCCTTGCATTTGAGTGCCCAGTCCTAAACCAACATCGCCTTCGATCAGCAATGTTCGCCTACTCCAGGCAAAACCGAGCTGATGCATAAACTTGACGTCGCCGGTCATCACAATCCGGTCATCAGCGCGGTACCGGACCTTAAATAGATCGCCAACAAGCAACTCGTATCCAGGGCGTGATGACCTTAACGAAATGCCACACGTTTCCTTTTCGTTTGTACACGACTCAATCGCCGACATTGCCGACGCATCGAGTTCGAATTCAGGGGGCGCGATAAGCGTTAACTCCCACCCATTCATTGCAGCACCTCGTGCAACTTAAAATGGTGGCGTCCTAGCTTGCCGCCGTAATTTCCAGCGGTGACAGCGACAAGTCCTTCAGGGCCAACCGTTTCGCAAGACGCATTGATACCCGCGCGCATGGCTCCCGCAATATCTGCAGGCGTGAGTCCATCGATGACGATTTCAAGAATTGCGGCCACCTCGCTTCCAAACGATTGCGGGACCAGTCCACCCAGCGTTGGACAGAACGCTTCATTGGTCGATGCGACCAAGCCGGCATACTTTGATCCGACCTTACTACCACTTCTGGTCGCACCGCCAGGAAACGGAGTGATGACGCCTAGTAGCGGTGCGATCGCTTCTGTCGCAGCGCGACAGGCTCGGGTGACGGCGTCGAGTGATCGCCCCAACAATATAAAGTTGCCTCCGCCGACTGCATCCACGCGAGCCGTATTTTCCTCGCACAGAAACTCACCATCCATGACTGGGATTCGCCAAAATCTTCGTCCATCGATACGCTTGCTGATTTGATAACCATCACCGAAGTAACGCAACATTTTGCCCAGTGGTATTCGCTTCTCTCCTTCAATTCCTGCGAACAGCGACGTCGTCGGACAAGTCAACACACATTGTCCGGCACGCCTTGGTATCTGTTTATCAAGTTCCTTTCCTGAAATCGCAAACGCCAGCACAGCAACACCAGGTCGCTTGTCGGGTGTCATTTCAGGCGTGAGTTCACACTCGATCGCGGCTTCAATGCCGCAGGCGATCACACTTGTCGCAAAGCCAGTCATCGCAGTCGCTGCATCGCGAGCCCACTGCAACGAGTGAGCAGTGATCACCAGACGCGTGGCCTTCATGTCAAATGCTTCTGCAAACGTGTCGTCGACCGGGACACCAGCAATCGTCAATGTCATGACGATACCGCCTCGTCGCGTCGCGTACCGCAGGGATGCACGACGGGTTGCGAACCAATTTGAGTTGCCATTTCATCGTCCGAAATCCACAGTCGATCCATCCGAAACGATGACGACTCAGCATGCATTCTCGAAAGCTTATCCAAGGATCGTGAATCGAATGAAGGGCGGACGGTGTGCGTCACTTTTTGAGATTCCGTGTTATGGATTGGCGACGAATCATTCGCCGCGGAGTTGCGTCTGGACAATTCAAGCACTTTACCACGACGAATCATGATCTTTGGACTTGCAAACATTCGTTCGCGATTCGGTTGATCTTCATAAACAACAACATCAGCGATCGCACCTGGAGCCAGCGTCCCCATTCCCGCAATGCCTAGCAGCTTTGCAGGCGCACTTCGGGTCATCATCGCGATGTCATGCAACGTGTACTCTCGATCAATTCCCCTCAAATCGCTCGATGCAGCGGCATCTGGGTTGATCTCGTTCAGCGCGGTATCTCGAAACGAACGATCCATCAACAGCCGAATTAAATGCGGGTAACTAGTGAACGGACCGCCGTTGGGATGGTCCGTTGTCAGAATCACTCGTGACGGGTCATCGATCATCAAGAACAATTCCAAGCCAATTGCCCATTGCAGCGAATGTACAAACAACTTGTTCCGATATCGAAACGGAACTACACCGCAACCCGCTTCACACTCGATATCGATCAGCACTGACTTGCGCGGTCGTGCATACCGAACATTTTCGCATTGGTGCATCGTATCGCCGCTGACGGTTACCGTTTGGCCAAACATGATTTGGCCAACATCGATGGTAACGTTCGGAAAATCGTTTAATGCCTGCACCAGCTTCGCAGCCGCCGACGAAAAACCTTGTTGCCCGCCGTTTCCATAACTGTGAAATTGAGCGTGTGTTAGGTGAATCGGACATCCGTCGGCTGCCCGAATCGTCGCCAACGTACTCTCGATATTTCCCGCAACGCCAAGGTTGCTGCAATGCACATGCAAGGGATGCGCGAGGCCAATTTGATGCACCGCAGCCGCCAAAACCCGAATCACCTGACCCGGCGTTACACCATAGTGAGGATGCGGTGTATCAACATTCATCGCTCGAAGATTAAATTTGAACGCATCAATACCCCCCGCATTGACGACCTTTACGCCGATCGCTTGTGTCGCGGTTACCATCCAAGCGACATAATCGTTAATCAATGACTGCGGTGCTTTCTCGGCCAGCAAACGAAGCAACATGGTTTCATTTCCGAGCAACACATAAGCACCAGTATCCAAGTGCGGTGTGTCTGCCATTTCCGCATGTGCTTGCCGAGCATTACAAGCGATCATTGCTGGCTCGAAGGCGGCACTATAACCCATGGTTGTGTACGCGTGGCCGGTAGCCCAGGATGTCGGCAAAAAATCGCTCGGTCGAGATTCCGGCATCAGCATTCTTGCGATGGTCAGCTTGCCACCGCCGATATGCGTATGCAGATCAATGCCACCGGCCATCAAAACACAGTCCTGAACATTGATTGTGTTCGCAGTTGAGGCAGCGTAATCGTCAAGACTGCTGAAATCAACAATCCGATCTCCATCGATCCAAACGTCACGACGCAAATCGTGCTCGCCCGTTGCCGGGTCAAATACGCGTCCACCAACCAGACGCGTGACACTCGATGAAGAAATTGGTTGAGGCACAAGAACGCGATGAATGTGGAGCAAGCATGGAGACACTTTGCCAATAGTTTACCAGCCCCGGGTCAACGCGTCAGCTACACACAGGTTGTGCTACCAGAAAGTCATTCATGTGTTCGACTAGGGCGTTCAAAGTACGCGTGCTAACCGCAAATTCGTTTTAATTGGGCTCAAACCCAGAAGAGACAGCCAAGAACAACAGTAAATTTTGCCGTTATCCCCCACTTTTTGACATAGAGATCAGGTGGTGAACTCCAACAAACGAAAGTATTTGGCGTGTTTTTACGTTTCCGAATTAAACGATGTCGAGGCAATTCGACTCATAGCAAAAGGCGAGCAGGTAATGCTGCGTCTCGAGCTGGTGCGGCGACCGTGGAAGCTGCAATTTCGATACCGTTGATTGTCACCATTGTCTTTGGTGCGATTGAATTATCAAACGGGATTTTTCTTCGCCAATCGCTAAACATGGCCGCCTATGAAGCCGCAAAAGTCGTCACGCGCCCAGGCATTAACGAGACGCTCGCCAGAACACGTTGTGACGAGATCCTGAACATTCGACAAGTTACCAATTACACGCTGACTTTTTCGCCCACCGTGACGACCGCCACGGCACGTGGGACTGCGGTTACGGTGACGTTAGTCGCACCGGCATCGAACTTAAGTTACGGACCGGTGCGTTTCATGACCGGTAAGAACACGACCTCGACTGTCGTGATGGTGCGATTGTGACAAGCTCACGATCGCGATTTGATAGTAGTTCCGCACGTTTATCGTGCCTCCTCATCTGTAGCTCGTTAGTGAAAGGTTTTGCGATGTTGAACCAGACAACCTGTAAGAAAAGGCTTTTTGGCAAATCACGCCAAGGTGTCGCGCACGTTTTGATCGGCGTGATGCTAATCGCCCTGCTAACCGTTTCAGCATTGGCGATTGATTTTGCATACATACAATTGGTCCGAACAGAACTTCGAACCGCAACCGATTCGGCGGCCAAAGCAGGCGCTGAGGCGCTGGCACGAACTCAAGATGCAAACGCGGCTCGTAATGCAGCCGTGCTCTATGCAAGCCAAAACAACGTTGCTGGAATTCCGTTTCAGATCAGCGCCAGTGACGTGACCTTGGGGCGAGTAACCGGACAAGCCAATGGAAGCTGGGCCTTTGCTGCCAATTCAACGCCGTTCAACTCTGTTCGTGTCAGCGGCAAAGTAGGTAACGGCGGAACAGCCGCAGCCGTGCCTTTGTTTTTCCCCTCGGTTTTAGGGCGTCAGGACTTCTCCGCAGCCCAGCAAGCAACCGCGAGCCAACAAGAAGTTGAGATTTGCCTATGTATCGACCGATCAGGCTCGATGATGTTTGACATGACGGGTGTTGAATACTCATACCCAGCAGACAACCCATTTCTATCAACGTATACCGCATCGGGTCCGCTGTGGCAAAACTACTCGTCTCGTCCTCACCCAACTGCATCACGTTGGGCTATTTTAGCAGCCGCAGTAAACGTGTTCTTGCAAGAAGCAAGCGCCTTTCAATACCCACCTCGAACAAGCGTCGTGACTTGGGGAACGAATTACAATTTGCCCGTGCCACCGTATGGGTCTTATCCCGTCGTAGCAACCGACTTAGCGTTGCCAGCATCGGCAGGGTTTGACTGGAACACGAACAAAGCTCAGGTTTTGGCTGCAATGACAGCTCGCGCCAGTGCACCGATCTGCGGCGGTACCAACATGTCTGCGGGAATTGATCAAGCGGTCCAGATACTGACGGGCACAAACTCGCGTCCGCTATCCAACAAAATCATTATTCTAATGACGGACGGTGAATGGAACGATGGCAGGGACCCTGTTCTCGCCGCACAAGACGCGGCAACAGCAGGCATTAAAATTCACACCGTTAGCATGATCACGGCGTCACAGTTAACCTTGACGCAGGTGGCGAATAAGACCGGTGGCCAATACTATCCGACGAATGATTCGGCGCAGTTGACTCAAGCCTTTCGCGATCTAGCAAAGTCATTGCCAATCGTTCTTACTGACTGATCAGCGGTCTACGATCCTAAAACTCAAAGCCATAACCATGCGCAAGATTTTTCTATTACCGCGTAGTCGACAGCACGCGACGCGAAGTCGACCCACGCGAAATAGACAAGGCGCGCTGACGGTTGAGTTTGCGTTTGTTGTGCCGGTACTACTCATACTGTTCTTTGGCGGCATTGAGCTGACGGCAATGAATCTCGCGCGACAAACTGCGGGCAATGCATCGTATGAAGGAGCGAGAAAACTGATTATCCCCGGAGGGACGGCTGCTCAAGCGCAAACGGAAGCCATTCGCCAAATGAACTTGGTGGGACTAGGGTCCGGAGCCACCGTCGCTGTCACAGAAACCGCCACCACGGCGACCGTTCAAGTATCGGTTCCGGCCAGTGCCGTAACTTGGGGCCTAACCGGATACAGCTTGGGCTTAACATTGCGTCAAACATGCACATTGACCAAGGAATAGGTTACCTTCTCGTTCTTGGGATTCGCCTCAGGTTCAAATAACCCGTCATGGTCTCAGCAAAATGAACCGTTTTAGCGGTACGGCGTGAGCCGTCAGGCCTCGCTGAAGCCCGAGTCACCGGATGGCTCGCGCCACACGCTAAATTATTGCTCACGGCGTTGGGCAGAGCCAGGGAACGAGAATGGTGAATCCTGGCGATCGGCGAAGGGTGGAAATTTTCGCTATCGCGTTACAGTCGCGGATTTGATACGGTCCCCAGACGTCCGTGCAAGATGCCGGAGGAGTGCATGCCAAAATTCTGGCCGTGTGGCCAACAGGAGAAGTGCGTTTTGGTCCGTTCAAGGCGACGATCCTATCGACGTTCTACTTCGCAGGCTGCCGCAGGTTTGCTCTCGCTAGCGCTACCAGCTCCGGTAAGAGGAGTTGCAAGCACACGACTGGGGTCCAAACTGATGCTGGTAGGGCTGCCAGCACTCGTTGGTGCAGGATTGATCCATATCAACTTAGAAAACGGCGCGCCGCGAATCTCGATCGACCACAACAAAGCCGCAGAATTGAGAAGCCAAATCAATCATTTCGATACGCAGGGCAACTTGCAGCAGTGGCAACAGAGCGCCTCTGAGTTTATTCACCCCAACCAGGGACAATCTCAAACGCCTTACGGCACCACCGCTCAACGATCGACGGTCGGCTTTCCGTCGACGCAGCAGACGGCAACGCCAGCCCAGGGAAACTGGCAGTACAACGCGGACCACCTACCAGTTCAACATGCTCCCGCCGGGTACGCTCAATCACCGAATTATTCCCAACCTTCGCCACAAGGTTCGGTACCAGCCAACCATCAATACAACGCTTGGAATTACCAACAGCAACAGCCAACTCCCACAACTCAACAGCAACTGTACGACCAGCAATTACGTCAGCAACAGTATCAACAGTGGCAGTCGCAACAACAGGCGCAACAACAGTCTCTTCAGTACGGCACGACGCGGCAGACGGTCGCGCCACCGTATCCTCAGTCCAACGATCCATACGGCAGGACTTATGCACCTGCACCAACGTACAACACTGCACCACAAGTTTCCAATGGCTACGCTCAACCGTCGTACAATGGGACTGGTCAAGTTCCGACCTATAGTCAAGGATCACTTCCCGACCCTGCCTATCGAAACCGATATTAGCGGCAACCGTGCCATGGCGTACGGATCATAAGTACTGCGAAATGCTTCCGCCACGCGTGGCCATCGCGTCTATTTTCTTCCGTGCCTGCTGGTCTTCAATCAGTGGTGGGGCATGATGTGGTTTTACTCGCGCGTCGATGACAACAGGACCGCAGCAGCCCCAGTGTTTATCGACAACGGCACTGTCGATTCCTTGCAAATCAATCGCAGGGTTGCTGCGAGTAAACGTAAGCCACAACCAATTGGAAAGCGTTGCGGATGCGAACATTGCGTCATCGACGAGCGTGATCCACGGAAATTGACTACCGGCTCGGTCGCCTACTAGCTCTTTGCAAAACCGCTCGATGTCGTGTCGTGATTGGTCGGATACGAATGGAGGCGATTGAATTGCCAGAATACCTGGAATCACAATTTTCGGACTTGTGAAGCCCGCCGGCAATCGAAGTCCACTGGGCAATTCTGTCCCAAGTTCTCTGATTTTTCGATCCGCAGCAGCGATCACAACTTTTGACCCGCGATTCATTCCAGTGCCGCTATAGTCCAGCGTATCGATCGTGGTGCGAGTCTGAAAATGCAAATCGCGGCGTGGATCAAATCGAGCGAGCACGTGAGTCAGGAACGCCGGAATGTCGTGAATATCAAGCGAGCCTGACCGATCTTCAGTGATCATCAGATACTTCGCCAAAGACAACTGGCCGTTGCCCAGAATCGCATTGGCTTGAGTTAGCAGTTCCTGAGGTTGCTGTGATTCCAGATGTGGCATGTACCGCTCGGTACCCAGCGCGAGCAACAACGGATGCACTCCAGAGGCGTCAACGGCGTGAACAGCGCGGACACCGGGGATGACGGACGGAATAATGGGATCTGTCAGTTCATGAATCAATTGCCCGAATGTGGTGTCTTCTTGAGGCGGTCGCCCAACCACGGTAAATGGCCAGATTGCGTCGCGACGATGCCAAACGTGCTTCACTTTCATGAACGGAAAGTTATGCCGTAGACTGTAGTAACCAAGATGATCACCAAACGGACCTTCTGGCTTTGTCGCCTGTGGATCAATCTCACCGACGATTGCAAAATCGGCGTCAGCGTATACAGGTGCATGGTTACCGCGCAGCATCGCGATGCGACGCCCCGCGAGCGCTCCGGCAAACGTCAGTTCCGTCAATCCTTCGGGCAGCGGCATGACGGCGGCCACTGTCATCGCTGGCGAACCTCCGACGGTAACGGCAACACGTAGCGGCTTGCCAAGGTCGATGGAAGCGCGGTGATGAACCCCCATGCCACGATGGATTTGATAGTGTATGCCAACTTCATTTTGAGGATCGTACTTATTGCCAGACAACTGGACTCGGTACATACCGAGATTGACTCGCATCAGATTATCGGGTGCTTGAGGGTCGCTGCTGAGGACCTGCGGAAGCGTCACAAACGCACCGCCATCGTCTGGCCAACATTTCAATTGCGGCAGCTCTGCTAATGAGCAGGTGAAATGGTTGACTGCGGCGTGGCGCGTAAAGCGGGGCAACATTCGCAGCGCCGTGAGCGGTGTGCCAACGTACCGAAACGGATTTCGTGGTAATGCAGCGGGATCGATTTTGACTTCAATCAACCGTCGCACCGACTCCAGCGTGTCGCGAAACAGGTACCGCGCCTGTTCCAGAGACCCAAATAAATTAGATACCATCGGAAAACGGCAGCCGATGACATTTGAAAACAACACCGCCGGGCCACCACGCAAATAAACCCGCCGCTGGATTTCTGCCATCTCCTGGTTTGGATCAACCGGTTCTGTGACTTCCACGAGTCGATTGCCCAAGCGGAGATCTTCGACGACATCGCGTGTACTGCGGTGTTTCATGGGAAAAGGATTTGACTTCGTAAGGATCGAACGGAATGCACATATCTTGTTGCAGCCAGTGCCTGCAATTTGGCCTGCACTTTGGCCCAGTAGGATAACCGAGCAAGCGGTTCTACACTAACGCCAAGTTCCTCGCTGAATTGTCATTTACAACGCCCTCTTTTATTTTTTATTTTTAGGTGCTTAATCGTGAGTTTGCCTGTGATTCCGCAAATCGATTTTGAAAGCATTGATGGATCGCTGGTTACCCACCCTTGCGATTGCTTGGTGATGGGGGTGGGGGACGATGCAGCGCTGACGGACACCGCAGCCGACGTCGATCGCCAGACGGATGGTTGGCTAACTCAAGCGATCAATGCTGATTTCATCAAATCGGGTTATGGCGAGTTGACATTGATGCCGATGCCGCCATTGAAGGGCATCGCCATGCAAGCTCCTCGTTCGTTGCTAATTGTCGGTGTCGGCAGATCCGAGAAAATGGATCGTGGCAAGGCATTCAACCTCGGTGCGACGATTCTACGACGGCTAATCGACGTCCAACGGGAATTCATTGTCGTCTCGCTTTATCCCCTCGTTGCTACCGAATTTCACGACGCGTTGGTCGCGGGGTCGATCACGGGTTGCGATGGCCAAGCGATTTATGCATCCGAGCCAAAGGTATTTGCGCCAAAGAAAATTGCCTTTGAGCGATTCTCGGCTGAAGCGATTAATGCTGGAACGACCATCGGCGATTCAATCAACGTCGTTCGTCGCCTCGTCAATGAACCGCCCAACCGAATGTATCCCGACCTCTTTGCGGAGGCGGCGAAGGCAGTTGCCAGTGATGTCGGCCTGGAAATCGAGGTGTGGGATGAAAAACGATTGAAAGCGGAAGGTTGCCGCGCGCTATTGGCCGTTGGTGCTGCTTCGTCTCAGCCACCGCGAATGGTTATCTTGCATCATCGTGGTGGAGCCGATTCGTTGCAGCCGGTCGCGCTTGTGGGCAAGGGCGTGACCTTTGACAGCGGTGGTTTGTCGATCAAGCCCAGCGATGGAATGATCGATATGAAATGTGACATGGCGGGCGCTGCGACCGTGCTTGGTGTGATGCGTGCAATCGCGCTGATGAAGATGCCAATCAATGTGGTCGGACTTTGTGGACTTGCTGAGAATATGATCAGCGGCGACGCGTTCAAACTGGGCGACGTGATCGAAACTCGCAAAGGCACGATGATCGAAATCCTTAACACCGACGCGGAGGGACGCGTTGTGCTCGCGGACGTGCTTGATGTTGCGGTCCAGCTTCAGCCAACGGCAATCGTCGATCTTGCCACACTGACTGGTGCCTGCGCAGTTGCATTAGGGCGAGACGTCGCTGGACTGATGACTAACGATGAGTCTCTTTGCAGCGACATCCGTTCCGCTGCCGATTGCCAAGGGGAACTGGTTTGGCAACTTCCAATGTTCGATTTTTATCGGGAACAGATCAAGAGTAAGGTCGCTGACATCAAGAATGTGGGTGATGGTCGTTGGGGCGGTGCCATTACCGCCGCAAAATTCTTGGAGCGATTTGTCGAAAACGTCCCCTGGGTCCATGTCGATATCGCAGGACCAGCGTTTGCCGAGTCAACCAAGCCGCATCGCGACGCCGGTGCGACGGGCGTGATGCTAAGGACGCTCGTGTGGTGGCTGCAATCGCGCGCCGCCGGATAGCCAAAGCGATGAAACATTGCTCCGATCGGCTACTTTAGGGATCACGCCGGCAATGGGTTTCGCTTTATTGAGCGAGTCACGCCGAGATAGTTGCTCACGACCGGCTTGGCTTTGACAAGTCCAAAGCGAGGATAAATCTTCGCGATCCAAAATTTATACCTTTGGTTTTGAGCTGCCAGGCCAGAATTTCTTCCACCGGCTTTCGTTCGATTCAGATGCTTCTGAGGTAACCGTTTCGGGTGCATCGTTCTCACCCGTAAGCTTGGCGACCATTTCCCTTAGCGCGATCGTAATCGGAGCTTTCGGTGCCTGAGTAATCAATGGAACTCCATTGTTGCGAACTGATACCATCGTGCGATAGTCGTTGGGCAACAACGCGTAAACTTCGCGACCGATCGTTTCTTTCGCCTTCTTCAAACTGATTTGTCCGGAATCTAATCCCGCACGGTTAACAACTATTTCTACTTTTTGTTTTAAGCCAGCGATTTCCTCGAAGCTCATCATCAATCGCACGACATTTCGCAGGCATGGTAAGTCAAGCTGCGTTACCAGCAAAACTTTGTTCGCCACTTCCATGACTGACATATCGACCTCGCTGTACCCTTTGGATAAGTCAACTATCAAATGAGTGAACGATGCCTTTAATAATCCAATCACCTTACGCAAACTATCGCCGGTAATGGCATTTGTATCGTGGAGTTCAACCGGGCGTGGCAACAAATAAAGTCCCGACGCATGTTTAGTAAGCGATTTCTTTAGCAATTGAATGTCAAGTCTCGCAACATTTTGAACGACATCCGCGAGTGTGTAGTCTGGGATTACGTTCAAGAAGACGTCCGCGTCACCCAACGCCAAGTCGAGATCCAGCAAAGCCACTGATCTACCAGGTTCGCTCGCCAAGATGCAACCGATGTTGCTCGCCACACTGGTACAGCCAACGCCTCCCGTCGCACCGGCCACGGCAATGACTTCACAACTGCCACGTCGCGATTCAGCCGCACCGTATTTTTGGATGCTGACTCGGTTGAGCGCGGATTCAAGTTCTTCCTTGGCAAGCGGAAGTGTCAGGAATTCACGAGCGCCAGCGCGAATAGCTCGCAATATCAACTGCCCATCGTTGCTGCCGCTAACCACAAGCAATACACACTCAGGATTTTCTTTGGAAAGGCGTTCCACCAGCGAAATGGTCTTGCTTGGATCGGCATCGAGCGCCAGCACCCCCACATCGGGTTTCGTTTGCGTTACGACGTCAGGAAAGAATTCGTAACGTGAACAGTCCGCATCTAACCATACGGTTTCGATCGTCAACAGCATCGCTTTGAGTTTCTCTCGCGAGCCGTCGTTCGGATCAACCATCGCCAAACGTAAAACGTTGCTCATGAGACTTAGACCAAAAACACAGGTAAACGTAATTCGTCAAAACATATTGCCAAAATTGTCATCGTCGGCTCCTTGTTAAAGCGTCGGTGCTTCGACAGAGACCCCTTGTCCAACATTTCGTGGCGTGGGAGTGGGAACAATGGCACCTTGGTAAGGTGTGCCTTGCTGAGGCGCGTTCGGCCCGCAAGATGTCGTGATCATGCCACCATTCGTGCTTTCTGGGCAATTGCAATCGCCATACAAGTTCGGTACTTCAATGTAGCCTTTGACGTACAATTCTTTGTCTGTCGGGTTGGTCGTGGAAAGCCCAGGACCACCGCAGGGAACCTCGTGAGGCTCCATCGCTTCGACAAATTCAGGCGTCACGGTCATTAATAATTCAACGTCGTTGCGTCGTTCCTTCACACGTCGAAACAACGATCCAACAAGGGGTAGTTCGCCAAAAAATGGCGTTCGTCGCGTTGTGGCCTCGGTACGGCTTTGCAATAAACCGGCAATGGCGAATGTCTGGCCAGCTTGCATCTCCACTGCAGTTTCTACATAGCGTGATGTAAACGCAGTAACGTTTGCCCCATTTAAAACAATGCCGCGCGAAGAATCAGGTTCTTTCACTTCGGGACGGACCTCTAACCGAATACGTCCTGGCCCAACAACAAAAGGCAAGAAGTCCACGGATGTTCCATACTCAACATAGGACACAGTGACGGATCCATTGTTACCTGGCACAATGTACGGCACCGACCCGCCAACATTGAATCGTGCTGGGCGACCATGCGTTGCAACGACGGTAGGCTCAGCAAGTAGCTTGACTAGATCGTCCTGTCGAAGTGCTTGAATCAGCGCATTAAAATCGCCAGTGGTGAGGCGTGCTGTCGCAATATCGTTCGCGAATGGGTTGCCTGTTGCCGCACTCAAAAGTCCTCCCGGTGCATTACGTAGAGTTCCACTTGAACCCACCAACGACCAGTCAACACCTAGGTCACGTAACTTCGTTCGTGATACCTCCATGATTTTGGTATGGAGCAGTACTTGCTGCACACCAACGACTTGGATGTTGTTGATCACACGAGTATAAAACTGCTCAACGATCGCGACCGCTCGATCGACGTCATCAGCACTCGTCACCATGCCTGAAACAATGGCGCTTTCTTCCAATGGCATGACTCGCAGGCTGGCTTGAGGTAACTGGCTGCTCAGAATACCTTCAACTTCTCGCGCATCAGCGACAATCGTTACATCAACCGTGTAAAGCTTCTCATCCGTATCCCACAAATTTAGCTGTGTGGTCCCTGGAATTTTAGCGAACACTTGGATCTGATTCTCTGAAACCGGTGTCGCTGTCAATACTTCTTCGTTATGAACTTGAAACTTTGGAATCCGACCTTTGATAGTCAATATGCGGCTGCTCTTGACGATCATATCCAGTCGCTGGACCGATTCGGTCACGTCGAAACCAACCGGTACACCGGCGCTCGCGAGCGTTTTGCCGTCCTGCGCTATGGCGCATTGTGGGCGAGTCGAAAACGAGATTACCAGCAAAATCGCAAGGCCATACCTAGCTAGGCACGTAGCGCAATTTTTGGTCTTAAGAATGGTTTTCATCGCAGTTACATCCTTGCTGGACCGCTCGGCTAAATCCGAAATTGTCTTGGTTATGTCTAGCTGCCGCTGCGATCCGTCGCGGTGGCAGCTCTATGCGCTAACTTCAGTGACCGTCAATTTTTGGTACATTGCCCTTGAGCATCGACTCGGGACTATTTGGTACGTTTGGCAATGACGCTCCACCGGATGCCTTGGCAGGTTCGAAGAACGGACTGCTTGTACCGTTCAAATAGCTGTGCTCGTTCGGTTTCTCCGTCGGGACTTCAATCGACTCCGTGGCACTAACGTCAACGCCCGCCGAACTGGTCGCTTTGATGACAGGAACTTGCTTGCCATCAATGAACTCATACTCCGTCCATTCACCACCGTGCAACTTCAGCATCTTGAAGCCTTCTGCGCGTTTCGTTGGAGTCGTGGTAGTAATCTGAGATGCAACAACGGGTAGACTTGCTTCTTTTGCCGTCGCTGCTAGTGCAAGCTCAGCCTGATAATCCGCTAACCATTTTAAGAACGCTTGGCCACCACTTTCGCCTTCACCAAGCAAACTATCTTCGGCCGGTCGACCAAGCGATAAGCGAATCCGACCGTTCTCTGAAGCGTAGGTCCACGCTTCTTCGTCTTTTGTATCAATCAGCAGTGAAACGGTACTCGCCGCTCCAGAGCTTTCTTGCTTGGTGTCGCGTGCCGTTCGTCCATCAACAGCAAATACCTTTACGCCGGTTAGAACCGTGCGAACGCCAGTCTCAGGAATCAAGTCGCTCTTAGTGAAGTACGCCATCACATTGACACGGTCGCCGGGGCGAACCAAGTTAGCAACGCTACTGGCGGCGTCTGCCTTCATCGATACAACGCTGAAGCCTTTGGGAATGGCAACGGTGATATCGGTTTCATCATCCATCAACTTTTCATTGATGATCGGTTCGCCAGCATACAGCTTTTGTGCGGCGAATCGCGACTCAACTTTTTTCAATTCGCTCGATGCCCCTGGCGGGACTTTGTCTGCCGGCCATGCTTCCAGCGCCATCATTTCGGCCTTGATCTCTTCACCTTCATTGATCACGCGAGTGGCAACGAAGATCTCAACCGTTTCAGCCGCATCGGGTGCCGTTCCTTGCGCTTGCATCAATTGACTAGCGCCGACCGCTGCAATTGCACCGCAAACGCAGGCAATCATCAGGAACATTGATTTGCTACGCATCGCCGATCAATTCCTACAAGTAGTTCTACAGGCCGTGTTACAAACGATCTGTCTTGGAAACAATCAATAAAACTTACGGTCACTGACATGTTTGAAATGATATTTGCTGTCACTTGCAAACTTTTCTGAGCATCCGTGCGGTTCGGTTTGATCGCTTCTCACCTACATTTCGGTGTAGTTGGATCATTCCCTGCAATGCGCGTTACCACGTGATCACAAACGTCGCAAACCGCGAGGTCTAGCCATTTGGTCTATGCTTCCCAGCTTCACTTCGCGACGGTTTTTTCGAGCGATTCGCTCCCTGCCTGTCGCGCAGTCTAAATCAATCGACCGGAGATCGCGAAGTACATAATCGAGCCGATCGCCATCGGAATACCATATGGCAACAGAATCATCCTTGGCTTTCGTTCCCGAGCGATCGCGGCGACGGCCGCTGGACGACGGATTGTCTTCCACTCATGCAGAATCTGAAACGCCATGGCATAGTGCTTGAACCAGTTGCCGCTCCAGACGACCATGATGATCGCCATGATAGCACCGACGATCGTTGTTGCAGCAAAAGCGTAAAGCGTGATGACCGTTCCAAGCCAAGCGCCGATGCCAGCTAGCAACTTGACGTCGCCCGCACCCATGCCACCCATGTTGCGAAGCAACAGCAGTAACATCATGCCAACAAATGTGCCTAACAGGCTGTAACCCAGGCCAGGTAAGCCGCCACTGCAGAGTCCATACAACCAACCGGTCATGATGAACGGAAATGTTAGCCAATTGGGAACCTTCAAGATCGCCCCGTCGATGATTGCAGCGACGATCAATACGATCGTCACGAACCAGACGGGCCAATGGGCGACTACGGTATCAAGAAGCGATTGCATGACGATATTCCCTGTGCGGCGTCGTTGTGCGTTGAATGACTTGTTTGTTGGCTCCAGCGATCAGGATTCTCGAATCCTCGCTGGGTTCAATATTTATCGAGGTAGGAGTATGCAACTAAGCATCGCCGTGATCAGCGTTGCGGCGCAACAGATGATCTGCCACGCGCTAACGGCAGCATCGGCGGGAAGTCCTGGGAAATACATGCTTAGGTAACTCAGGCGGGGCTTGTAGGGGGTTGAATCACCAATCCCCGCGGCGGCAATCGAGAAACTCACAGGGGATCTCGCTCACCAACCGTTGGGGAATGGTCGGTTGCGCCACGTTGCCGTGGCAGCACAAAAGATTTAACTAGTTGCTGATTGCAGTTGCAACAGCGGCGAACTTAGCACTTGCTGCTGTTCCAACGCTGGTGATTGCGGTCAAGCAGACCACAACAATCAAGGCCAACATAACTGCGTACTCAACAGCGGTTGGGCCGTCTTCTTCCTTGAGAAAGTTAACAATACTGTTTGCGAAATTCTTCATAGTTCTTTGCTCGCGAGGTGAGGTGCGATCAACCGATGCTGGTTGCTCGGGCTTCGGATTTGGTAAGGAGTCACGTCGCCTCCCGCTCGTTTGGACACAGGCCGCAGAGCAGCGATACGGTGAGACATCAATACCGGGCAGCGAACCGAACACCGATTCGCCAATTTCTCTACATGGACACTACGGCATGATTTGAATGAGTCAAAAGAAATTGAGTGAGACCTATTTTCCGACAAAAGAAACTCATCGGTAAGTAATGATTGTATCGATAGCAACGAATTGCTTAGCATTCGGACACGTTGCGTAAGATCCGCGAACAACTCGCGGGCGCGACGCCGCAGGTGATAACGCCGATGCGTATCATGGCTACGCAGCAAGTCGACTTGCTCTGCCCGTCCCGCAACGGTGCAAAACAACTTCCCAAAGTCGCTCACCAGCTCGCACCAGGAGTCGCGATCCAGACCCAATCGCTTCAGCACCGGCGGAAAATTCTCATGCGTCATGCCACGCTTGCCCGGAGCAACTTGACGTGCTGACTAATCCAGCAGCTCCAAATAGCCTTCGAGCGACATCGCCAGAAAACCTTTATCACTGCAATGGCGGTCGCTCTGACTTGCACATGGACCTATCGGATCGATGCTCGTCGATCATCAGCGGTGATAGAACCCGCGTTGCTTGTTCTACTTGCCGCGATCCTGCGCCAAATGAGCGAGCAATTCCCCGATTTGACGATGCGACTCGAGCGGATGACGTAGCCTCATTCCCGTGCGAATTTTATAGCTGTTTCTCCGCCCTATCTTATTTACCAAAATAAACCCGTCGGCCAGTAGTTCTGCAACCACTTTTTGTACCATCCGCTCAGTGATGCCGACTAAACCGGCAACTTCCCTCAGCGTGGAATCGGGATTGC
Source organism: Planctomycetaceae bacterium (assembly GCA_043775635.1). Taxonomy (GTDB): domain Bacteria; phylum Planctomycetota; class Planctomycetia; order Pirellulales; family Pirellulaceae; genus UBA6163. The sequence continues at coordinate 6,143 of JAYVSE010000038.1, read as the reverse complement.
GGTAAAGGCACAGCAGCACGTGGGTGTGATTGGTTAAAAACGTCCAGCTATTTGCCGTCTTTTCCAACGATTCGACCGGTTTGTCTTCATTCTCAAAAACCTTCTTTTTTTTCATCACGATCCTACTTGTCGCCGACGATTAAGTACGATACTATTTACACGAAACACATTTCGTGTCTTTTGTTTCATAAAACAGGGTGCAGTATTCTATGTCAATTCAACTAAACGTAAATCGTCCCTCGCTGCTGGCAAATGAATCTGTGAATTCAAACACGTTGGCCGATAGCTTGCAACAACTTTATGACGGTAACCTGCGTTTTGCCAATGCCAAAACATTAACCGCCAATCGTGACATGGCCCGTGTGCGCGCTGTCGCTCGCGAGCAAAAGCCATTTGCGGCTTTTCTCGGCTGTGCCGATTCCCGTGTACCGGTCGAAATTATTTTCGACCAAGGTTTTGGCGATTTGTTCGTAACGCGAATTGCTGGAAATATCGCATCGAGCGAAAATATTGGGAGTTTAGAATTTGGCACTCAAATTCTTGGCGCTCGTATTCTGTACGTTCTTGGGCACACGCAGTGCGGAGCCGTTATGGCTACCATGCAAGGCGCAGAAGTTCCCGGCCAGATTAGCGGCCTATTTCAATATATTCGACCGGCCGTTAAAGCCGCGAACGGCGACCTGTATAAGGCAGTGCTTGAGAACGTACGCAACCAGGCCGTTCTGTTAGCCGAAGCATCCCCAGTGATTTCCAAAATGATCCAGCGCAAGGAGCTGATTGTAGCCGGTGGAGTCTATGACCTTTCGACTGGCATCGTTACTCCTGTCGAGATTGATGTGCACTGAACGATCAACGTGAGGGACGCTTCGCGGGGGTCAGATATTAGACGTGATCTGAGTTACTAACTCAGCCGATCCTAAGGTCCATCGATTCAAAGATTGGGTTTACGGAGGAGGCGAATCGTTATCCCCAGGCGACTGTAACGGTTTCTGCGGTTTCCGGCTTCGACTTGAAAATCGTCACGCCAGCATGCAGCGCCCCAACCGACTTCGCCGTACGATGGCTCTTTGCGAAACCCAGGAAAGAACTGTGCAACGCCATCGACGGCTCGTTCGATTTGGTCTGATAGTGACAAGCGGTACTTGGTGTGCAGGATTTTTACATACGCAAGCGCGGCAAGGCAGGTCATAAACCGCGTCGTCAGATGCTGCTTTCTGATCCCGTCTCAGGAAAAAAAACGTTGATCATTGAAAAATCTGGATCGAAAACGAACTGAAACGATTGGCTGCGGGCATGGTGTACTCAGTTCGTATCAACAGCCCATTCTCGATGTCATCGAGGGCATGTCGAACGAATGCCGACGACTTGAACGAGAGGCCATCGGTACGAATACGCCAACGAAACTAACGAAGTCAGTATTGGACGTCGGGAACCAAAGTCGACTTTGCTATTCCCTTCCCTGTGTCTTCGACGCATCGGGCTGGAAGGATCGCGATGCGCTCTGCATCAAACAAAATGGCGTTCAGGCCAAAATCGATGTATGCATCGCTGGCATACAATTCGAGCTGCACCGATAGACCGCGTTCTTCGTACAATTGACCAGCGAGTTTGTTTAGAGACAGTCTCGGACGAAGATCCACCGCGAGCAGCTTGGCTTGGTGGAATGTAACCCTACCTTTGCTCGCGCCAAGTAACGAAGCTCATGTACGCCAATATGGACCCAGTGACGATGAACGTAATGTCCATCATCAAATTCGCGCTGCGGAGTGGTGCCATTGTGGCCATGCCCATGAAGCCCATTACGGCATCAGCAAGGAAAAGGACAACAATGATTACCGCCACCACAAGGCTGGTCAGGCATAACGCCTTGGGCATTCACAAACCTCGGCTACGATCGCTGGGATGGCGTTCAAAGAGTTGGGACGAGACGGAAGGCAGTATAGTTACCGCCGCAGGAAAGTTAACATTTACCATCGAAACGAAAACTTAGTCGATAGGGACCAATCGCGAAATGTGGGTGATTGCTCCGGTTTTAACAATTTATCCGTTAAATTTTGCAACGCTTCAGACAGAATCTCGAATGACCGGCATATCAAAAAATTCTCTTCTACCCGAAGCAAATGACGATCCCGCTTCGCCCGATCCAGGCAAACTCACGGCAAAGGTTCACTTGGAACGTCTTTCAGCCGCTTTTTTACGCGATGAATCGCTCGCCTGCGACCCGTGGAATTGGTGGCGAAGCCACATGCCGGTCACGGAAAAATGGGCCTATTTTGACCATGCTGCAGTCGCACCACTGCCACGCCAAACGGCTGACTCGATCGCCGGTTATGCCGACGAGGCGATGCGGGATGGAGATACGCGTTGGCCGCAGTGGGCCGAAGAAAATGAGCGTCTGCGTTCAGAATTCGCCAAATTGCTGACTTGCGCTCCTGCAGAAATTGCATTAATCCCTAACACCAGCTTCGGAATTAACGCGGTCGCGGAGGGTATTCGATGGCAGCCCGGTGATAATATCGTCTTGCCTGCGGGTGAATTTCCTTCCAACCGTTTTCCCTGGCTCAACCAGCGTCGCCATGGCGTCGACGTGCGTGTCGTTGGGGACGAAAATGCAGGTGAAATTGACGTTGAATCGCTGCTCGGGGCAATCGACTCGCGGACCCGCGTGGTAGCGGCCAGTTGGGTTGGCTATGCAAGTGGTTACCGCGTGGATGTGGACCGCATGGTCAACGAGGTCCAGCAGCGAGGTTCGCTGTTTTTTTTAGACGCCATCCAGGGCCTTGGCGTTTTTCCGCTTGATCTCAGTCGTACGCCGATCGATTTTCTCGCTGCGGACGGTCATAAGTGGTTGCTTGGCCCTGAAGGTGCCGGCGTTCTTATGATTCGAGAAAAGCACCTTTCACAACTTCAGTGCGTTCCCGTTGGCTGGAACAGCGTTCGCGCTTCGCATCAATTTAGCCACGCCGCATTCGATCTTCGACCAACCGCGTCGCGTTACGAAATCGGCTCGCAAACGATGGTTGGCATGAGGGCTCTGCGACAAAGCTTGCTGATGTTTCTCCATGTACGAGAGATTCACGGCGAAAGTGCCATTGCCGACCGCATTCTTGATCTCACCGACCAATTGATCGCAGGGTTGAATGATCTAGGAGCCACGATCACTGGGTCGCCGCTGCGTGACCTTCGCAGTGGCATTGTGACGTTTGCGATTCCCAATACGGACGCGGTGTCGATCAGGCGAGTCGCACTGGAGCAAAGCGTCGTTGTTAGTTGTCGCGGCATTGGCGTACGGGCAAGCGTGCATGCCTACAACAACGATTCGGATATTCAAAGGCTGCTCAACGCCATCAGCTCGGCGCGGTAGACTTAGCAACGCTTGATCAATGAGTGGGATAGGCTTCCAGCCTGTCGCATTGAAAATGACAGGCTGAAAGCCTATCCCACTTCAAAAACCGGAACCTACTAACCCACGACTTTCTGATGACTGCAGATGTTAGGGCCGTCTACACAGGTTCGTTTGATCCTGTCACTCTTGGCCACCTGGATATTATTCGCAGAGCCAGCCATCTTTTTGGCTCGCTGGTGGTTGGGATCGGTATTAACAACGACAAAAAACCGTTGTTTTCGCCTGACCAACGTGTCGAATTGATTCGCCGCATCACGCCAGCCATGCCGAATCTTGAAATCGCGACATTCGACGGCTTAGCGGTCGACTTCGTCCGCGAGGTAAAAGCCAAAGTGATGGTTCGAGGCATTCGTCCGTTAACGGACATCGCCGGTGAATTCACCATGATGATGGCTAACCGGCAGCTTGATCGTGGCATTGAAACAGTGTTTCTGATGGCTGATGATCAATACGTGCACATCAGCAGCTCGCTGCTTAAACAGATCGCAGGAATGTCAGTCGACGACGATCGCTTAGCCAAATTTGTACCTCGCGAAATCATCGCTGACGTACGCCGCCAGTTGGGACAGTAGCGGCATCTCTGCTGCGAGACGCCGCTACATGCGAGCCTGAGGAATACTCGTTTACTGGACTACGCCTTCTCACCGACAACCCAATGCCAAAAGGCATGGACGGTCATATTGTTATTCTTGGCGTATTGGCCAACGGAGATCTTGTCATCTTTGACGAACGGCTGTTCTACCAAAGCGCGCTCAGCACAATATTGACGTAGTCGTCCTTCGACCATTTTGTCAACAATCGCCACGGGCTTGCCCTCAGCAATCGCTGCTTCGCGAAGGATCGCTCGTTCCTTGGTCACCTGCGCAGGATCGATGTCCTCCTTGTTGAGCACTTGTGGCTTCATCGCTGCGATGTGCATCGAAACGTCTTTCGCGGCGTCATTCGTACCGCCTTCAATTTTTACAAGCACACCTGCCGTGGTTCCCGCGTTGTGATGGTAGCCACCGCAAGTACTTTCGACGCGGACCATTCGGCCAACGTTAAATACTTCACGGATGCGATTGAACATCTCTTCTTTCTGGTCAGCCAACGTCATGCCTGGCTTGCTGGGCGACGGCTGAGCAAGCAGCTCATCCGCAGTCGCAGCACCGGGGCCGGTTGCGAGCTGCTTGGCCAAGTCATTGGCAAGTTGAATGAACTGGTCATTGCTGGTTACCGGAGCGCTTTCGCACAACAGCTCAACCATGGCACCGACTGTCTTGTCCGTTCCCATGTAATGGCCAAAACGGCCGAACGCGGTTTCCCGGTCCGAACGTTTGTCTTGCAATTGCTTGCCACGCATCCGTAGGACTTCGTAGGCCTTTTCTTCATCACCGCCCGACTCCATGAGCGCGTTCTTACAATCCATCAAAGGTAATCCGGTCCGTTCGCGGAACGCTTTCACGGCAGCAGCCGAAATAGTGGTTGTTGTCATGTTGATGGGAAACTCCTGTATCGATTGTGGTTATGCATATGACAAGCGGATTACGAAGCGGTTGCTTCTAATTCCGCAGATTCCAGATCTTTATCGGGAACAACTTCTGCGGCTGGCTTCGCAGCAGCCTTGGCGGCTTCTGCGGAATGGCCCTTGCCTGCGATCACGGCGTCAGCCAGGTGCGTTAGGATCATTTCGATGCTACGAATACCGTCATCGTTGCCGGGGATCGGCAAATCAATGTCCGATGGGTCACTATCGGTATCGATCAGCGCTGCAGTCGTGATGCCCAGACGTTTGGCTTCGCGAATAGCGTTTCTTTCCTTGCCTGGATCGACCACGAACAAGCATTCGGGAAGCCGATTCATTGAACGCAGACCGTTCAAATTGCGATACATCTTGCGATACTCGCGAGTCAGCGACGATTGCATCTTCTTGCTGTAGTTATCCAGCTTGTCGCTAGCCCGGATGCTTTCCAGTTCTTCCAAACGGGTCAGACGGCTGCGGATCGTGCGAAAATTCGTCAGTGTTCCACCCAGCCACCGCTCGGAAACGAACGGCATCCCGCAACGTAGCGACTGTTCTTCGATCGCTTCACCTGCTTGACGCTTGGTACCGATGAAGAGAATCAAGCTGCCACCTGCGGCGACTTGGCTCAAGTATTTCTTCGCTCGAAGCAAGCCACGAAGCGTTTCGCGGATGTCGAGAATGTGGATTTGGTTTTTACGACCGAAAATGTACGGAGCCATTTTCGGATTCCACAGACTGGTTCGATGTCCAAAATGGACACCCGCTTCAATCATGTCTGGGACAATATTACTTGACATCGTTTCTCCAATGAGGGTTGTCGCCCAGGCACAAAACCACGTCTTTTATGCGATTTTTCGCACCGTGGTCAGAGCATTGCAGGCCGGTTACACACCGCTGCACAGCGCTTCGTCCTTTGTAGGGCGACCAATTTAGGGTCGTTGTCGACGCAGTACTCTCCGCGTCGGGTTGGGTAAGATACTGCTTAACCCTGATGCCAGTCAATCCAATCGAACCCATAATTACGGCGAATGGGGGCAAATCCAGTGACTCGACTGCCGCCCTGACGCTAAAAACCTTACGCTTCGGGTTACGATTCTTTCAAGCAGCATCAATTCGTTCTCGCGGCACTAGCGGGCTGTTGATTTAGTAACCCGCTGCGTAAGCGAGGGATCACTGCGATCCCTCGCTTACGCATTCGGGTTATGATTTGCACGCTAAAATTCAAAACACAAC